>CAZNXE010000038.1:0-28331 GCA_964576465.1 uncultured Planctomycetaceae bacterium
GGCACAAAGATCATCAGCGGAAGCCATGCCGCCATTGCGGTACCGACAAGCATGATCGCGCCCAAGTATTGACATGCGATCACCACGACCATGAACACCGCGACCGCCGCCAGGCAAAGCCCCATTGCCAAGAACATGTTGCTGGTGTCCCTGCGCATCACCATCGGAAGCCCCAAGAACAGCAGGGTAACATCCAGCAGCGGCTGGACAAATCGACGGTGAATCGAAACTCGTACGTCAGGGCCAAAGTCGAGGCTCGGGTTGCGGAGCCCTCGGATAAGTTCGGCGGTTGATGAAAACTGTCGCCACGCGGTCCCGCCGGTCAATTGTTCAAAGTCCATGTTGCTGGCGACGAAGCACTGATCCGCTTCCAGCCACTCGGGATGATCGGCCGGTGTGATCACAACCGGTCGCTCGTCAAGATACAGTGACGCTTGGGAGTAGAGATGCTTTGGTCGCTGAACTCCATGCAACAAGTAGCCCGAGGGCCGGCCCGTGGCCGCATCGGCAGGACGATAGTAGGCATTTTCGGCGACGATTTGATTTCCGTACGTGGCCAAGCGGGGCGGCATGTTGAACTGAGGCGACTTGATGTGAGCATCTCGACGGTAGGCCTCCTTCCCGCCTATCAGAATGACAGTCTCGTTGTCGTATCGGGCTCGAAAAATCTGCCCAAAGTCGCCCGATAGATCTCTCGGAACGCGGCTCAACTCGTGCTGAATGCGCGGCAGCAGCGCTTCTCGACTCGCGGCGGCAATGAAGCTGATGGTGATGGCCGCCAAAATGACGGGCACCACGACGCGGCCACGTGAGACCCCCGCGGCCATGAGCGCCGTCAGCTCGTTGTGCCGACGTATCCATGTGACGGTGAACATTGCCGAAATCAGCGCGAGCAGACCACTGGTCTTATCGAAGAAATATACCGAGCGGTACGCGTAATACTCGCCCATGATCGCCAGCAGATTGCCATCGTCGCCTGCGTGCTGCATGAACTCGTCGAGATTCGCAAACGCATCGAAGACGATAAACAGCCCAGTCAGGCTACAGAAGCAAATAAAGAACACCTGCACGAACTGTCGCAGCATGTAGCGGTCAATGATTCGGATCCCGAAGCGACTCATAACTCGGCGTCCCTGCCCAGATGCGGCGTGGCAATGTTCTTTTCAAAGTAGGTCACGCACCCCGTGCGTGACAAATAAGCAGGGCTCCCGGTTGTCATGCACGGGGTGCATGACCTACATGACTGAGTGTATGTGCTCAAGCTTCCACTTGCCATGCAATGATTCCACACGTTCAAGACGAAGCAATCACCGCTCGAACGGCCCTTGCCAGTGCGGCGATTCCTTCGCCAATCCGTTCGCATGACTGCACTCCGTAGCTAAGCCGGATCTGATGATGCTTGACGCTCGCACCTTCGGTGGCGTAGCAGTATTCGCCTGGAACGTAGAGCATGCCCTCATCCAACGCACGATCGAAGAGTGGTGAATCGGGGCCGGTGTCGACTTCCTCGGGCAACGTCAGCCAGACATACAGACCGCCGCCGGGTCGCGTGAACGACACGCCGTCTAGCGGTGCAAGATGTTCGTCGCACGCATCCACCATGGCGTTCCGCTTGGCTTGATAGCCTTTGCGGAGATTCGCCAGATGTTCTTCAAACAAGCCAAGTTCAAAGACTTCGGCGAGCACGCATTGCGTAAAATTCGGCGCCCCAAAGTCGATGTTCCCCTTCTGCGCCGCGCAGGGTGCAACTAAATCGGGCGGCAAGATGCCGAAGCCGACGCGAATTCCTGGTGAAAACGACTTGGAAAAGGTTTGTGCCACGATCACCGTGTCGCCCTCGGCGTCGAAGGAGCGCAAACTTGGGATGTCGTCGACGCTATACCGCAACTCACGGTACGCGGCGTCTTCGATGACACGAATCGGGAACGCCCGAGACCACCGCTTCGCCATCTCGACGATTGGCCCTCGCCGCTCGACAGCCAACGACTCGGTGCTGGGGTTGTTGAAATAAGTGGTCAAGTAGATCGCCTTGACGCGCGATAACTCTCCGTCGTTTTCAATCCGCCGGAGAGTCTCCTCGAGCGCCTCGGGAATCATGCCCTGTTCGTCGGCGGTGACTCCGATGGTCCGAATTCCTATATTGCCTGTCTGACCCAGGTAAACGAAATAACAAGGAGATGCGACAAGGATGATGTCTCCCGGGTCGCACAGTGTGTCACCCAAGAGATACAGCAATTCGTTGCTGCCGGCGGTGATCAACACCTGATCGACACTGATGTCGCGCTCACTCTCGGGGTTGCCGTCTGATGTGCGCCACCGCTGGAGTGCGATCTCTCGCAAAGGGGTGTGTCCGGCAGTTATGCCATATTGCAGAGCCGCCTGACCGCGACGACGATCGCTCAACAACGAGTCGACAGCCTGTCGCAATAGGTCAACCGGCAGGGTATCCTGATCGACAAAGCCCGCGGCCAGCGAAATCAGTTCAGGATGCGACAGCGCCTTGTGCATCAAGTGGCTGATGGGCTGATCGCCAGCCCAACTGGCACGTTGGCTAAGCCCGAGATGCGTGATGGTCATCGAGAAACAAGGGGTTGAGAAAGGTGTAGCCTCGTGGGAATTCCTGACCCCGAAGCAGCATGGCAGCCTGTTGAAGAACTACTTCGGTCGCGAAACCGAGGACGTTTCATCGAGATTCTATGATGCGGAGGCTCGTCGAAACAGACCGGTTGTCGGCGAATTGAGTTATTCGACAGCTAGAAAGAGGCCAGTCCTTCGGCAGCGTTTCGATTCGATCGTCGGAAAACAACCCGAGCGAACATGCCAATTCGCGTGAAGTATCCACAAGCCAATCGGGCTCTTACGGGATTGTCCTCCGCGGCAAGATCCCTCTCGGCAGGGTTCATCGATCTCGTCGCACCGCCACATTGTGCCCATTGCGGCTGCGAAGTTGACGTGCAGGCAGGCGAAGCATTGCTGTGCCAGCAGTGCCGGCAAGACCTGTCGCCACTTGCCGAAGTGCCGCGATGCACGCGGTGTGGCATGACGCTGCCGCCCTTGCTGGCAGACCATTGTCCGCACTGCCAAGGACAGCGGCCGCGTTTCGACAGGGTTTGGACCTGGGGAGCGTACGACGGACAGTTGCGCAAGGCCCTGCTGCGCCTGAAAAAACCCGGTCTCGATATGCTAGCCGACGCGGTAGCATTGCTATTCTGGCAAAAAAATGGCGACCAAATTGCCCAATTTCCGCTAGATGCTGTGGTGCCGGTACCCATGCATTGGGCCAGACGGCTCACCCGGGGGACGAATAGTGCGGAGGTGTTGGCAGAGTGTCTCGCCCGACGATGCAAGGTTCGCCTCGAAACAGGGCTTTTGACCAGGCGACGTAACACGAACCCCCACAGTGGGTTAACGCAAAGACAGCGGCGAATCAACATCCGCGGCGCACTGTCTGTTCGCAAAGGCTACGATTTGAGTAAGGCACGTATACTTCTGGTAGACGATATTCTGACAACTGGAGCGACCTGCGGTGAGGCAGCACGTGTAATGAAAGCCTCGGGTGCGGCATGGGTGGGAGTCGGAATCATTGCCAGGGCAGACACACCGAACTAACACGCAGAATGCACCGATATAGTTTCTAGGTGGCAGATCAATGACGAAAGGATCGCCTCCGTAGACAAGTTCGCTAGCTTGTGCCAGCGGTATCGCTTCCAGCAGAAGGTTGCCAAGATTTGAGCTATTTCCGACGACCGTTTGCAATAACCTGAGTGAAGCTGCCCTGCCATGGAAATCTAGAGGTTGGCATCAATGAAATCTCCCGATACCTCCGCGTTCAGCAGAGCGAAACATCTCCGCCCGCGCCCGTTTCGACGCGCCGTGCTGCGTGGCGTGGCGGTTGTGCTACCGCCGCTGCTCACCATTGTCATCTTCTTTTGGGTTGGCAGTACCGTTGAACAGCATGTCTTGAGACCCGTTACTGCCGGGGTTCGCGACATGATCGTGTGGCAGGTTTCCGACATTCGCGATGCCGACCATCTTGCTGATGCCCAGGAAGTTGCCGGAGGTGTTTACAACAGCGACGGACAACAGTTCAAGAAGCTGCTCGACGACTCGTTCGTCCCTCTGGAAATCTACAAGGCCGTCCGTACGAACCAGAGAGGCGCGTTGATGCCGACCACCGGTGTCGCGGTCTACCAGCGGTACGTCGAAATCAAATACCTGCAACCCTACATCGTCGTACCTGTCTTTCTGACGGTGTTCATCATTCTGATGTATCTGCTTGGTCGATTCTTGGCCGCGGGCATCGGGCGCGTGCTATGGAATTTGTTCGAGCGCGGGATTCTTCAACTTCCATTGGTTCGCAACGTCTACTCGTCGGTCAAACAAGTGACCGACTTCATGTTCAGCGAGAGCGACATCGAATACACTCGGGTCGTGGCAATCGAGTATCCTCGCAAAGGCATCTGGGCACTCGCGTTGGTCACCGGCGAGAGTATGTCGGAGATTCGCGACGCGGCGCAAGAACCGGTCGTCTCGATCTTAATTCCAAGCTCGCCCATGCCGGTGACCGGCTACACGATGACCGTCCTCAAGAGCGAGGTTGTCGATCTGGATATCACGATCGATCAGGCCTTTCAATTCATCGTGAGTTGCGGCGTCGTGGTACCTCCGCAACAACTTCAGGCCCCCTTTGCCAACCCGAACGACTCGCCCCCCACGCTCACCGTGCCAACGACAAGCGAACCAGGTGGGCACTCGAGCATTTCGACCCCTTCAGGCAAGTAAGCCCTGTATAGATCGCTATCTCTGCGTAGCGCTGACGGAACGTGCAGCGCACGGATTTGTGTGGAGTCGTGGCTCGATTAGTCGAGGCTGACTGTAACCGTTTTGGTTTCGGTGTAGGCATCCAGGCCCTTTTCGCCGAGTTCTCGGCCCATGCCAGACATTTTGAAACCGCCGAACGGGGCGGCCGCGTCGAATACGTCGTAGCAGTTGATCCACACCGTGCCGGCCTTGAGTTCTGCGGCCAGGCGGTGTGCCTTGCTAATGTCACGCGTCCAAACAGCGGCAGCCAATCCGAAGCGCGTGGCGTTGCCGCGCTTGATGACCTCATCTACATCCTTGAAACGCAGCACCGACAGAACCGGCCCAAAAATCTCTTTCTGGGCGATGTCCATGCCGTCCTCGACTTCGGTGAACAGTGTCGGCTCGATAAAGTAGCCGCGATCGCCGAATCGCTTGCCACCGGTCAAGCACTTTGCACCCTGCTCACGACCAACGCCGACGTAGTGCATGATCTTGTCGAACTGCGCCTGATCTACCTGCGGCCCCTGCTGGGTCTCGGGGTCGAGCGGATCGCCAAGTTTGTAAGACTCGTTCATCGCCACGAGTTGATCGACGAATTTGTCGTAGATCTTGTCCTCGACAAACAGCCGGCTGCCGGCACAGCAGCATTGTCCTTGGTTGAAGTACAAGCCAGCGTGGGCGCCCACAGCCGCGGCGTCGAGATTCGCATCGGCGAACACAATGTTGGGGCTCTTGCCGCCCAGCTCGAAGGTGAGCCGCTTCAGCGTTTGGCTGGCCTCCCTCATGATGATTTTCGCCGTTTGGTCCTCGCCGGTGAAAGCGACCTTGTCGACGTCGGGATGCTTGACAATCGATGCGCCGGCCGTGGGGCCGTAGCCCGGGATGATGTTGATCACACCGTCGGGGATGCCGGCCTTCTGCGCCAAGCGGCCCATCCGCAAGCACGTCAGCGGGGTCTGTTCGGCCGGCTTCATCACAATCGTGCAACCGGCAGCCAACGCCGGGCCCCACTTCCAGGCAGCCATCAACATCGGGAAGTTCCACGGAATGATCTGCCCTGCCACGCCGACAGGCTCACGACGTGTGTAGGTGAAGAAATTGCCTCGAATGGGAATGGTTTGGCCATGAATCTTGTCGGCGTAGCCTGCGTAGTATCGCAGGCAGTCGATCGTCAGTGGCAAGTCGGCCGCGCGCGAGACACTCACGGGCTTTCCGTTGTCGAGCGTCTCCAACGCAGCCAGTTCGTCCAACTCTTCTTCAATCAAATCGGCTAAGCGGTACATGAGCCGGCCACGTTCGCGGGCGTCCATCTTGCCCCAGGGGCCGTTCTCCAAAGCGTCGCGAGCCGCCTTCACGGCCAGATCGACATCGGCCTCGTCACCTTCGGCCACTTGTGTAATGACTTCTTCGGTCGCAGGGTTGATCGTATCGAACGTCTTGCCGCTGGCAGCCGGAGTCCAATTGCCGCCAATCAGGCACTGGGTCTGTCGAATTTCGGGTTTCGTGATCGTTTCTGTAAGCGTGGCCATCGGACACCTCCTCGGCTTGAACGCATATCGAGTCGCTGATAATCGCCGGCTATGCGGATAAGGGCACATCCGGCGTGACAATTCACGCGGATTGCAGTTCGCGGAAGAACTCCAGTGCGAAACCGACTGGGTCGACCGAAATGGCCAGTCGCAACCGCTTCCTGCCTGCGGGGATTCTACCGAAGCTGCAACATGTTTGCTAGTTTTGGTGAGATCGCCTTTGTCGCTCGCTGACAATGGGGTTCCAACTCACCTGCACGCTTGACAACCGCTACCTGCTGCCCCCATATTTCGGCACAGTCGTCGGGCGCGCAGTGCGAAAGGCGGCGGTGCATGCTGGGCCTGCATTGAACCTACCCACGGCGTTTGAGAGCATCCAATACAGTGAATAACTTCGATTACGAAGCCGCGACCACGATCGACGAAGCCGTGAGCCTGCTGGCCGCCAGTGGCGATCGCGCCCGAGTGCTGGCCGGCGGCACGGACCTTCTGGTGCAATTGCGTGAACGTCAGCGCGAAGCAGATATGATCGTCGACCTGAAGAAGATTCCCGAGCTAACGCAGCTTACCTACGATGCAAAATCCGGCTTAACCCTTGGCGCGGCGACGTCGTGCAGTGTTCTCTACGAAACCCCCGACGTTGCCAACGCATATCCGGCACTGGCCGACGCCGCGCGGATCATCGGCGGTTGGCAAATTCAGAATCGAGCCAGCATCGGCGGAAATCTCTGCAATTCCTCGCCCGCGGCCGACTCGGTGCCGGCGTTGGTCGTCTATCGGGGAACCTGCAACATCGCTGGTCCCTCGGGCACACGACAAGTAAGCGTGGCGGAGTTTTGTACCGCGCCGGGAAAGAACATCTTGGAGCGGGGCGAACTCCTCGTCTCGATCCAACTCCCACCGCAACCGGAGCATTCGGGTGCCCATTATCTGCGCTTCATTCCACGCAACGAGATGGACATCGCCGTCGTCGGTTGTGCCGCGTGGATACAACTAGATGCCAAGCATGACAAGATCGCCGAAGCCCGCATTGCGCTGGCCGCCGTGGCCCCGACGGTGATCACCGCGGATGATGCGGCAAGCTGGTTGGTTGGCCAAACGCCAGATGAAGCGACCTTGGCCGAGGCAGGAGATCGCGCCCGTGCCGTCGCCCGACCGATTAGCGATATGCGGGGCACGGCAGAATACCGTAAGCATTTGGTCGGCGTGTTGGCGAAACGTGCGCTCGCCAAAGCAGTCGAACGGGCACGCGGTGCATAGACAACCAAGGTAGGTCAGGCTGTGCCTGACGAGAGAGCTTACAATCTGTGTTGCACGTCAGGCACAGCCTGACCTACAAGAGAACCCAATTGCTGAATCCCTCTGGTCTCGCGACTTGCAGGGCGAAAGGTTGATCGACGGTGATCCGTAAGAAAAAGCTACATGTTTCGACGACAGTCAACGGTGAGGCTGTCGAGTTCTTATGCGAAGCTCGACAAAGCCTGCTCGATATTCTGCGGGACGAGTTGGATCTGACCGGTGCCAAGGAAGGGTGCAACAACGGCAACTGCGGTGCGTGTACCGTGCTGATGGATGGTCGGCCCGTCGATAGCTGCATTGTGCTGGCGGTCGAAGCCGAGGGGGTGGAGATCACCACGGTCGAAAGCATGGCCGACGAAAGTGGGTTCCACCCGTTGCAGACGTGTTTTCTGGAAGACGCGGCACTGCAATGCGGCGTTTGCACCCCGGGCTTTTTACTAACGGCCAAGGCGCTGTTGGAACGCAATCCAGATCCCACGGAACAGGAAATCCGCTTTGAACTGGCGGGCAATCTGTGTCGCTGCACCGGCTACGATAAGATTATCAAAGCCGTGCAACATGCCGCGAAAAACCTACAGGAGGCGCGTCGCTGATGGCCATTACGCCGGAGTCCAAACCCACGACCGAATCGAGTAATACCACACCCTACAAGGTGATTGGCACCCGGCCCATTCGACATGACGGGGCCGACAAAGTAACCGGTCGGGCCGTGTATACCAACGATTTACATCTCCCGTCGATGGCCCATGGGCAGATTCTACGCAGCCCGCACGCCCACGCACGCATCAAATCGATCGATACTTCGGCTGCCGAAAAGCTGTCAGGCGTTTACGCCGTGGTGACCTCGGCCGACTTTCCAAATTTGGCCGACAAGACCGCGCATCTGGGTGAAGGATCGGTCAACCTGGCGCATCTCTCGGCGAATGTGATGGCCCGAGGCAAGGTGCTTTATAAGGGCCATGCGGTTGCCGCCGTAGTGGCAGCAAGTCTCGATATCGCGGAAGAGGCATTGCAGCTGATCGAGGTCGACTACGAACCGTTGCCATCGGTCACCTGGGTGCTCGATGCAATGGCCGATGATGCACCGTTGTTGCACGACGATTTGTTCACCAACCGCGACGGCAAGCAGTCTGAGAAGCCGACGAACATTTGTGAGTACATTCGTTTCGAGCAGGGAGACATCGAAAAAGGGTTCGCCGAGGCCGATGTGGTCATCGAACGGGAGTTCCGCACGGCGAGCGTTCATCAAGGCTATATCGAGCCGCACGTCAGCACCGTGCTGTGGAACACCGACGGGCATCTTAAGATTTGGACCTCCACGCAAGGGTCGTTCACCTGTCGCCAGCAAACGGCCGAGTTGCTGCAAATTCCCGTTTCGAGTGTGACCGTCGTACCATGCGAAATCGGCGGTGGCTTTGGCGGCAAGATTACCGTGTATCTCGAACCCGTGGCCGCCTTGCTCAGCCGCAAGTGTGGCCGCCCCGTGAAGATTGTGATGACCAGGGCCGATTGTTTTGAAGGCACCGGGCCGACACCGGGAACCTTCATGCGTATCAAACTTGGCGCCAAACGCGATGGACGATTGACCGCCGCGCAAGCCTGGATGGCCTATGACGCCGGCGCGTTTCCCACGGGCATCATCGGCCCGGGGTGTATGTGTGTGTTCAGTTGTTACGAGTTGCCCAACGCCTTGGTCGAAGGGCTCGACGTCGTACAGAACAAGCCCAAGTCGGCCGCCTATCGCGCGCCGGGCGCCACGCAAGCCGCGTTTGCGTGTGAGTCGGTCGTTGACGAATTGGCCGAGGAACTGGGCATCGATCCGATCGAGTTCCGGCTGGCCAATGCGGCGCGCGAAGGAACGCGACGTGTCGACGGGCCCGTGTATCCTCGGGTTGGCCTCATCGAGACACTCGAAGCCGCGCGGGATAGCCAACACTGGGGCTCGAAACTGGAAGGCCCCAACCGTGGGCGTGGCGTTGCCAGTGGATTCTGGTTCAACATCGGGCTCAAGTCCAGCGTGGCGGCAAACGTCAATCCCGATGGCACCGTGACGTTGATCGAAGGTTCGACCGACATCGGGGGTACGCGAACCTCGATTGCAATGCAACTTGCCGAGACGTTGGGAATCACTGCCGAGGAGGTCTTGCCGCAAGTAGCCGATACCGACAGCGTGGGCTACACCGACGTGACCGGCGGCAGCCGTGTGACGTTTGCCACCGGGATGGCAGCCTACCGCGTAGGGCTCGATCTGCGCCAACAAATGTGCGAGCGAGCGGCTCTACTTTGGGAATGCGATGCTGATAAGGTTGAATACGACGACGGCGCGTTCGTTTCCGGCGACAAGCGAATCACGTTCAAAGATCTTGCCGGTAAACTAATTGATTTGGGCGACCCCGTGGTTGGCCGTGCAACCGTGAGCCCCGAGGGTTCGACCAACAGCTTTGGAACCCACATCGTCGACGTCGAGGTCGATCCCGAGACCGGCAAGGTAACGATATTGCGATACACCGTGGTGCAAGACGCCGGTCGGGCGATTCACCCCAGCTACTTTGAAGGCCAGATGCAAGGCGGTGCCGTGCAGGGAATTGGTTGGACGCTTAACGAAGAGTATGTGTTCGACAGCGACGACCGGATGTCGAACGCCAGCTTCTTGGACTATCGCATGCCAACGGCGCTGGATTTGCCGATGATTGAAACGATCATCGTCGAAGTGCCCAACCCCGACCATCCCTATGGAGTTCGCGGTGCCGGCGAGGTGCCCATCGTTCCGCCACCAGGAGCCATTGCCGCGGCGATCTATCAGGCGGTCGGCGTTCGAGCGGACACCTTGCCAGTTTCCCCACCCCGGCTGTGGGCAGCCATCAAAGCACAGCAAGGCAAGACAAACGGGGCTTCGTGAAAACGGGCGTTGCGTGCCAGACATTGTAGTGGTGCGCCAAGGTTGAGATTTCGGGTGCCACTGTCTGGCTTGTCCAGCAGTGCTAGGAGTTACGTCGCATCGAACCGAATACTTTAACTTTGACAAAACAGTAGGTTGCATTCGGCCCCGGAGAATGTCATGGCGAGAGTCTTCATTCCGCCGGTGATGCGAGAACAGACCGGCGGCGCAATCGAGGTGACCGTTGCCGGAAAGTCGCTGCGTCAAGTTGTCGCAGCGCTCGAAGATCGGTTTCCCGACCTTGCCGGTCATCTTCGCGACGGAGACCGTTTAGTTGCGGGACTAGCGGCTTCGATCGATGGCGTGATGACCACCCAAGGCCTGTTGGCAGCCGTAGGGCCCGACAGCGAGGTTCATTTTCTCCCAGCGATTGGCGGTGGTTGACCCAAGAGCGGTAGGGTTATCATGGAGGTTTAGCCCGTTTACTTTCTTAGTGCCTATCCCAATACCTGTAGGGAACGCCCTCTACAGGCGTTCTGGGATAGGCTCTTAGGCGATCGGCAGATAGAAAACACCGTAGCATGGGACCCCGTCCCGTGTACTCCGTGGGTTCTACACGGGACGAGGTCCCATGCTACGGTAATAACATTTCTGCCACTCGCCTTAATTTGCGGCAATCCTGTCTCGCCGTTGGAGCTTGGTGGTGGATACGAGAGACGACACACGAACCGACACCGATGTGGCGGTGATCGGCGGCGGGCCCGCGGGGGCGACGGTGGCCACGCTGGTTGCGCAACAGGGATACCGTGTCGAGCTGTTCGAGCGTGATGAGTTTCCGCGATTTCACATCGGCGAGTCGCTGATGCCGGAAACCTATTGGACATTCAAGCGGCTGGGCGTGCTCGATCAATTGAAAGTGAGCCCTTATGTTCGCAAGTTCAGCGTTCAGTTCGTGAACGATACGGGCAAGGAATCGCAGCCGTTCTACTTCGACGAACACAAGCCGCACGAATGCTCGGTCACCTGGCAGGTGTTGCGGAGCGAATTCGACCATATGCTGCTTGAGAACGCCAAATCAAGCGGGGTCGCGGTCCATCAAGGTGCCCGAGTGCGCGAGGTGCTCTTTGACGGCGAGCGAGCACGTGGGATTCGAGTTCAGCAAGGCGACGGAGCGACGCGCGACGTAACTGCCAAGGTGGTGGTCGACGCCAGCGGGCAGAGCACGCTCATCTCCAACCGGCTCAAGCTGAGGGAGCCAGATCCTCTGTTACGCAAAGGCTCGATCTGGACGTACTATCGCGGAGCACAACGCGACGAAGGACGAGACGAGGGCGCCACCCTGATCTTGCACACCGAGGGCAAGCGAGGATGGTTTTGGTACATCCCCTTACCCGACGACATGGTAAGCGTGGGCGTTGTCAGCGATTTCAACAAATTGTTTGCCGGTCGGCGAGACCATGAAGACATCTTCAACGAACAAGTCGACCGTTGCGTGGCGGTCAAGCGACGGCTTGCGCAAGGCGAACGTGCGGCGGAGTTCCGCGCGACGAAAGATTTTTCGTACACGTCCTCACAAATTGCGGGCGACGGTTGGGTGTTGGTCGGCGATGCGTTCGGTTTTCTCGATCCGGTCTATTCTTCCGGTGTATTCCTAGCACTGAAATCTGGCGAGTGGGCCGCGGATGCCATTGCCGAAGGACTTGCGCGGGACGATGTCACGGCCGCGCAACTTGGCCGCTGGTCAGACGAGTATCGCCGCGGCCTGCACCGGATGCGAGAATTAGTCTGCGCTTTCTACGAAGGCTTCAGCTTCGGCACCTTCCTGCGACGTTATCCCGAGTACCGAGGCCACATCACCGACCTGCTCATCGGCGACCTATTCAAGGAAAGCGTCGACGAAGTCTTCCCCCCCATGAACGCCATGCGCGAAGAAATGCGGGTGGCAGCCGGGTCCAACGATCAGACAAGTCAAGACCCCCGTACCTGACGTTGATTGGTAGACTTCCTCCGGGAGCGTCCTTATTGTCGCAACGAATGATTACGACACATGAAAGGCAGCAATTCTTGTGAAAGCGGCCTTTCTGACAGCCGTAATTATTCGGCTCTCCCACGAAATGAGTGGGAGAACCACATTTCTAGAGGGGCGAAGCGAGTCGGTTACGCGATTGGGGAACTACAAATCGCAATCGATCTTGTCCCAGAAGGGCTAATTGACACGCAGCAGAGTCGCCACAATAGGTAAATTCTCCGACAATAGAGGGTTCGGGCAACATGAATAGCTGAGGTGTTGTATGAATGCCGTGGCCTTTGGCACCATGAAGTTCTTGATTTTGTGGACTCTTTGGATAGTTGGTTCGCTCACCATCGGCGTGTCGCATTTCTGGTTTGCGGCAGTGCAGGTAGTGTGGGGCGTTCAGTTCGTGCGCTACAGGTCGACGAAAGTTGCATTGGATCTACGAGACAAATCGTCTGCAAAGATCGTGCATTTGTCCTACGGTGACTATGATCGTTGGGCTCAGCAGGTCGCAAACGTGGATGCGAGTGTTTTCGACAGCACTGATGTTCATTGGACGGAGAAACTAGGAATACTGAAGGCCATAAGCGAGGCTAAGACACACGTCCTTCAGCCAGCGCCGTCCATCGTGAGAATGCTGTGTGCCGCATTGCCAATCTGTGCGTTCCTGTTTTTTCCTGAAGTCCAGACTCATTTACAAGCAATGCCTCCTAAGCAATTACTCATCACTGAGGTAATGTCAGGATTGGTTGTCGCTCATTTGAGTGGCTCAGCATCCGGCAGGTTTTATCGTTGGCTGCGCGGGAGGATGTCTCAATGAAGTGGATCGTAGGCACATTGGCAGATTTGTCATCTCACACTGCAACTGCCAGAAAGTACAGGGCTATCGCAGAACGCCATGCGCGAAGAAATGCGGGTGGCAGCCGGTTCGCCCGGTTCGCAAGGCACCCCGTAGTGGGGGGCATGGGATCGCGTCGTGGTCACGTTTTGGTTGCTGGTTCGTCGCTTTTGAATCCAAAGTTCGGCACAGCGTTTTCCGCTTACGGCTTGGTCATGGCGGTATTACCCGTTCTTCCCGCGTTTTCGCGAGCTTTTCGGTAAAATGAAGGGCCTCGCTTGGCGAAGTTTCTTTGTGCGACTCGAACCTCTGGGTACACTGGAAATTGCTGTATTTCGCCATGTTTCTTGTCTTTTCCAAGCCATCGGCAGCGAGCAAGTTGCCAAATCTGATGGCGATTCGTGACGAATGACTTTGTTACGCTCCAATTCTTGGCTCTTATTTGGTCTGGGCACGGGCATTTTGATCGTCTGCCTTGGTGCCACGCTCTGCGCACAACCTCCCGGGAAGCCGAGTGACACACCTGGTTCCGAGCGACCCGGTTCTACAGCAGCATCGGGCCTGGAAGCCGAACCATCGATTTACATGTTGCCCGACAAGGACGGCAAATTGCAGGCCGTACTCAACTTCCGTCTCGAAGACTTCGAGGCGTTGCTCGACTTACAGCGACAACAGACGATGGCGACTGAGCCTCCCGGTTTTTCGTTATCGATGAAGGCCGTCGGTGAGACACTCACTGGTGCGGTGAAACTGACGGTTCAGTTCGACGTCGAAACCAAATCAGATGCCTGGACCCGAATTCCACTTCGTATGAACGAAGGAGTCCTTGTTTCCACGCCGCGATACCGAGGGGACAGCGACTTTTTTCTGACACGGGAAGAGGGCAGCGAAGGTTTTGTCGCCTGGATTCGCGCTGCCTCCGAAACGCGTCACAAAATCGAACTCGAGATGCGGGTGCCCGTCGATCAAGTCGGTGGAGACTCTCGCATGGGGCTGACGATCCCAGAAACGGTCGTCTCGGCATTGACGCTCCGCGTTGATTCAGCAGGGGCGATCGGACGTGTGAGCGAACATGCAGCCCTGGATTCCGTTGCCACGGATGATGGTCGAGGTACACGCTTCGACGTACATGGGTTACCCGGCGACTTTGAAATCACCTGGCGAATTCCCGCGGTCGAAGACACCGATTCCCCAACACAATTACAGGTTCGGGGAGAGTTGCTTGCCGCGATCGATGGCCGCACCATCACCACCGAAGCGCGTCTCACCATCGACAGTTTTGGCGACAGCGGCTTCGATGCCTTTCGCGTTCGACTGCCGCCTGGCGCACACTTGGTTCCCGGGCAACGACCGGGATATACCGTGGTCGAAGTCACTCCAGGTGACGGAAATTTGGAGAGCGTCCGTCGCGAGGTCGGCGTGCAGCTTGATGAAGCGCGATCCGATGCCATCGAGATCTTGCTCGTGACCGAACGTCCTCACGATGCGGCGAATGAGGTTGAGCCGATCGAACTTGCGGGATTCGACGTGGTAGGAGCTGTTCGACAAACCGGTTACCTCGCGGTCGAAGTGCTCGGCGACTGGCAAGTGGTGTGGGAAGGGCAACGCAATGTGCGACGTGTCGAGGCAATGCCTAAGTCACTGGCTCGCGATACGCTGATCGCCGGGTTTGAATACTTGGGGCAGCCGTGCTCGCTAACAGCTCGTATTTCCCCTCGCGAAACGTTGATCGGTGTCGATCCTGAGTATGTGATCGAAGTTGATGACGATCAGATCAGGCTCAAAGCCACGCTACGATACACGATCCGCGGAGCCAAGGCATTCGCGTTGGAACTCGACATCGAGCAGTGGGAAATCGACGAGATTGGGCCGCATAGCGTGGTCGATCAAGAGGGCGTCGTGCTCGACAAACGCTCGCCACTTTCAATTCCCTTGTGGCAGCCGGTAACCGGCGAGCTGGAGTTGTCGATCAAGGCACATCGTCTCTTGTCCGATGGGGCAACCGAGATCGATGTGCCATTGCCGCACCCAAAAGTCTCGTCGTTGGGGCCAGCGCGGGTTGCCGTCGTTGCGGCAGAGAACGTCGTGCTCGTACCTCGGGCCGATCGAATCGTCGGTCTTAGTCGGAATACTGCCCAAACGCCCGAACCATGGAGCCCGCGACAGCAACGACCATTGTTCTATCGAGGGGACACCCGTCCCGCACGATTTGTCGCCGACTTTCGGGTTGAGACGAGAAGCATCAACGTTTCGTCCAGCGCAGTGTTGGGGGTCGACCTCGACGGCGTTTCGGTCGTTCAGACGATCGATTACGACGTTCGTTACGAATCGCTTGAACAAATCGTTTTGGAACTGCCACCCGAACTGACAGCGGTTGATGCGATTGACGTTTTGCTGAATGGAAAACCGCTGACACCGGCAACCTCGGTGACCGCATCGAACGGAGATTCCGCGGCGCAGGTTGCCTACGACTTAGGCGAACCCCACCTTGGCGAATTCCAGATACAGATTCGTTATGGCCAAACCTGGGAACAGTTGCCCCACGATACGAGTGTTGCACGTGCCGTGCCGCTGGTGATGCCAAACGAAGGAACGCTCGGCGGGAATGAGGTTCTTGTCGATATCGATCCGGGGATCGAGCTAACGCCTCGCGATGGCGACTGGACACTTGAACCACCTATTTCGGCCGACCTTGCGGCACGGCGAGCCGTGCGTTTTAAGAGTGCCGAACGAAGGCTCTCGTTCGAGTTGGTGTTGAGTCTCAAGGATCTACGTCCCTATGGCAGCGCCTACGTCGAAAAAGCCTGGATTCAGTCGTGGATCGATCACCAGGGGCGGCACGATCGCGCCGTGTTTTGGGTCACATCGCCCTTGAATGAATTGGTCGTCCACCTTCCAGCCGGTTCGCGAACCGGGGACGTGCAGGTCAGCATCAATGGCATCCGTGCCACGCCGCGTTTTACCTCCGCCGGAAAGTTCGTATTGAATCTTTCGCGAGGGCAACCGAATTCACAACATCTCGTCGAATTGAATTATCCCGTGGCAACGCCACTGGTTGGCTGGGGGCGTTTGTCGCTTGAACCACCCCGATTCGACGAACCTTTGTGGGTGCGACGAACCTACTGGCAAGTGATCTTGCCAAGATCGCAGCATCTGTTGACGTCGTCGGGCCCGTACAGCAGTGAGTTCGACTGGACCTGGAACGGCGTGGGGTGGAGCCGCGCGCCCCTTGCCGAACAAGCAGAACTCGAACAGTGGGTCGGAACCTCGCACGCCGCTGCCATGCCCAGTGGCAGCAATCGCTATCTATTCAGCGCACTGGGCAATCCTCAACCACTACAAACCGTTACCGTGAGTCGTGCGTGGATGGTTCTCTTAGTGGGTGGTTTCGTCCTGACACTCTCGCTGGTCGTGTTCTATGTTCCCGCGGTCCGGCACCCTGGTGTCGCCATGGGATGCGCGATTTTGATGTTGGCTGCCGGTTGGATGCAGCCTGAATTGGCCCTACTGGCAGTTCAACTCGCTGTCCTTACCGTTGTGTTCGTTGCTGCCGGAGCCTTGGCGCAACGTTGGCTAACGCGCCGCAAACTCTCCTCGCTACCAGGACGACCACGTGGTAGTTCGATTGTTGAACTGGGGTCGACCGACCGGCAATATCGACCGCCGCTTGCCGTCGGACCAACGTCGTCCACGCTAACGCAATCTGTTTCGGTCGGATCGTCCAGCACGGGCCCTGAACGATGAGCCATGCGACAAGCGGTAGCACGAGATGCGTCTTCCGCCAGCGGCGGATGTGGCCCATTACGGCGTCCATCATGCTGCTGGTGATCGCCACGTTTGCATCCCAACATTTATTGGCGCAGCAGCCCGGCGTTGGCGGCGACCGAGACAATAAGTCAGCCGGGGAACTCACTTTTCGTCGTGTGTTTGCACCGGCGGACCGAATCGATGAATGGCCCCGCGGCGCACAGCCCTATGTGCCGGTCGACGGAGAGGAGTTCGAGCGGCTCGTCGAGATCGCCGAAATGACGCGGATTGGCGTACGCGGCGCGCTGGCCCCACGAATCTTAACAGCCCACTACGAGGCGCATCTTGTCGACGACAAGCTTGTTGTCGGAACGGGCACCTTGCGGATCGATCACCCTCGCGACGAACCAGCGTTGCTCATTCTCAACCCCTGCCAAGTCGCCATCAGCGAGGCCACCTGGGAGGATGACAATCTCTCCGCACGCATGGGGCTCGACGCCCGCGGGCGATGGGTGGTAGTCGTTCCCCGTAGCGGAACGCTCCGGTTTCATTGGTCGCGACGCTTGTCTTCGGTCGGGCCTTCAGTCTTTAAGCTACCCCTTCAGCTTCCGCGCGGGACGCTGGCTTCGATCACGCTTGAACTTCCGACGACGTTCGATGTGACGGGAGAAGCTGCCTCGGTCGAAGCAAGGGACAGCGATTCCGATTCGGACAGTAAAACCTGGCAAGGAACTTTTGCCGCGGCGGGCGAGCCGGCATTGGTGCTGCGGAAACAGGCCAACGAGGAGAACCCGAAACGCAGGGCTTCCGTATCGCAGTTTCTTGCCTATCAGGTCACTCCCGAGGGATTGGCGCTGAATTGCGAACTTTCCGTCGAGATCGGAAATCAGTCGCTTACGCAACTTGAGTTGGAACTCGATGCCCCACTGCAACTCGTGTCGGCGGCAATCGACGAACGGTCGCTCAGGTGGTCCACCTTGCAGGACGATGGCCGGGTCCGTCGTTTGCTGCTCGAATTCGACGAGCCGATCGTAGAATCAACCCGACTGCAATTGCTTGCTCTGGCACCGCTTGTTCGCGAGCGTCTTGCCCAATTTCCTCGTGTACGTGTGCGAGATGTTGCTTGGAGACAGGGAACGATTCGCGTTGCCGCCTTGTCCTCCTTGGTGATTGACGACATCGAGACCCATGGCTGCCGTCAAGTCAAGAGCGAGGCCGACACGGAAGGACAACGCTTCGAGTTTCAAATGTTCTCCCCCGATGGGCATGTCGATGCTTTGGTGCGGCAACGTGATCAGCGGGTTCAAGTTGCCTCGGCGTCGACGTTAGCTTTGGGAATCGACGAAGTGCTAGGCGCGATGTCCGCCGAATTCATCGCGACCGAAGGTCGTCGCTTCGACTTGACTGCCGATGTAGGCGGGGCATGGCAACTGGTCTCGCTCGCCTCCGATCCGCCCGGTGCGATTGAAGGTTGGCGCGTCGAGCAACCCGGCAACGACCAGCGCCGACTCCAAATTCGACTTCTGCACGGACTCTCGGTTCAACAGCCGCTGCGGATTGTGATCCAGGCCCGACGGGCCGCGCCGCGATTGGGCGACCCCATTGGGCTGGCTGAGTTGGAAATATTGCACTTCGACGACACCGACCGCGGCGATCAATTGCTCGAACTTCGCAGCGACGATTCATGCCACCTGACGCTCATTTCGACCGACGGTACTCCGACCATCGAGTTCACCGATCTCGATACGGACCAGCGTCGGCTTTTCATCGAGCCGGCAACCTCGCCGGTGTTTGTGATCGGGCGCGATAGTGATCTCGTTGTCGCCCTCGGCCGGAGACAACCACGTTTCGCGGTCGATATCGAAACTCGGCTCGTTGTCGAATCCGATCGAACCATCGAGCAAACAGTGATTCGATGCATGCCGAACGATCGGCCAGTGCAGCGACTTCTTGTGCGATTTTCTCACCAAACAAAGACGCAGCGCCGCTGGTCTTTGGCCAACGCCGACGGCCAAGTGCTCGAAACGATTGCACCGTCACCACTAGAGCTTGAACGATTCGGTTCAGCGGGCGACGGCGAGACCGTTGTGATTCTCTTACCGACCCCCAGAAGTGAGCCATTCGAGCTATGGGCGGTTCGATCGCTGGGGAAGAACGATGCCATGGATCTGGGTCTCGTCGCGGTCCCCGATGCTGCTGAACAAACAGGCCACATCGTCATCGAGGCGGCCCCCTCGGTGTCGATCTCAATCAGCGAGACACGCCTCGATGCAGAAGTGCCGGGGCAACCGGGAAACGGCCGATTCACAAAGACGCGGGCTTCCTATCGCTTTGATCCCCGGGCCGATTTTGACCTCGCACGCCCCATTGTGCTATCCGTCAGTAGGACTGAAGAAAACGTGCCGCGATCGGACTTGGTCGTCTGGTCGGCTCGGGTTGACTCCAGTGTTGAGGCCTCGGGGCGTGGAATTCATTTGGCACGGTATTGGTTGGAAAATGCCGGACGACGAGCATTACAGATTCGCGTTCCAGATGACTGCCGAGTGAATGGTGTGTGGGTCGATGGCGTAGCGGTTTCGCGCCGCGTCACCAAAGATGAGTTATCGGTTCCGCTTCCCTCCTCGGTACGCTACGTCGAAGTCTTGGTGCAGCTACAGTCTGAAGAACCTCGGCTGGGGCTCCATGCCGTTCGCTTGGCATGCTGGCCAGAGCCCAACGCGCCCGTGCTGGCGCGCCTGTCTTCAATTCATGTCCCCGCGGACTACGAAGTGTTTGCCACAAGCGGAGCTTCGTTCAGCTCTAATTCGGCTAGCAAGTCTTGGATCGAGCGGCTGTTCGGACCCTTCGGTCGGTCGGTCGATGAGGCACCTTTTGGGCCAGCAGAATTGGATGGCTGGTTGGCTCGTGTATCGGCGTCCACGACCGTCCAAACCAATCGAGCGGTTGATGCCCTGTTGGCAAGGTTCGGGGTGGCAATCGAGTCGACGATGGTCAGCGCCGAGATCGCGTCAGTTGATGAAGCTGGCGGAGCGGCAACCTGGGGTAGCCTGCTTGACGCATGGGAAGCAGTTGCCCAAAGTGAACAGACGCCCCTGTTCATCGACGTTCACGCCCTGGCGACCGTGGGAATCGATGCTCAGACACCGCTGATCGATGTCGCGCGTGCCGTCCCTCAATACCAAACGCTGGCGTTGCTTCGCCGCTCTGGTCTAGTCATGGTGTTGCACGGACGAACGATTGTTCTCACCACGGCGTCCGCCAACGCGGCGATTGCCAACCAGCTCGAAGAAGTCTTCGGAGCAACCATCGTACGCGATCGTGGCACAGCCTGGGAGCAACCCATCCGCTGGGCAAACGATGGTTCGACCGCAAGATTCGCGACCGTCGCTTCGTGGAGAACGCGCAGCCGCTGGCCGTGGCCCGTCTCTTTCGCTGGCTCAGGCATCGACAACGAGTTTCGTCGGGCGGACACGATTTCGTCTGCCGACCCGACGGTCGCTATTCAGTACCGCCTTATCGACAAGACGCGGCTCCATTTTGCAGGTGGAGCGATGTTTCTGGCGGTGTTGTGCGCCGCGCTGTGGCGTGGCCGTGGCCATCTTCCGTTGTGCCTGGTGGCAACCGTCGTGATCGTCGCAACAGCGATGTTCGTTCCGTCGTGGCTTGTCCCCGTCTCGTCGTCGGCGGTATTGGGCGCCATTGCCTTCTGGGCGGTTACCATGTTGTCGCCATCGTCGAATCACATTCCGGAGCCGAACACCGTGAAGGTGAACCACCCTGCGGTGGCCGTCGCTCGCGCATTGGTGTTTGTCACGGCGGTTTCAATTTACGGTTACGGTACATCCTTGAGTGCCCAAGACAATCTGATCGAGGAAGCTCGGCCGAAAGCCACGCCATGGGTGTTTATTCCCGTCGACGAAGACCGGCAGCCGACGGGTGATCGATACCATGTACCGATCGATTTCGACCGCCGACTGCGAAAGTTCGTCTCCGAAGCTACTGAAAAGCCACAAGGGTGGATGCTTGGTCGCGTAAAATACTTGGCCTCGTTTTCGTGGGATGACTCCGGAACCCAACTTCAAATCGATTCTTTGGCGGCAACGTACGATTTTGAAGTGTTCGATACGCTGGGCGCGATTGAGCTACCGTTGCCGGCTGGTGTGGGAGGATCAAACACGCTTTCGGTCCGTCGAAACGGTAACTCGATCGAGTTGCCGTACAACTCCCAGGCGCAAACTTTTACGGTGCCCGTTAGCCGGCGCGGTCTCCATCACGTCGAAGTATCGTTGGATGTGATGGTGGAACATGGCGCCATGGCATCTGGTTTTGCGATCCCGATTCCCCCCGTTCCAACATCCAACGTTGTTCTTGAATTGCCCCCCGATGCTCCGCCGGTCGAGATCGACTCGGCCCTGGGACAAGTTCGCCGCGCGGCGGATGAATCGACCGTGGAAGCCGATCTGGGCGGAAGCAACAGCTTAACCGTTTCGTGGCCCACGGTGGTCATGCGTGGCGACATGCAGCAAGCCGGCGAAGTTGACGATCTTGTGTGGTTGCGAGTGGAGCCGACCGTGGTTGTCGTTCAGGCCCGATTTCATTTGCATGTCACCTCTGGCAGCATTGACCACCTCGACATTGAGGTTGATCCCCAGTTGCGGCTATTGCCCCTGGGAGACGCGAATACGATCGTTTCGCAGGCAGAGTTCGTCGAGGATGATGAGCGTCTGCTGCGGTTTCTATTCGACCCACCGGTCACGGACGAGACAACCATCTCGGCACAATTTCTCTTGAAAGATGCGTCGGCAATCGGGAGATTGAACCTTCCTCGTTTGGCGGCCACGGGGCCTCGTCGCCGGCAGCGTCTTCTCGCCGTGTCGATCGACCCGGCGCTTCGCGCCGATCGGGCCGAAGGCGAAGGCTTCGACGAGGTTCCCACGGCCGACTTCTTGGCACTGTGGGGTCAATCGCCTGACGTACCGAACACGTCGTATCGCCTAACGAGTTCAGAGCCGGTGTGGAGCCTGCCGATTCGCATCGCGGCGCCGCGTGTTTCCGCGACGGAAACATTGACGGTTGAATTTCAGCGTAACCGTGTCGAAGTGGAGCTTCTTGTCGACCTAGAATCGGAAGTCGGCTCAACATTCCAACTTGGCGTTCGCGCCCCCGAGGCGCTCGAGGTCGAATTGCTGTCGACTGCCGTGGAGCCTTTGGTGCGGCGATGGACGCGGCTTCCGTCGGGTGACATTGCCGTATTTCTCGATGGGCCGATGACCGGACCCCAGCAACTGCGGCTGCGTGGCACAATTGCAACCCCCGCCGAGGGCGAGTTTGTCATTCCCGACATCGGCATGATCGGTTGTGAAACGACCGACAGACGAATTGAAGTGTACCGCCGGCCATCGGTCCTGGTGACACCGCTGGTGGCCGATGCCTTCTCGAGTGAAACTCCCGATAAGAGGCAAACAGCAACCTCCGTGCGTCGGCTTATCGCCGTCTCCGATGGCGAAGCCGTGCCGCGCGATCTATCGGTGCGGCTGGCGGTCAATCAACCAATCGTCGATCTCACGCTCGTAACATCCCTCAACCGAAAGGCCGACTCATGGCAGGCCGAAATCGATTGTTTGCTCGATGTACAGCAAGGTGTGGTTGATCTGTTGGAACTGCGAATTCCCCCGCAGTGGCAAGAACCGCTGGAGATCGAACCGCCACTTCCCTATCGCATTGTGGCACCCCGTGGCGAACGACCGGCGACACTCGTCATCCGACCAACCGCGGCGGTCGATGGCCAGCTTCGGTTGAAGATTACCAAGTCGCTGGAAATCAGTTCGGGCCAGCGCGTTTCCGCACCGGCGATCTCGCCCTTTGACACTCAGCATGCTCGAAGCTTCATTCGCTTGCCAGATCTCGCGGCCATGCAGCGTTTGGAATGGGAAACACAAGGGCTGTTGCCGTCGGTGCTACCCGACGCCATGCTCGAAGTTGAAGATCCAGAGGGTTCGCATACCGCAACGGTCTATGAGGTGGTTGGCAATGACTTTCAGGCCGTGCTTCGCTCGGCAAGCAAGAGTGACCGCGTACCGAGGGTATGGCTGGCCGATGTTCACGTCGTGCTGCACACAAGGGACACCTGTTACGGCGTGGCGACGCTCGATCTTGATCCCGCCGGCACCGATCGTTGTCCGCTCGACATTCCTCAAGGCTATGAACTCATTCGGGTCCGAGTTGATGAGCAGCCGGCAACACTTCGGAGAAGTCAGCAAGGCCACTGGGAGGTCATGCTGGGGGCAAGCGACCTTCCACATCGCATTGAAGTCGTCTATCGCCGTCAGCCTCACACAGCTTCGTCGCTGTGGTCCGCGGTGGAACTTGCTGCCCCCAGCCTGGGTACAATTGCCGTCGAACGCACGTTGTGGACGGTGCATTCCGCGCCAGGCGCTTCGATCGGGCATGCGGAGCCACCGGTCAATGTAGATCAGGCGATCGAGTTCGATCTTCTGCGGTTAGGCAGCATGGAAGCTTCGTTGCTCGCTGCGGCTGACGCTCAGGTTGATCATCCCGCGGACGAATTGGTGCGTTGGGCCAAACCGTGGCTGCAACGTTGGTATGCCGCGAGACGCCAGTTGGAACGAAAGATCGTGCAGTCGCCGTCGACCCGAGATGACCCCGCATTGCAAGCGGAAGTTAAACTGGTCGATGCCGAACATGCCCGCGCGGTCGCCGAGTTGGGTCTGGGGGATCTGTACGAGCGGCTTCTGGAAGCGCAGAGCCACGATTCGATTCCGACGGAGCTGTTGGAAGTTAGCACCATGCCCGATTACACAGTTCGCCAGATTGCCGCCAACGGTGCGTTGCAGATCCTCGAATTGACGGCCACCGGAACTTCACGTGGCATTTGGTCCAAGTTAGCAGTGGTGCTGGTGACCACGATCGGCGCCTGGTGGCTGTCACGCTCCGAGCGGCGGCTGCGGTTGATTCGCTTTGCTCGAAGGTGGTCACTTGCAGTGAGCGTTGCCTTGGGGGTGATTTGGTGGCTATTTCTCTCGCCAAGCTGGTTCGGCTGGCTGATTGTGCTTGCTGCATTGTGGTACGCGATCGATTCTCCACAGCGCCGACGTGCCAGCAGTGCTTCGCTATCGAATCGAGCGGCTGCCTATTCTCGCTGAGGCTGCATGGTTTTTGGAAACCCAGCCGGTGCCACCAACCGATAATAAGAACACGGTCGTGCCAGATTGTGTTGTACCTCTTGGTCAGGTCGACCGTGGATTGAACGGTTCTTCTCGGCGGGAACGTGCGGTCCATCCCCCGTTATTGTTATCTGTAGACCGTGTGAAAGGGTGTGCCCAAGACGAATTGCTAGCGGCTAGCAAGGAAGGCTATCGCGTGCCTAATTTGCGGTTGGTTTCATCTTGGCAGTAGCCAAAGCATTGGCTAAGGTATGCCCGCGTTTGGCCTGAGCGATGGATTTGTTTTAGGGCCGACCGTGATCGAGTTTGACGACTTCGCAATGGGCCGACAAGGAAGGAGGCCGCGATGGACTTGGCGTCTCATCAAGAACTTCGAGTACACATCCGGTGGATGATCCGTCGCGATATGCCTGAAGTCTTGGATATCGAGGGCGAGAGCTTCGAGTTTCCGTGGCTCGAGGACGACTTCATTCGATGCCTTCGCCAGCGAAATTGCATCGGGATGGTGGCCGAGCACGATGACCGTGTTGTCGGCTTCATGATCTACGAGTTGCACAAAACGCGACTGCATATCCTGAATTTCGCCGTCGGCGATTCGTTTCGCCAGCAAGGCGTCGGACGACAGATGGCCTCGAAGCTCATCAGCAAACTGTCGCAACAACGGCGATCGCGGATCGTGCTTGAAGTACGCGAAACCAATCTAGCAGCCCAACTCTTCTTCAAGAACCAGGGCTTTCGGGCTGTCACGGTCCTTCGCGATTACTACGACGATACCCCGGAAGACGCCTACATCATGCAGTTTCGCTGTCGCGAGAGTGCGGTGGAATCTGATGCCACTCAGATTCGACGGATGGCTGGCTAGGCTAGACGTTCATCGTGGTCACCTCTAGCGAAGGTAGCTCGACCACGGCAATCGTCAGTGGACGTGCGCGAAACAGCGCGCCGGGATTCAAGACCAAGGTTCCGTTTGATCTTTCTTGCGCCGCGACGTGCGTGTGTCCGTGACACACCAAGTCGAAGGTTCCCGCGGCAATCGTCTCACGCAGCCGCCGAGAGTCGTCGCCGTGAAGAAAGGCGATGGAACGCCCGGCCATTCGCAGCTCGCCAAACCATTCATGGCAAGTTCCCCCGAGTTCTTCCATCGCGGCTCGAAGAGTTCCCAGTCCGGTGTCGCAGTTGCCAAACACGTAATGAGTCGGCCAGTTGGAAAAGGCCGCCACGACATCGGTCGAGCCAATGTCTCCACAGTGAATGACCTGGGAAATCTCAAAACTTTTCAGGAGATTTGCCGCCGCCCGAGCAGATTCGGCACGTCCATGGGTGTCGCTCACAATCCCCAAATGCATCGGCTTGGTCATGGGTTGGTGTCTCTCACAGGATGTTTAGCCGCTTGTGGCGTGTGTTGTCGCCGTTGGGAGTGCCTTCGACTATATTACCGAACCACGACATGATCGTCGTCACCCGATCATGGTTCATCAGCACGTATCCGATTTTTTTCGTTTTCGTGGTCTTGCTAGCATTGAGTCGATGGTTGAATTCTTGATCGGAATCTTGATCGCGATTGCGGTACTGCTCGCCTGTTTGCTGCTGTGCGCGGTGTATTATCGGTTCACTACTCGCTACACGTGGCCGCAGATCGTATTGGCGATGATCAACTGGTTCTACGTGCGGTTGATCTGGCGGACCACCATCGAAGGCCGGCTCCCGGATCTCGGCGACAAAGGAATGGTGATCATCTGCAATCACTCCAGCGGCGTCGATCCCATGTTCCTTCAGGCGACCATGAAACGCGTTGTGCATTGGATGGTTGCCCGTGAGTATACCGACCTGAAGTCGCTTGGTTGGTTTTTCCGCATCGTCGAAGCCATTCGTGTCAATCGACGCGGCGTGGACACCGCGGCGACCAAAGCCGCAATTCGTCTGTGCGAACAAGGCGAGCCAGTCGGCATGTTCCCCGAGGGTCGTATTAACAACACCGACGAGTTGTTGCTGCCAGGGAGACCGGGTGCCGCCTTGATCGCCCTGCGCGCGAAAGTCCCCGTGGTTCCCTGCTATGTGCGTGGGGCTCCGTACGACGGAAATGAATTTCGTAGCATGTGGACGTTCGCCCGGGCGCATCTCACAATTGGCGAACCGCTGGATATCTCGGAAGAAATCGCGGCCTACCATGCCGACCACGTCTCGAAGGAAGTGGAGCGGGAAGTTCTGAATGCCCTCACGCTACGATTCCTGCGAGAGATTGCAAAGCTGGCTGGTGAGCCTGATTACGAGCCGCGGTTGGCTGGTCGCAAATGGATGCCCGACGGCAAAGGCGAAACCCCTGCTTCGACCGACGACGCGGCAACGAGCGATCAGCCGTCGTAAGCGACCTCAATTGTTCCATGCCCGTGGCCGGGCGAAGGTCGGCTGACTAGAATGCAGCGGTTGAACGAAATGCCCTGATATCCCCATGAATCGACAACAGGAGTTGGCGAATGCGAACGTTAGCGGTTTTTGCGGTGTTGATGACAACCTTATCGTGGAGCCAATCACTACGGGCGGACGAAGGTTTCCGACCACTGTTCGACGGCCACTCGCTTGCCGGTTGGGTCGGCGACGCACGGCTGTGGAGTGTTGCCGACGGCACGATCGTCGGCACGACGGATGACCACACGATCAAGACCAACACCTTCCTGTCGACCGAGAAGTCCTACACCAACTTTGTGCTTCGGCTAAAATTTAAGCTGCGAAATCACAACTCCGGCGTGCAGTACCGCAGCCGTCAACTCGACGACTATGTCGTTGGCGGCTATCAGGCCGACATCGCCGACAAGCGGTATATGGGCATCCTCTACGAAGAACGGGGACGGGGCATCCTGCAAGACGTCGACCCCAAGATTGTCTCGCCGCATGTGAAGCAAGATGAGTGGAACCAGTACGTTATCACCGCCGATGGTCCGCATCTCACGCAAGTGATCAACGGCCATACGACCGTCGACTACATCGAGAAGAGTAAAGAGGGGGCCACCGATGGAATCATCGCCCTACAACTTCACGTAGGTCCCAAGATGAGCGTTTCGTTCAAAGATATCGAAATCAAGACGTTGCCGTAGGCGGGAAGCCTTGGCCTGTCGACGCGGGAACCTACGTTCTCGCAAGGTGATGGTGTAGCACGTGTGTTTCTATGTTAGTGCGTCGTACAGTTCGGCGGCGTATTCTCTTAGCTGCGATACCACGTTGTCGCGCGATGTTGACTTCGCGAAGATGGTCAGAATCGGGCGTTTCTCCGGGATTTCGCTGCCTGCGGCGGGGATGTCCGCGATGTTTAGAAGCAACGCATCACCACGACGATCCATCAGCATGTCTTGTGTCGATTGGTTTATTTTCAGGTGACGGGGAGCGTAGAGAATCGCCTTGCCGAAGCTATCCTGAACGTCTGGGTTTACAATCAACTCGGGCCCGTTTGGAATTCGTTTGTCGCGACATGCCCGCACGTGAAGTTGAACGGCTGACCACGCGTGGGCACGCTCGATGATTTCGACGGATGCCGGATACCGCGGATTGATCTCGACGGGGACGAAGTGCTCGTTCGTCAGAATCGCATCGACGCCGAATAGCCCTGACAGGCCGAATCGCCGACATAGCGTTTCTCCAATCTGGCGGCATTGCGCGACGATGGATTGCGGTATCGCCAGAGGGCCAATCGACCCACAGTATTGAAATCCACCCGCGTTAAGCCAGGTCGCGCCGATGATTTGCTCCGTGATGCCCAACAAGACAGCGTCTTTCGAGTTGCCCACGAATACGGCCGCAACTGGGCGACCTTCGATTCTCGATTGAAAGTAATGATCCTTGATTGCCGCCGCACAGTTCTCCTCCCATGGCAAGATGCCCATGCCACCGGCTGAACGGCGAGGTTTGATGAGCCACGTACCGTCAGCGGGCGGGGGATGACTTTCGCAGTGACATGCG
Organism: uncultured Planctomycetaceae bacterium; assembly: GCA_964576465.1. Taxonomy (GTDB): domain Bacteria; phylum Planctomycetota; class Planctomycetia; order Pirellulales; family JAEUIK01; genus CAZNXE01. The sequence goes on from CAZNXE010000038.1 coordinate 28,244, forward strand.
GCATACGGCAATTCAGCGTTCCGCAGCGTTTCGGCAACGATCCAAGGGTTACGGACTTCGTCTAGATTCTTTCCAGCAACGCCCAGCA
>CAZNXE010000039.1:0-24268 GCA_964576465.1 uncultured Planctomycetaceae bacterium
ACAAGGCGAGATGCCCTCGCATCCAGAATTGTTGGATTTCCTGGCCACGCGATTCATCCAATCGGGCTGGTCTCTGAAGGCAATGCACCGGCTGATGGTGTTGTCGGCGACGTACCAACAGGACAATCAGATTTCTGACGATGCGTTGCGGCAAGACCCCGATAACCGATGGTTGCACCACATCACGCCTCGCCGCCTGGAGGCCGAATGTGTTCGCGATGCGATGTTGTGCGTGGCCGATAACTTGAATTCAGAAATGAACGGTCCGAGCGTGAAACTCTACATCACGCCCTATATGGAAGGACGCAGCCTCCCGGAGGTGTCCGGTTCGCTCGACGGCGATCGACGCCGCAGTGTCTATCTCGAACTGCGGCGCAATCATCTTCCATCGATCCTAACGAGTTTTGACTTTCCCAAGCCAGAATCGACCATCGGAAGACGTCCGACGTCCGACTTACCAACGCAAGCGCTGGTGATGTTGAACAACGAGTTCGTGCATCAACAATCGGTAGCATGGGCCGCTTCACTTGAAGACTTGCCTGTCGATCCAACGATCCGCATCCGGCACATCTACGAACAGGCATTCACGCGAGAACCAGATGATCAGGAACAGCAGTGGGCCGCGGAGTTCGTCGCGGCACAACAGAGACGATACGAAAACATCAGCGACACGGCGGAGACGGCACGCGCGTTGGCATGGGCCGATCTTTGTCATGTCATGTTCAATGTGGCAGAGTTCATGTATGTTCGTTAAGCGCGCCGAGTAGGGATCCGCGGTCGTTTCATTCCGAGTATGAGCGAGGATTGAGCCACCGAATTCAACCCAGCGGTGCCGCCTTGGAAAGAGTGTTTGTCGCGAATACGCAACCATGGGTCGCAACAGGGGAAATCAGTAGACATGAATCAGAACGGATCGAGACAACATCGGGGAAACCTGTTGTTGGCACTGGTTGGCATGCTGATCGTGCCGGGGTTTTTTCTCATCGACACGCTCGTGGCAGTCGCGCGAGGTTGGGCTTTCGAGGCCCGCGGCAACTACGGAAACCTTGTTACAGTCGGCTGCGTGGCGCTGATGCTGTTGGCGGTGGTCGTGTTCTTGCTGCTGTTGATCATTGGCCCGGCAAGGCGGGCACTGCGAAGCAATTCCCTGGGAATCGCCGTCTTTTCGGCAAGCATCATTGTCGGCTGGTTGATTTCCGAAGGTCTGTTGATGGCCATTCATTCACAGCCTCCTTTTCACCTTCGGCCGGCCAACACGACGTACGTGTTTCAGCCCGATCCGTTTACGATGACCAACGTGAGCGGCGAAGCAATGACGAGCATCAACTCGCTGGGGTTGCGTGGAAGCGAACCCCCGCCGCGAGAAGACGCGTATCGAATCCTATGCGTCGGTGGGAGTACGACCGAGTGCTATTACCTGGACGACACCGAGACTTGGACGGCGTTGCTGGAAGAGCGACTTGACGACGATGCTGCCGGTGACGTGTGGGTGGCGGCGGCCGCTGTCAGTGAATATGCCTCGGCGCAGCACTGGCGATTCCTCGATAAGTCGCCATTGGTCGCCGAAACTGATTGTATCGTCATGATGGTTGGCATAAACGATTTCCTGCGGCTCATCATCGGATGTGATACGGGCGCGGCCACGCCTCCGCTATGGAATCGCTCGGGATTGTTTGCCATCGCGCAGAAATATTGGGTCGCCTCGCGCGGGCCCGACCAGCGCAGTAGAGGGTTTGTTGTAGATTCGACAGGCGAAGAGCTCGATCTTCACCGCCTGGGTATGAAGATTGAAGAACCCGAAGAGCCGCTGGACGTCGCTGCCGCGATCGAAGCATATGGCAACCGGATTGAAGCGATTTGCAAGGTGGCCAAACAACGCGGGGTTCGTTTGGTGCTCGTCACGCAGCCCGTGCTGTGGGACGATTTTCTGAGCGAGCAGGGAATTCGCCGGCTAAACATCGCAAGAGTTCACCCCCTGGAGCGTGAATGGGAGTATCTCAACGCCCCCAATCTGGCCGAGGATATCGATCGATACAACGAAGAGCTCGTGAAAGTCGCCGAAGAAACTGGGACCGAGTATTTTGATGCGGCCATCGATATGAGCGGTGCGGTGAAATACTTTTACGACGACTATCATTTCAACGAAGCGGGCTGCGCGAAGTTTGCCGAATTGTTCGCCGACTGGTTCGTCGAACATCCTGGCGACTTGGAGATGGCCTCCGCGGACCGTGGCGCGGCCGATGCCAGCAACGCGGACGCGACCGAAGAAGCCTCATCAGACACGGAATGAAACGCCTCGCGGCGGAAGGCCCGCCGGCGTTTCGTTCACTTGGGCGAGGTCATCGACGAAGGAGCCACGGGCAATTCGAGCGTGAAGCAGCTTCCCTTTCCCGGCTCGCTCTCGACAAGAATGCGGCCGCCGTGCTCATGCACTATTTTTTGACTGACCGGCAGGCCCAAGCCGGTTCCGCGGCCACCTTTGCGTGAGACGAATAGGTTGAAGATCGCTTCAAGATCCTCGGGCACGATGCCGCCACCATTGTCTTCGACACGCACGCGCAGCACGCCTTTTTTCATGTCGTAGGTGGTGTCGATACGCACGTCGCCACGCACTTCGTGGTTTTCGCCGGCGGCGTCAATCGCGTTGGTCACGATGTTGAGAACCGCGCGATGAAGCCCATCGGGGTCGAATGTGAGGATGGGAATGTCTGCCGTCGGGGTCCATCTCAAATCGACATCAAGCCCCGAAGCGTGAACCGTCATCAATTCAACGACCTCACCCACCACCCTGTTGATGTCCGACGGCTCTAATTCAGGATCGCGATTCTTGCTGAACGTTAGCATGTCCATGACCAACGTCGAGATCTTGTTCTGATTGCGGTCGACAATGTTCCAGCCTTTGCGGATGACATCCTCGTCGTGGTGTTCGAGTCCTTGTTCAATCAAGTAGCTGCCACCACGAACCCCTTGTAAGACGTTCTTAATATGGTGCGAAAGCGTGGCGATGGTTTGCCCAACGGCGGCCAGTCGTTCAGCCTGAACCATGGCGGAATAGTATTGGGTGTCTTCGACAGCCAAGGCGGCTTGTTGCGCGATGACGATCATCAACTTCAGATGTTCTTCGCTGAACTGGTTCTGCGCGCCTTGTTGAATCACTTTCTTGGCCGAAGTCGATGTATCGATATAGATGGCACCCACGTTGCCATACCGCCCTTGCATCGGCACGCAAATGGCCTCGCGGATGCCCATTTGCAAGATGCTGGCAGCGGGGTTCCAGCGACGATCGTCCTTGGCGTCGCTGGTCACCACGCCCTCGTTGTGTTCGAGCACATAGTCCAGAATGGTTCGACTGATGTTCATCGTTTGCTCAGTCGGTAGCTTCTTGCGCGAACGTTGCGCGTGCGGTGTGAGCCGCTTCGTTTCCGCATCGTACAGCAGAACGCAACCGCGATCCGCATCGACCCAGTCGAAGATCAACTCCAGAATGCGGCCCAAGAGATCGTCGATGTCCAGCGTGTGGCTTACCGCCAACGCCATGCGGTACATCACTTGCAGATTGCTCCGCGCCTGAGCCGGGAACGGGCTATCCGTGGAGTCTGCCTGCGTGTCGAGGACGCGACTACTTTCATCTTGGCCGATCACGCTAACAATCTGCGAGCTTTCCAAGCTCGAACCCTCGGGCTCGCGTAGCACGACCTTCACGCGGCTGTGTTCGGTGTCTTCCTCGGTCGCGCCAGTAAACAACAGCAGCGTTCGCCCAAACTGCACGTGGTCGCCACTGCGGAGCACATGGGTTTCGACTCGCTTGCCGTTGACGAACGTACCGTTTGAGCTTTTCAGATCGGTCAGCACGCATGCCGTGTTCTTGATGAGAATTTCGGCGTGACGTCTTGAGACTTCGGTATCGTGCAACTGAATGGTGTTGCCGGCTTCACGCCCCAACGTGTTCACCGCATCGGGCAGCTCGAAGCAATGGCCTTGGTCATTGCCGCGAATGGCGAACAAAGATGGCAAGACCACAACTCCTCGACAAATCGAACGACATTTTTCGTGCAACCGATGAGTCGGCTGGAGAACTCACTCGGCCAGCGTGGGCTTGCGATTCGCCCTGCGAGGAACAGCAAGATGCGCGTCCTCAGCAAAACGTCATCACAAACCCATCGACTCAACATGCCGCAAGCAAGAGACTCGCGAAGTGGATGGGAGGACGATTAGGCCGCCGATCGTCGCGAGCATGCAAGCAACTCTTCGATTTTACGGATCAACGGGGCGTAGTGATAGGGTTTTTGCAATACGGCCCCCGAGGCCTCCAGCGGCGCGCCGCGGCGGACATTGCCCAGAATGACGATGGGGGTTGCCTGCTGCTGGGACGCTTTGACAACCCCGTCGCAATCGTGATCGGAGCTGATCGCGTCGGTTTCGAGGTCTAAAACGACCAAATCGGGATGATGCATCCGTACCATCTCGGCACCCTGGTTCGGGGCATTGGCCTCGATGATGTGCCAGCCGCGGCACTCCAGAACGGTCCGCAGCACTTCGCGGGATTCGGGCAAACGGTCGATGATGAGTAAACTTCGTCTGGGAGCCAACGACGTACCTCCATGTACGTATCTAGCAAAATTAGGACGCGGGACGCGACGCAGGCGATGCCGGCTCGACATGGTGTCGGGCCTCGTGGCTCGTTCCCCCCAGACGTATGTCGCACATTCTCGCGTAGGCAGGTTGGTCATGCACCACAGGGTTTCAAGGGATTGAGCCCCTGCGGTGCGTGGGGTGCAGAGGATATCGACCGAGGGGCTGTGTGTCAAAACCGATTTGTAGCTTGACGCTATCGTGTCCTACACCGAGAATTTCAGTAGGTCGAAATTGTCAAAGTCACGACGATTCCGGGTTTCTTGCTAATTTATAGCCAGTTGCCCGAAGTCGATTCTCTAAACGCGAGCATTCAAATTGATGAGAAAGACGACAGCAAGCGGTCAACGTATTGGCCGACGACGAAATTTCGCGGTGCTTACAGCCAGTGTCCTGGCATTGCTGGCAAGTTGCCCGTGGTGGTCGCCAGCATGGCAGTTGTCTCGTGCCTTGGGTGCCGAGGCCGATGTCACGGCAGAGGCCAACACGGCCGCGGCGGTTGAGCTGCGGCTGAAGACAGCCGTCGAATACCTTGCGGACGACCAGCGAGATGGCCGTGGAATTGGCACCGAGGGCATCGATGAAGCGGCCGAATACATTGCCGCACAGTTCGAGGCATTGGGTTTGCGTACCGACGTATTCGAGGGAAAGCCATTTCAGGTCTTTACGATGACCACCGGCGCCACGCTGGGCGAGCCCAACACGCTGTCGTTCCAGCATCTCACTGCCGTGGGTGATCAACATAAACCGATTGAGCTTGAACTGGATAGCGATTTTACGCCGATGGCGCTTGGCGGATCAGGCTCGGTCGATTTGGCCGTCGTCTTCGTCGGGTATGGCATTTCGGCCCCGGACGAAGGCTACGACGACTATGCCGATATCGATGTCGAAGGCAAGGCGGTCATTGTCATGCGGCACGAACCGCAGCAAGACAATCCCCACAGTGCCTTCGATGGTACCCGTGATTCGAGCTATGCGCCGCTGACGCGGAAGATTTCCAACGCCTACGAGCACGGTGCGGCGGCAGTCATCTTCTGCACCGACGAGCATGCCTTGGTCAAAGGGGTAAAGAGACGACAGAAGACTTGGTCGGCCGCCATCGAGAAACTCGCGGAAGAGCACGCGGAGTTCTCGGAAACCGAGAATCCGACACTTGTACAGTTCCGCAAGCATGAGCAACAGATTCGCCGGTTGACCGAGAAGATCGATAAGATTGGCGAGCGGATGACGCGAAACTTGGACCCTCTGTTGAAATATGATTATGGCGGATCGGCAGATTCTTCCCGCGATATCGTGGTATTTCACATCCGTCGAGAATCGCTGGATCGTCTGTTGGGGGCCTCCCTGCAGACCGACCTTTCGACGCTTGAACGGCGTATAGACGAGGGCCCCACCCCCCACAGCCAGGAACTGCCCGCGTGGCGAATTCAGGGTGAGGTTTCAATCGATCGCAAGGACGTTGAGGTGAAGAACGTGGCGGCGATTCTCGAAGGAGAAGGGCCAAACGCGAACGAAACCATCGTCATTGGTGCCCACTACGACCATGTTGGCTACGGCGGCCCGAATTCGATGGCTCCCGGTTCGACGGAAGTTCACAACGGAGCGGATGACAATGCATCGGGCACCGTGGTGTTGCTGGAGATTGCCAGAGCTTTGGCAGCACGTCCGGAAAAGCTTCCCAGGCGTATCTTGTTCATCGCGTTCACGGCCGAAGAGCGTGGACTGATCGGAAGTGCCCGCTATGTCCGCGACCCGGCGTTGCCGTTGGAGGATACGGTTGCCATGCTCAATATGGACATGGTGGGCCGTCTCGATGAAGACGAGAAATTGCTGCTTCAAGGGTTCGACACGGCCACCGAATTCGAGCCGCTGCTTGAGCAGTTGAACGAAACGTATGGCTTCGATATTCGCAAGAACTCCGGGGGATTCGGCCCCAGCGATCATTCGTCGTTCTACGCGAAGGATATCCCCGTGATGCACTTTTTTACGGGACTTCATAGCGATTATCACCGTCCAGGCGATGACGTCGAGAAGTTGAACGTCGCGGGCATGCGGCGGATCGGAGATATGGTTGCCGCCGTGGCTGTTGCCTTGGCCGAAGCGGAGAACCGGCCGACGTTCGTTTCCATCGGCGGGAAATCGACCGGCGCCTCACGCGATGGCGACCGACCCTACTTCGGCAGCATTCCCGACTTTAGCCAAGACTCCCCCGGCTACGCCCTTAGCGGAGTTGCCAAAGACAGCCCCGCGGAGAAAGCGGGACTCGAAGCGGGCGACGTCATCATCAAGCTCGGCGATAGCCGCATCGGCAATCTAGACGACTTCGACAGCGCGTTACGGAAATACGAAGGCGGCGACACGGTCGAAGTAGTTGTAAAACGAGGTGACGAAGAGGTCGTCCTGAAACTGACGCTCGATCCACCGCGCTAGATGACCCCTAAGTTACGTACCCCGTGCATGGTCTGCCATGAATGCTCGTGCAAGGTCGCTTCGCTTTGGGCATGGGGGGCTTCAAAGACCGCAAGGCCGGCAAGAGGTTCACCACTTTTCGCCTGGCCCTGCGCCGGAAGCCATTTGCTGCCGGCGACTTGCGACCGTTTTTTTGTCTGCGAAACTGGTCTTTACGCAAATGGGGGTTCGCGACAGAATACCGCCCGCAATTTCACAGTTTTCCCGTAAATGAAACGGATTTCAGCCGGCCGTGGGTTGTGCCTGAGACCAGTTCGGGCCGCCGATCGATAATGTCGACGTCCTCCCCGGCGCCAGCAAGGAGTGCCCTCTCGTGAAGAAGCCGATCTCTCGTGTCGCAATCGCGGCTGTGCTGTTTCAGTCTCTCGTTTGTGTTTCGATGTCCCACGCTCAGGCACCTGCACATAGTAATATCGCGGTGATTGACCTCAAGCAGGTGTTTGAAGGTCACACGCGGTTTCAGGCGATGCGCGATCAGTTAATGCGTGACGTCGAAGGTGCTGAAGGTACGGTCAAGGCTCGTCAGGAAGAGCTGCGAGGGATGGTCGAGCAGTTGAGGGACTTCCGTCCCGGAACGCCCGAATACAAGAAGATGGAGGCCGACGTTGCCAATCGTCAGGCCGACTTGAAGGTTGATATTTCGATCCAAAAGAAAGACTTCATGGAGCGTGAAGCCAAGATTCACTATCACGTCTACCAGGAAGTGCTCCAGGAGATTAAGCACTTTGCCGCGCAACGCGGTTTGACGCTCGTGATGCGTGTGAACACCGACCAGGTGAAGAACGAGAATCCACAGCAGATTCTTCAAGAGCTGAATAAGCCGGTGGTGTTCTTTAGTAAGACAATCGATATTACTTATCCGATTCTGACCACGCTCAATCAACGAGCCGGTGGACGTGCTCCCGCCGCCGCGGCAGGCGTTCCACGGCAAGGCGTGCCCGGGGCTGCCAGTCGCCCTCAAGGTGTGCAGCAGCCGCGTCGCCAGTAAATGGTTGGAATGGTTGCTTTAGCTAGGGCAACGCAGACACGGATGTGCGTTGTGCGGCTTTCGTTGGCAACGCTAACGTAGTAAGAAAAATAGGCTTTCGTGGGCCAAAGCGGAGACATCTCTTGAAATTCACGAAGTCGTCTCGTCGCCAGCGTACGTTGGCACAGCACGCAGTTGTGGCAGGGTTTGGGTATTGGCGTGGACGGGATGTCCGTGTCGAATTTCGCCCTGCCGAAACAGATGCTGGTGTTGTTTTCGTTCGCGGCGATCTTGGCCCTCATGCTCGTATCAAAGTCGATGTTCGTAATCGGCTCGATATCCCTCGTCGGACGGTGTTGGCAGTCGGCAACGCTCGAGTCGAAATGGTTGAGCACATTCTGGCCGCGATGGCTGGTTTGAAGATCGACAACTGCGAGGTGTGGGTCGACGCGGCAGAAATGCCTGGCTGCGATGGTTCCTGTCAGCCGTTTGTCGAGGCGCTTGATGCCGCGGGTGTCGTGGAGCAGTCTGGGCTGCGCCAGCAGATGGTCATCGATGAAACGATTCGCGTCGAGCAAGACGGGAGTTGGATTGAGGCTCGTCCAGATGCGGCTTCGTCGCTTTTTGTCGAGTACCGTCTCGATTATGGGGCCCATAGTCACATTCCGCGGCAAACCTCTCAGGTTCAAGTGTCGCCAGACTCATTTCGTCGAGAACTGGCTGCGTGTAGGACGTTCTTGCTCAAGGAAGAGGCTGACGTTCTGCTGGCCCGGGGTTTGGGGCGAAGGGCAAGCGTGAAGGATCTGTTGGTTTACGGTCCGGATGGCCCGATTGACAACACGTTGCGTTTTCCCGATGAGTGTGCCCGGCATAAGGCACTGGACTTGGTTGGTGACTTGGCCTTGGCCGGATGTGACATCGTGGGCAATGTGGTGGCATATCGCAGCGGCCACCAATTGAACGCTCGCTTGGTTGCCGACATGCTCGGCGTCGAGGCCGCAACTTCGGTGATGCTGCGTCGCAGGATCGCATGACGTGATCGAGAGAGATACGCTTTTCTAAATATCGAATACCGTTCGCTCGAGGCCAGGAAGTCACGCCTCGCGGCAGTAAGACCAGAGTAGTGGAGTGCCATGGATGGCTACGATTGTTGCTGACAATGTTTCGATTGATCCGCGAGCCGAAATTGCCGACGACGTCGAGATCGGCCCGTTCTGTGTGATTGGGCCGCACGTCAAAATTGGCCAAGGCACCATTCTGCAAAACAGCGTGACCGTGATGGGGCACGTTGAAATTGGTGAACGCAATCGCATTTCGCCCGGTGTTGTTATCGGGGGAGAGCCGCAAGATGTCAGCTACCGCGGTTCAAACACGCGGGTTGTTATCGGCAACGACAACGTCATTCGCGAGAGTGTGACGATCAATCGGGCTTCAGAAAAAGAAGACGGTATCACCTCGATCGGCGACCACAACTTCTTCATGGCGTGCAGCCATGTGGCGCACGATTGCCGTGTCGGCAATCACATTGTGATGGCCAATGCTGCCTTGCTAGGCGGTCACGTACACGTCCAAGATTACGCATCGCTCTCGGGTGTGGCCGGGGTGCATCACTATGCCACGATTGGTTGTTACAGCTTCACCTCGGGGCTCAGTCGTGTGTTGCACGACGTGCCACCGTTCATGTTGGTCGAAGGTCACCCAACGCGGCCTCGCTGCATCAACGTGGTGGCACTCAAACGAAACAACTTCTCATCCGAGTCGATCCGTGCCTTGGCCGAAGCACACCGGCTGCTGTATCGAGCGAAAGTTGGGCTCGATCATGCTCGAGAGATTCTCAGAACCAACGATTTATTGGATCCCCATGTTGAGTTGCTGCTGAGCTTTGTGCATGATCAGCAGGACGGCAAGCATGGACGTGCCCGCGAAGCGAGGAGAGCAGCGTGAGACCTTTACGGACGGCGGTTGTTGGTACCGGGCATTTGGGACGGGCGCATGCTCGAATTCTCAGTCAATCCGATCATTCGGAACTGGTGGCGGTCGTCGATTCCGACGCGTCGCGGCGCAACGAAGTGGCGGAGCTTTACGGTGCTCAGTCGTGCGATTCGATCGCCAAGTTGCCCGAGACGGTAGAAGCCGTGGTCGTGGCGACGCCGACGGTGACGCATCACGCGATTGGCCTGGAGTTGCTCGCTCGCCGAATGCACGTGTTGGTCGAGAAACCGCTGGCGCCGAGTGCCTCTGAGGCGACAGAGCTTGTCGATGCGGCCAACGCTGCCGGCGTGGTGCTTCAGGTTGGCCATGTCGAACGATTCAATCCGGCGCTTTCCGCCGCGAAGACTTGGATTCGAGAACCAAAATTCATCGAGGCCACACGATCGAGCGGTTATACCTTTCGTTCCACGGATATCGGTGTTGTCTTGGACTTAATGATCCACGACATCGATATTGTGTTGTCGCTCACTCGGTCCAAAGTCGTGCGAGTTGATGCAATCGGGCTAGCCGTGCTTGGCAAACATGAAGACGTCGCCAACGCCCGGCTCGAATTGGCCGACGGCTGTGTGGCATCGCTAAACGCTTCACGCGTAAGTTATGCTGCTCAACGCAATCTGCAAGTATGGTCGCCACACAGCTTTGTATCGCTCGATTTGGGAGCCCGGGAAGCACGCGTCGTTTCGCCCTCTGAAGCGATTCAACAGCGACAGCTTGATCTCGACGAGCTTGACGCAACGGCCAAGCAGGCATTTCGCGATGAGATGTATCAGCGGCATTTGGCGATCGAGGACTTGCACGTCGAGGAGTGTGATCAGTTGACCGCGGAGCTCGACGATTTTGCCGATTCCATTCGCCGTGGTCGACAGCCAAGAGTGAGTGGCGCTCAAGGTGCGGAAGCCGTTTCGGTGGCCGAGCAAATTCTAGACTCGATCGATCGCCACGCTTGGGACACCTCGGAAGCACCCCGGCAGGGGCCGCTGGCCATTCCTCAGCCCAGCATTATTCCGGGGCCTCACTGGTCAACCAAGCCGTCGCCGGTCGTTCCTCGACGTCAAGCAGGCTGAGGCTTCCTCCGCCTCCGCAGTTGTGCCGAGTAGCGTGATTGCTGGCATGCGCATTTTCGATGGTTGTGACGAGAGACCGACGGGGAGAAGGCGATGTTCTATTTCCGCATCAATAAGCTGAAGATCATCGACAATCGCGAGAATCGACAATTCTTGCGGGTGTTCGGCACTGATCGCGCGGAAGTGAAGATCAACAGCTTCATCACGACCGAAGAGACACGACTGCCGGATATGGATGAACTGCTGGTCACCAACGATCCGCGTCGCAAGAAAGAAATACTCACTGCCGCGGTTGCCACGGTCGTCGATTCACGGGTTTTGACGACGATCCAGAATGTCACCGATAACCATGAAATGACGTTCGGTGATACGGGCTATGTTCTCTACGATTCGGAGCGTATCCCCGATCACTTCAATTGGATTCTCCTGGCGATCGAGTCGGACCGAGACGTGCGAGCAATCGGTCAAGACATGACTTCGATCGTGCAAGACCGTGGGTTCGATCAGTTCATCAGCAGTACCTTGACGTTGGCGGCTTCGGCAGCTAATCCGTCGTTCGTCGCGGCAGTGGGAATTGCCAAGTTTGTCACCAAGGTCATCGCCGACGGGCGCGGCAAGAACAAAGACGACTTGATCGGCGTCTTATACACATCGCTCAACCGGCGCGAGCATTACCAGCACGGCGAGCGGAAGAGGAACGATATTCCCGACCTGACCAACAACATGTTCATCGATTACTCGATGTTCGGCTTTGAATCCCAGCCCGACCCCGGCCTCATCCGAAGGCTCCCTCCCGTCACCGCAATGAGGCAACCGCCGACTATCCCGACGCGCCGTAGAGCTTGAATCCGGCGATCGTTCGAGGCGTGGGCTTAGGCGTGCGGCAGATAAGAACGTACCAATCACAACCCGACGCGTAAGCGAGGGACCAACCGGTAATACACTGAGTTCCCTCGCTTACGCGTCGGGTTGGTATATTCTCATTCGCCGCTCGCCTTACAACCCGTTGCCGTATGCGATTGCACTTCAAGTCGAGCTAGTGCGATGTATCTGCTTCTCGTAGCCATCGAATGGCTCCGATCACAAATGAAGCCAGATAAGTAACCACGAAAGCCGCCGCCACGACCGGGGCTGCATAAGGAAACAGCCATGCCACGAGTAATGCAACATTGACCATGCTAATCGCCAGGGCTGACTTTGTCAGACTTCGAATCAAGTAGGGCATCTTGAATGGGACGAGCATCGACACGGCATGCAGAATCGATGTGACAATCAAGTACGGCGTGGGATCGAAATCAAGTATCGGCGCCAAGAGCAAGAGGAAGAAGATGTGGCGAATCAATTCGTTTGTTGGCGAGCCCGTTCCCGTTGCGGAAGTTGGATTGATCCGGCTGACAACGCGCAGGATCATCGCGGTGGTGGCCAGTAAACTGGTCGCGATACAGACCCCGCCTAGATAAAGGTTCCCCGCTTCCTGGGCGAAGTGCATTCCCACAACCAGTACGAAGACCGTGTGGGCAATCGCATCGCAAACGTTGTCCAGCAGGGCACCGAGAGGGCTCCTGATGTTCAACTTAGCCGCCAAGACGCCGTCCAAGTCGTCCATGACGTTGTTGTAGATGATCAGGGGGATCAAGTACTGAAAGCCGTGTTCCCCAAAGAGAATGCAGATCGGAAGCACGCCAAGAATCGAAACAATGTTCGCCAAGTTCTTGAGAACAAGGTTTCGCCGTGGTTCTTGTATCGACATTCTTAGAGTGGATCTCCAAACCACGTGTTTACGCGGTGTTGGTGGAAGTTGGTTGAGAGTTCGGCCGAAGCACGAAGAAGTGATTGGTTAGCTCTGGGTATGCGCGGCCCAGCGCCGAGGGAACTTTAGTCAACCAGGGGTAGCCAAGTCGCAATCCCCAATAGGTGAGATGTCCCACGACGGGAATGCACTGGAGAGGTGCTGGCATAAGCGCTTTCCACTTCTTGACGAATTCGCAACCCATTTGCATCAGAACGTAGGGCGTGTTCATTTGCACGTTGAGCACGGAAAGATTGCACTCCGCAAAGATTCGCTCGTAGTCGCTAATACTTCGGTACACAGCCTGATAGTCACCTTGGCGCGTGGTGGTCCCCTGTCGGACGGTTGTCTCGCGACACAGAACGATTCCTCCCGGTTGAAGCGACGGGATGATTTTCTCGAACAAGGAGACGACGTCCTCTTCGTTGAGGTACATCAGCATGCCTCCAAGGAACACCACGTCGTACTGATCCTCGGGCTGAAGGAGCATCACGTCTCCGTGGATCATTCTGACATTGGAATAGGGCTCGCAGCGCTCTGCCATTGCTTCGTACAGCGGCGTGCTGGCCTCGACGGCAACGACTCGCGAGAATTGCTGGGCAAAGAATTCGCTCCAGAATCCTACCCCACTGCCCAAGTCCAGCACGCAGCCATCCCGGCTTAACCCGGCGATCAGCCGATCGACGATCTTGCATTCGGCATCGAAGCGGAATCGGCCCGCGGCGGCGGGAAAACCGAAACCATCCATCATGTAGGGGCCTAAGATCGACGGAGCCGCCGTGCTCCAGTACCGGTTGACGGTTTCATAATCAAGAGCCGTCATGGCCCGATCGCGAGGGGATTCCGCCCCACGCCGTGTCTCGGAAAGAGCCGCTCGGCCTCGTGGAGATCTTTGAGCGTGTCGATTTCGTACCAACGTTGGTTGTCAAAGAAAACCGCCTCGAAGGACAGGTTGCCATCGGCAACCATCTCCGCGAAAACCGTCTCGTAATACCCATTCACTCGGCCGGCCGAAACGTGTTGTTCCAACCGCCGTGCCACGCGTTGCCAAGACGGCTGCGAAAAACTGTACATGTTCACGGTCTTGTGGGTCGATTCATCGGGTGGACGATCGTTCCCCAAGTGAAAACTTGTCACGCACTGCGAATGATCAAGGGAAACCGTGGTCCCATTCATCCACGGCAGATTGCGCGAGACAGCAATCCGATCAGGATGCAGCATCTTGCCCAGGAGGACGTCGTCGAAGATAAGATCGCACTCAAGAAGCAGAAACGGCTCTTGAATTGCGTGGCGTGCTGCCCACAGGGAGTAGATGTTATTCGTGGTAAGGTACTTTGCACTGCGGATATACTGGATCGTCAACCCGCCCGCTGCACGGTCCAGAAAATCTCGCACGCAACCATCTAGATGTCCCACGACAACAACCAGACGTTCAAACTCCCACGCTCGCAAGCAGCGAACCAGACGCTCGAGAATCGTTGTATCGTTGACCTCGGTTAGGCACTTGGGTGAATCATCCGTGAGTGGTTGAAGACGACTGCCGGTTCCAGCAGCAAGCAGAAGCGCGGTTTTGATTCGATCCCTACCATCACCAAACGCTTCCATTCAGGACTCCGAACCAAACCTAGTGCCAACAACCAACAAGCCGCTCATTGTATCAGATTATTGCGGGTTCGCAATTGGTCTCGGTGTGCCGTCCGCGGTACCAAAGTTCTTACAGCACGGAGTTTTCGGAAAAAGCAGTGTATGCGCAATGTGCCTATTGTGGCAGCTTGCAGCAGCCCATCACGAAAAATCGATTCAGATCCGAGTAGGGCTGTTTCTCGGAGAACGTGTTCTGAGTTTCGCGAGACGGAATGTCGACGAAACATTCCTGCTCTTGCAGTCGATTTTTTTTGAGCGGACCGCGATGCTTGCAGGAGCTTACAACCCGTTGCCGAAGGTGTTGAACTTTAGATACAGCAGATGACGGTAAAGGTCGCTGCGATGCAAGAGTTCGGCGTGGGTTCCTTGATCGACGAGCTGAGCTTCGTGAATCAGAACCACTTGGTCGGCATTGCGCAAGGTGGCCAATCGCGTGGGCAGCAAGATGGCGGTTCGTCCTTCGAGCAGCATGCCCAAGCAGTGCTCCATCAGTTCGCCCGTGGCCGTGTCGAGGTCTGCTGTCGGTTCTTGAATCACGAAGACCGACGGTTCGCGGAGCACCGCGCGCGCGAGACCAATGCGAAAGGCGTCCCAAGGGGCAAGCGCCGCACCGTGCTGGCCAATGACGGTCTCAAAACCATTGGGCAGGTGTTGAATCAGGTGGTAGATCTGCGCTTGTCGGGCCGCTTCGGCCGCCTGCGGCAAACCAAATCGCGGATCGCCACACGTAATGTTCTCGCGAACCGTGCCGGTGAATAGCAAACCGCGCTGCACGACCAAGGCAACTTGCCGGCGAACGGAATCGAGCGAGAACTCGCGGAGATCGACGTCATCGATCAGCACGCGCCCCTGACACGGATCGCGAAATCTGGGTAACAGGCACGAAAGAGCCGCCGCCAGCCGGTCGTCTGTCGACAACAGCGCCAAGTGACATCCCGGACGAACTGACAAATCGAGACCGGTGACCAGGGTTTTGCCTGCTCGATCGCGAATGGTGATCCCTTGGAACGTGATGTGCTGCTGGATGGTCGCCAACGTTTTCGCATGCGGAGGTTCAACAACGTTGGCTTCACGATCCAAGTAGCGATAGACATCGCGTGCCGCGCGTTGGGCCATGGGTCGCAGTTCGGTTGCCCAAGTAATCCGCCGCAGCGGCCACAGCCCGACGGTTAGAGATGATGCGAGAAAGAACGCCGCGGCCGGTGAGAGCGGCGGCGACTTGCGGAGTACGTTCATGCCAGCTAGCGCCACGACCAGACACGCGCCGACCATGAACACGATTGCCACGAGCGGAAAGAGTTGTACCCGGCTTGTGTCGCGTGCCAAGACGCTGTGTTCATGGAGTGCCAAGCGACGCCCGAAGGAGTCACCTGTTCCGTCGCGCAATCCGTAACCCAGCACAAGGGGTGCTCGATCGAGATCTTCCAACAACGTGTTCATGGTTTGTGTCGCGCGGTCGTGGTGCAGCGACCGTCGGTAACCAGCCACACGTTGGTCGAGCGCGTGAAGCAGCCACCACAGTAGCATGGCGGTCAAAAGTCCGGCCAAGGTGATCCAGACGTTCGCGAGCAGCGCGGCGACGATCAAGACGCTGGAGACCGTTAGCAGTCGGACCGTGATGATGCCGCGTCGTTGAAGTGCCGCAACGATGGTGTCGACTTTTTCCGTAAACAACTCGCGAGGATCGGCTTCCAACGCTCCTGGCAAGTCGCACGCGCCAAGGTGCATCACCTGCTGATGAAGTGCTTGCCGCAGGCCGCTGCCGGTTGCCTGCGCGGCGGCCGCGATCGACCACTCCAGCACGCTGCTTACAAAGAAATAGGCTCCGACAACCGCCGCGAACACCACCAGTAATGTGAGCAAGGCCGCATAGTTATGTTGCAACGAGCCAATGTTGCGGTACATGCGAGCCAACGCAGAACCCGCCATCGACGACCTCGCGCGCCACACCAAAGGCAGCAGCCCGGAGTCGCTGTACTTGACCCACTGCGTGCCAACCTCGTCGGGCTGTCGATTGAGCAACGCTGCGATGGCACGCTGTTGCGCGGTCGGAACAACCAGTGTGCCCTGCGATACCAAGAGATCGACCGCCGCACTGGTGACGAGTAGCGCGAGCAGCAGGAGGCTTCCTGCCAGCAGGCCCACGAAGACGATGCCCAGCGAGAATCGCCGATTCACAAGTGCCAGCGACCAAGCTCGATCAAACGCGGAGTTCGCCATCGCCGGTCATCTCGTTGTTGCGGGGAGTTCGCGCGCGGTGGCCTCCGTTGCGCTACGTCGCGTGCATTGGTTTCCAAATCGACTAACAAGCGCTTGAGTGGTTACCCAAGGTTGTTGGAACCGCGAGCCAGCCTACGTCTCGCCAACCGGCGCTATGCAAGGTCACGGTCTTCAAACAACAACAACGCTAACAACAACGAGACCGAACTCAGCAGCAGACAGTAAACGAATGCCAATCCCAGATAAGACAGCGACACAGGTTGGCCCGTCGCGATCGCCGTTTCGACATCGAAATTTTCGAGCACCGGCACAATCGTGGCGATCAACTGACTGACGAATAGCAAAATCTCGAACCTACCCGTGGCCGAATTTACCAGCGTGGGAATCAAATGTCCGAGGGCGTAAATCGAGGAGCAGATGATCAGATTGGCCAACATCGGCAGCCGCGTTGAAATGGCAACGCTGATCGATGCCAGCACTACGGTTTCGAGAAACGCCAATACCAGGGGAGCCAGCACGTGCAGCATCTCTGCCTGACATTCGGCAACCGTCGGATCAGGGCTGGCGGTCTCTTTTGCGTCGTAGACCACCTTGTAGGAAATGGTGGCCAAAAACAGCGACCCGAGGATGATGAACAAGAACGCCACGGGGCCAAGCACGCCGACAAATTTTCCGATGATGAACTGGCGCCGTCCGACAGGTTTGGAAAGCAACGTAAGGGCGGTGCGGCCTTCGATTTCATCGGCGATCGAAATACTTGCGGTCCACAGGGCTAACAAGATTCCCATGACCATGATGAGTGTGCAGCCAGAGTCTTTGACGACCTTAACGTCTTCGCCCAACGTGTTGTATGGAAGAAACGGGAAGGCCAACAACAGCATTGCCCCGAGCAAAAGCAACACGAGAAACAGCGGCTGCGATGCACCTTCCCGGCAAGTGACCCTGGCGATTGCCGCAATTTTTGGTTGCACGAGTCGTAGCGCGAAATAGGCCACATAGAATACTGCCAACGCGGCTGCGGCGATGGCGACGACAACCCACAGGGGCGCTACCCATGTTGGAACATTGGCTGCCAGCAAGACATGATCGTTGCTCATTGCCACCGATTGACCGACGATTCCTTCAAGTAGCATCAGGTGCTCCAAGACTTGGGCTGCCCAAGGTCGCCATCGGCTCCCCTAGACCTACGGTAAACTAGCTGGTCGGGGGGTGTCAAACGATTGGAGCCATCAGAAGCTTGTCGGTCGAAGCATGTACGAGAGGAATACTTGCCGTTTTCCGGTGGTTGATCGGCGTAGTCCATTGCTTGATAGCGTTTTGACCTTCGCTCACTTTTACAGGAGCACTTCTGGGGGGCCGTGTCAGGAGCGACGAAATTCGACATTTGAGTGCGAAGCCGCCCGCCGGCACACAGACCGCTTAGCCTTTAGTGCGGATTCTCCACGTGCAACTGAGAAACGAAGCTCTTGATGTGATTGGGGTTCTTGAACCCTTTCCCGTACAGAAGCTCCTGATAGTCGACGTCGCCCATGAGGCCGTACAGCCGGTCGCGATGCCCTGGCAACCGTTCCTATGGGGACGTTCGGCGGGTCATCTGCGGGCCGATCTCTTTGAAGAGGTCTACCCAGGAAAGCCAAATCACGTTCTGGATCGTGGCCTGACCGGTCTTCTTCAACTCGGCTAGTTCGGCAGGGGATTCATACGGCCAGTGGCCTATCCAGCCGTGGGCGAATTCGCGGCTCTTGAGCAGGAAATCGCGCTCGTCGTCCACGCCACAGGTGAAGGGGAACGTTTCGCCGATGACGATCGGCTTGCCCCAGTCGAACTTTTGGAGGAGCTTAATCTCGTCATCAACCTTGCCCGTCTTGGGATACAGATGCGGCGAGACAAAATCGAGCTGTTCGGCAGCGGCCTTGTAGGCGCCGGGGAACGGAAGCATTCCCATCGTGATCAAGTGAGTTTTGTCGTGCTTGCGGATGGAGGCGACCATGCGCTTCGTCCACTCGCCGAAGATGTCAGCACCCTTGCGCTCACCCGGATCGAGGCTCAGCCGCTGGCAGAACTCGACATCGCCCATCCTGCCCATGTACCAACCGTCGGCACGCTTTCCCACTGCGGCAGGCTCATTGACGAGGTCATAGGCGAAGACGGCTGAGCTCTCGGCACAAGTTCGGGCGATGGTTTCCCAGAAAAAGGCCTGCGTCTTCCAGCGATCTTGCTCATCCATCGAATCATACCAATCCACGCGATCCTTGATCTTGTAGCACGCCAGGCCGGTGATCTTGAGGTGGATGTCCGACTTCTCAGCAATCTTGAGAACCTTTTTGAGTTGATCGAGCGCCTCGGGATCGGCCTTGTCCGGACCGGTCAGTATCCGTGGCATCTCCGGATGAATCCGAGCAACGGTAGTGCCAGCGGCCTTCATCTCAGTGAACTCCCGCTCGACACGTTCAGGATCCTTGTCCAGACGATTCATGATGTCGACGGAAGCGTAGTTGTGACCCCAGGGAACATAGCGGTCACCAGAAGGATGGAGGATGAAGCCTTTCTTGTCGGGAGCGATTCTCACCGTCTCCATGTCCGCCGCCCAGGCCGAGCACGTGAGGAACAGCAAGGCAAACAGAAGTGCGGGATGGGGCGAGATCTGGCTCATTCGATGAAGCACTACGACTCCTGGTGGATGATTGTTGCTGGAAGGCCTGCGGCGGAGGAGGGAGTGTCAATGCCCCGTGGGCGTGCGTCCGGGTTCTCCATCCTTCGCTGGAACACAATTCCTGAGTCAATACTCACGCCTTTGATCGGAATCGGGTGCCCACAACCACCGTGGCCAGATTTGCTTGTTGGCGCGCCTGGTCTATCCAACGGGCGTGAAACTATGAAGGAAGCCTCCTCAGGCACGATAGCGGGGAACTGGATTGAACCTTGAGCCGGGATTTTCCATTTGTGCCTTGAACCCTCGATTCGGCTACGCCGCCAAGCGACAGGTTCTCCGATTCTGGCCAACCTTCGAGTCAAACGCAAATCTTTCCCCCCCGAATTCATAGTCAATAGCGAATCGTGACGGCCCGGGGGCAGCTTCTACCCGCATAGTGGCCGCTAAGCGCACAAGCCGCTCACAGTTGACCCATGATTGACTGAAGTTGGCCGTAGGATTCACTGACCGAGCTATCCATATCGAGGATCAGCTTTTTCAGGGGCTGCCGCTGGTGGAAAGGCTACGGTGAAAACAGGCCTTCGGCCAAAGAGCGTAGGGCCGACTTGTGCATAAACGACAGGACACTTCCCCGCTGCTCATCGCAAAAAGTGCAATATTCTTGACTACTCTTGCTATCCGCGAGCCGATATCAGAGAATTGGGGAGTTGTTTCTGTAGTCATTTTTCGCGCGCTAGGAGATTGAGCATGTCGTTAGTGCCCGCTCGAACCAAGAGACTGACCATCTGTATTTTGGCCCTGGTTGTGGGTCTGGGTGGCATGCCAACGAATGCTTGTGCGGACGATGCCGGTACGCCAATCGATATTTTCATGGGCCTGGACCCCAGCGCGGAGAAGGGGCACCACATCATCATGAACGAGTTGATGGCCGACGCGATTATGAAGGTGAAAGACATCGATCGGCTTTGGAACGTGTGGGAAGAAGAAGAAAAGGCCAAGGTCGAAGGCGTTGACCACGATGAATTGATGCGCGTGACGTTTGAACGTTATGGTTGGGTGAAGCGACCCGGCGATGAGGTTCCGAACCTGCCGTTGGGTTACACGGTCGACAACAAAGGAAACATCGGCTCGAACTGCTTCTCCTGCCACGGTGGCAAGGTCGCCGGAGTTACCATCCCCGGAGCAGGCAACACCCATCTGGATCTGACGACGCTGCACACCGATATTCGGAGACTTCGGGCACTCGATCGCGGTCGGGATCCTTCGCGTATCAAGGAAATGGTTGGCCCTTTCCACACGCCCTTGAATTCCCATAAGGGGTTCACCAACGCCGTGGTCTTCCCGATGATGCTCGCCGGCGTGCAAATTCCGGAAGTGGGTCGGGCGATTATCGAAAACCCGGATCTTCTGCTGCATCACAACATGAACACCCCGCCTTGGTGGATCTCCAAGAAGAAGACACGCCTTTACGCCGACGCGTTTGCGCCGAAAACCCCGCGGCAACTGATGCCCTTCGCCAGGTCGCTGGGTGCTTCTAACGAGGTTTTTCAATCGCTCGAGTCCAATTTTGTACACATCTACCAATACATCGAAGAGCTTGAAGCGCCGAAGTATCCCTTCGAGATCAATCAAGACTTGGCTGGCCGAGGCAAGCTGCTTTTCGAGAATACTTGTGCCGACTGTCATGGCACGTACGGTGCGGATGGCGAATATCCGAACTTGGTCATCCCCATCGAAGAGGTCGGGACCGATAGTCGCCGCTTCCGAGCAATCACCAAAGCACAACGTGAGGCCGGCAATAAAGGCTGGCTACAGTATTTCGGCGAGCATCCGCTTACGATCGAGTCGGAAGGTTATTTGGCGCCGCCGCTCGATGGCATCTGGGCGTCAGCGCCGTACTTCCATAACGGCGCCGCCCCCACGTTGTGGGCCGTGATGAACCCAACCAAACGGCCGGAGATTTGGAAACGCACCGAGAACGGATACGACGAAGTTAAGGTAGGGCTAGAGGTCGAAGAGTTTGAATCCGTTCCCGAAGGACTGTCTCCGCGACAGAACCGCATGTATTACGACACCGCATTTCTCGGCAATAGTGCCGAGGGACATACCTTTCCCGATTCGCTGAGTGCCGAAGAGAAAACGGCCGTCATCGAATACCTGAAGACACTGTAGTCGGGATGGAAGCCAGTGCTCGGCAAGGGGATATTCCCTTGCCGACAGCGTGCGTTGTTCGTTTCTTCAAACGACGGCGCCAAAGGGGCCGTTCTACGCCTTGCGACGATGTCGTCTTTTGGGTTCGGCACCAATCTGCTTGGCGTAATGATCCAAGGCGGCCTTCTTGTCGCCCTGGCGGAACATATTCACGATTTCGGCATGTTCGCGGTAGACATCCATCAAGTCAATATACTGCGCGTGCGACTCGCGGAAGTGCGCCCGCACTTGAGCCACGATCAGCGACCAAATTGCCAGCAGGTTCGGTTCTCCTGCCATCGTGAGTAAGGCCCGGTGGAAGCGGATGTCATGCTCGGCGACGGCCGGAAAATCGCGATGTTCGCACGCATCTTTCATCTCCGCCACAATCGCGTCTAGCTCCTGGAAATCATCTTCTTGTAAGTCGTCGAAGCTGAGTTGCAGTGCATAGGTTTCGATGGTGCGCCGTAGCGGAACGAGGAACTTGCGAATCGAATCTGGCGCGAACTGGGCCACCGTCACGCCGCAGTTGGGCTTTGCAACTAACAGTCCTTCGTTGGTCAATTGAATCAAAGCTTCTCGGGCAGGCGTGCGGCTAACGCCGAAACGGTCGACAATATCTTGCTGACGTATCGCCTGCCCCGGTGTGAAACGACCGGTCAGCACGTCGTATCGCAGTCGATCGACAATTTGCTCGCGCAAGCCCCGCGACGGAGGCTTGCCAAGTTGCTCTATGGGATCGGTAGCAGGAAGTGGCATGGGGGTGTTCTCGACAGAAGCCCTGTGATACGCCTGTCATTGTAGGACCGGTCTATCTCGGCAGCAATTCAACACGCTTCTCCCCATCGTTCTGCCGAACAAGGTGCTACAACATCGGTATTCTTTCAATCAACGCTGAACTTTCTGATCGCGTCTTGGTTTAGCTCGATTCCCAAACCGGGCTTCCGTGGCAGGGGAATCACCCCTTGCGTAATTTCCAACTCGTCGGTGACCAGTTCTTTGCGAAGAACGGAATCACAGAGGTGCGTCGGCAGAAATTCGATATAGGGGCAATGAGGCGTCACTGCGGCCAGATGTGCCGTGGCGGCAATCCCAATCCCTGTTTTCCAGCAGTGTGGCACAATGCGGCGGCCACGGTCGGCAGCCATTTGGCACACACGGCGCGCCTCGGTCAGTCCTCCCACACGACCTACGTCGGGTTGGGCAAAGTCGATCTTCCCAACGTCCATCAATTCGGCAAACTCGAACCGCGTGTTTTGCCACTCGCCAGCGGCAATGGGCATCGGCGCCTCGTCGTGTAGTCTTGCATAGCCTTCTAAATCATCGATCGCCAGCGGGGTCTCGACGAAAAAGATGTTGAGGTCTTTCCAGTCACGCAAGGTCCGCAGCGCGCGATCGACATCCGACCATGTGTACTGCACGTCGACCATCATCTCGAAATCAGGCCCCACGGCCTCGCGACATGCCGCTACGACTTCGGTGATCTTTTCATCCGGCGCGCTCAGCCCCTGATGCTTATAGGGTCCTCCTAAGGTGACTTCCATCTTACCCGCCTTGAAGCCGTATTCCCGCGCACGACAGGCCCAATCGACCAGCGATTGCTTGTACTCCTCGAAGCTCGATCCCGACGGTTGCAGCGACGCATAGGGCGTGATGTGGTCCTTCGCTGCATCGCCCAGCAGTTGCCAGCAAGGTTTGCCTTCGGCCTTGCCACGAATATCCCACAGGGCCATATCCAGTGCGCCCATCGCGCAGATCAACGCGCCACGGCGACCATTCATCGCGCTGCCCACATAAAGCTTCTCCCACAGCCGCTCTACATCCAAAGGGCATTCCCCGATCAGCATCTCCTTCAGCCCTTGCCCCATGGTGTGCGTGCCGGGCGCCTCGATACATGCCCTGGCAATCCAGGGGTTCACATCGGTTTCGCCAATGCCGGTGATACCCTCGTCGGTATGGATCAGCACGACAATGTCGTCTTGTGCCGAGGAAGTCGCATCCTTTTGAACCTCGGGAATCAACAGCACGTGGCACTGAATATCGGTGATTTTCAAACGTGGGTGATCCAATCGTAAAGAATGTGATCTGGCGACGAAAATTCGATATGCGGCAGTGTAATCCGATAGAATGGATGTTGGCTGCGTAGCACTTTAGTCTTTGCGGATACGTTTTGGCGATTGACTTTGGTCTTGTCTTATTTCTCTCCTGAAACAAGCAGGAACCGCGAATGAACGCCAATTGACGCAAATGGTCTTCCTTGATTCGTGTCTATTGGCGTCCATTCGCGGTTCAAGAGGCGGATAATCACCTACGAATCACAAACCAATCGTTTCTGCGCATCCCAGAATGGGTGGATCGCTTGACCTAAGCATTGTATCCAATATAGAATTTCTTGCTAGCTGGCCTGCAGGCCCTGGCATCCCACCTTGATTCGTCGAGGTCGTCTCACCATGCGTCCCACCGGCGCCCCGCCAAACACCGCTCGCAATCGACGGGAGAACCCGCCGGCACACTCGTTGCCGTCTGTCTGCACGGTGGCGTTCCTTAGCGTTCTCGCCGCATGCTTGTTTGCGGTCACGGCCACCATGGCCGATGAACCGCCCGGCAAAGTGGTTGACGAAGCGGCCTTGCCGGAGTTTGGTGCCGAT
>CAZNXE010000039.1:24294-27709 GCA_964576465.1 uncultured Planctomycetaceae bacterium
CTTCGTTGCCAAATGCGTTCGATGCCATGGCCGCGAGACTCAGAAGGCCGAACTTGATCTCAGCACGCCCGAGGGAATTGCCCGGGGTGGCGAAACGGGTCCTCTGATCGACTTCCACGACACCAAAGAAAGTTTGCTGTACGAATACGTCAACGAGCGCTACATGCCTCCAGAGGACGAGGGCGAACTGACAGAGACCGAAGTTCTCACGATATGCCGCTGGATCGATCGCGGAGCACACATCAAAGGTGCCAAGGTTGGCGCGCGGGACAAGCTCAATCAACACGACGTGCTGCCCATCCTGCTTTTGCGATGTGTCACCTGTCACGGTTCGCGGACACGCGAAGCAGGGCTTGATGTTCGCTCGAAGGCGTCGCTGCTGGCGGGCGGTGAGTCGGGGCCCGCGGTGGTTGCCGGCAAACCAGAAGAGAGTCTTCTGCTGAAGCGAATTCTTGCCGGGGAGATGCCACCTCATCGCAAACTGGCCTACGCCAGCGTCAAACTGCCTTCGTCGTCTGAAGTCGAGACACTGAGTCGATGGATCGCCGAAGGCCTGCACGAAGAAGAGATCACCCCCGATGTCGCTTCGACCGATCCCGACAAGTTAGTCAGCGACGAAGATCGGCAGTTTTGGTCGTTCCGTTCACCGCATGCCGCCCCCGCACCCGAGGTTGACCACCCTGAACAATTGCGATCGCCGGTCGACGCATTTCTCTTACATCGCTTGGAGGCCAAAGGTCTGGCGTTTTCGCCGCCGGCCGATCGCCGCACATTGATTCGGCGTGCGTATTACGACTTGATCGGTCTTCCGCCAACGCCCGAGGAGGTCGACTCCTTCGTCGACGATCGGGCGGACCATGCCTATGAGCAGATGATCGATCGTCTGCTGTCTTCACCCAGATACGGAGAACGCTGGGGTCAGTATTGGCTCGATCTGGCCGGCTATTCCGACTCCGAAGGGGGGCAGAATGCCGATCGCATTCGCGAGCATGCTTGGCGATACCGCGATTATGTCATTCGTGCGTTCAATAACGACAAGCCGTACGACCGGTTTCTGCTTGAACAATTGGCTGGCGATGAGCTTGCCGATTACGAACATGCCGAAGAGATTACGCCCGAGATCCACGACAATCTTGTGGCCACCGGGTTTCTTCGCATGGCCGCCGATGGAACCTACGCTCCGATTACGTCCTTCGTGCCTGATCGTCTGGAATTGATCGACGATCAGATCGAAGTTTTCAGTTCGGCCCTGCTAGGGCTAACGATCAAGTGTGCGCGCTGTCATACGCACAAATTCGACCCCATCCCGCACCGCGACTATTACCGTTTGGCTGCCATCTTCAAAGGAGCGTGGGACGAGCACGACTGGCTCACCCCCGATCGCAAAGCCGAGCATTCACCCGGCGACCGCGATCGTTACTTGCCCTACATCACCAGCGAAGAACGTGAAGCGTGGCAACAAGCCGGCGGCAAACCCGAGAACCAGCCGCTGGTTCGCGCGTTGTGGGATCGGGGCACTCCCTCGCCCACGTACATTCTTGCCCGTGGCAATTATCTTGCCCCGGGAAGGCTTGTCGGGCCTGGTGTGCCGTCGGTATTAACCGATGGTCGTACGCCCTTTGTGGTTTCGCCACCTTGGGAAGGAGCCCAACAAACCGGGCGTCGGCTTGCGCTGGCGCGATGGATGATTGCGGACGACCATCCGCTCACCGCCCGCGTGATGGTCAACCGCGTGTGGAAACATCATTTCGGACGTGGCATCGTCAAGACGCTCGACAATTTCGGCAAGACCGGCGCGCTGCCCACGCACCCGGCGCTTCTCGATTGGCTAGCCGTGCGATTCATTCGCGATGGTTGGAGTGTGAAGTCACTCCATCGGCTGATCATGAACTCCACCGTCTATCGACAAACATCGCGCTCCACGGCGGCATATGCAGAACTTGATCCGACGAACGAACTGTTGGGCCGGATGCCACTACGTCGAATGGAAGGCGAGGTGCTTCGCGATACGCTGCTCGCGCTGGCGGGGCAGCTCGACCTAACTCCCTTTGGCCCTGCGGATGGGTTTCGTGCCCGCGAAGATGGGTTGGTCATCTCCGCATCGGCCGAGGGTCGCTTTCGCAGGAGCATTTACATTCAGAAACGGCGCACGCAGCCGCTCACGATTCTGAACAACTTCGACGTTGCCCAAATGGATCCCAACAACGTTGAGCGCAGCGAGTCAATCGTGGCGCCGCAGGCGCTGCATCTCACCAACAATGAAATGGTCTACAAGCTAGCCGGCGCGTTTGCCGATCGCGTTTGGCAACAGGCCGGTGCGAACCGTTTGGCACAGGTCGAAGTAGCCTACCGGATGGTTGCCTCGCGTCCGCCGACGACGGCTGAGCGAACTGCAAGTCTGTCGGCAATCGATCAACTGGCGGCCCAATGGTTCGAGGCAGACCCCGGCACGGAACATGTGGTGCTCGCCGGCAAGCATCTTTGGATTCGTGAGAGCGAACCGGACCGTATCTCGGAGGACGATCTCATTTCCGTGTGGTCGAGTCATGCAGGAGAAGAGGGCCGCCGCTATGGATTGATCGAGTTCGATCTGACTTCGCTAAGTGAAGTGGACATTGTCGATGCGCATCTCGAATTGGGAACGACCGACGATCACGCGATTTGCCAGGCAGCGGCAGCTATTCCCTCGGGCATTGAGGCCATGACTTGGAGCCGCTTCCACCAAGAAATGGCATCGGGGATGCAACCACTCGTCAGCTTAGGACACTACATAGCCCCCGCCGCTGCCGACCAAGGTGGAAACTATGTCCGCACCGACGAGGCATCGCCCGAGGATCTTGCGTTGCTTCGAGACCGCATTGATTCTGGGCAAAGCATGGCGATTGTCTTCATTGCCGAGGAGGACGGCATGACCTATCGACAAGATTGGGACGATGGTGTTTATGGCCAGACTCACAACCCACCTCGCTTGATCGTGCATAGTGCTACGCCAAACCCCGAGGCGGCCGCACGCCGGGCGCTGCATACGTATTGCCACGCGCTACTCAACTCCGCCACGCTCGTCTACATCGATTAAGAGGTGCCGTGATGTCGCACATTCCGTCGAAGCTCTTACAGGGGCGGCGCGATTTCTTTCAGCAAGTTGGCAGCGGAATGATCGGCACGGCGCTGGCGTCGTTGCTTGGCGAAGACTTGCTGGCTGGCGACCGCGGCCAACGAAATGTGTTTGATCTCAAACGCCGATCGCCAGACTTCACTCCAAAAGCGAACTCGGTCATTCAGCTCTTCATGAATGGTGGGCCGAGCCAGATGGATCTGTTCGATCCCAAGCCGGAACTTGAACGGAATCACGGCAAGTCGTATTTCGAAAAAATTGCCGGAGAAGTAGAGAGTCCAGGAGCTGCCGGCGGACTGT
>CAZNXE010000040.1:0-27024 GCA_964576465.1 uncultured Planctomycetaceae bacterium
ATTCGTATAGTTTTCGCGGATAACAGGTCGAAGCAAACATGAACGGCGATTTCATCGTGGTCAGGCAACGTCGCAATAGTTCGCTGACAGAAACGCGATACACCGGGGCATCGACTACCGATTCTAATTCCGTTACGCGGTCGGTCTCCTTCCATACGGCCCATTCCGGAGGAAGTCGTCCCGTGAGGTTGTCGTTTGAATCGATTATGTCGGCTGAGGAGCTGACGATGGCTTGCGAGGCCGAAGTGCCGAGAGCGTTGAGGAACTTGTCATAGGTTTCCAACGCATCGGGTTTCATCAGGTCGTCGGAAGACAACATGATCATCCGCTCGCTCGTCGCGTGTCGTGCGGCGCGGTCGAGATTGCCGGCAAAGCCGACATTGCAACGATTTACGTGAACTTCAACGCGTTCGTCGTTGAAGCCGCGGACGACTTCGACCGAGTTGTCGCTGCTGGCGTTGTCCGAGACGAGAATTTCGAATTCGTCGTACGTCTGATCGAGAACACTCTGGATCGTTCGGCCGATGTAGTCGCCGTAGTTATAGTTCGGAATGCAGATTGAGTAGCCCATGGTGTCAGTCCGTATCTTTTCCTTCATTCACGTTTAGCCTCGACAAAGCGGCCGACTCATGGCTGCTTGATACACGCCCAAGATACCCGCAGCGCAACTTTCCAGCGAATAGGTCGTTTCGGCAAGCTCGCGCCCCGCGATTCCCATGCGTTGACGTAGCTCGGCGTCCCGAGCCAGTGTCTCGATTCCTTTGGCCAGCGCCGTTGCGTCGTTTGGCGGTCCTAGTAGTCCGGTCTTGCCGTCGATCACAATTTCTCCGACTCCGCCGCCGCGAACGCCCACGACCGGAATCCCGGCTGCCATGGCTTCGACAATCACGCGACCGAACGACTCGTCGTCGGCTTGATGCACAAGGATGTCGATCTGCGACATGATGTCGACAGGATTGGAAAGGAAGCCTGGAAAGGAGAACCGCTCGCGGAGCCCCAAGCGATCGATCTGAACGTGCAGCGCATCGGCGTAGGCGTTGCCGGGCACCGTGCCACCTTGCGATGGATCGTGGCCATAAATACGGAATTCAAGGTCGAGCGACGAATCGACGTGGGAGGCTGCGTCGACGAACAACGGGTGTTTTTTCCAATTGCTGGTAATACTGCCGACCATTGCCACGACCAGCTTCTTGCCAGAAGGTGTCGTCTGGCGGACCGTGAACTGTGAAAGGTCGATGCCGTTTGGAACGACCTGAAGCAGGCCCTCGGGCAACCAGTCACGCACGATATCGGCCGTCACGTTGGAATTTGCGACGAGAAACGAGCACTGTTTGGCCAAGTACCGCCCCAAGCTGTTTCCTTCGAGTGGAAGTCGAAAGGGTCGCCCCGGACCGACCAACTCGCGAAGGTGCCACACGTGTGGGATCCCCAGTTTTCGTGCCGCGGTGCCACCCTCGGGCGTGCAAATGGTGTTGGTGTGAATCAAGTCGGCTTGTTGTTCCTGGGCGAACCGTGTCACCTTTTCTGCCGAGCCGCGTTTGAAGCCGGTTCGCTTTAGTTGATAGGCTTCGATCAACGGGCGCTTCCAGGTCTTGGCGCGAATCTTGCGATTCCACCAGTACAACGGTGTGAAGATCACGTTGCCCTGCGTAGCTTCCGCCAGCAAATCGCGTTCGGCTTGTCCGCCTGCATCGTGGCAAACCGCGCACGCTTCGATCCCTTGTTTGCGTAGCGACTCCATCAAGCCGATCGAGCTCATGGCGGCTCCGCCGGAGGCGCTGTTGAGCACGTGGAGAACTTTTGTGGGCTGTGCCTTGGTCATCACGACTTGTAGTGTTGGTTGAAATGGTCCAAATCCTCGGGCGTGCCTAGTACCCAAACATCGAGTGCCTCGTCGATGCGAATATCGGCTCCCTCGGCGATGAGGCGGTTGTAGAGCGGTGCAACGTAAAATTCTCGATTCGTGCGATGGTCGTCGGCGATCATCGCATCGGCGTGTCGTACGAAGTCCGCCCCGCGCGAAAAGTGATAGAGCCCCGTGCAGGCCCACTCCGAGATGCGGCGTTTTTCGGCGGTCTCCACCACGCGCCCCTCCTCGTTGGTGCGTGCAAAACTCCACTTGTCGCCGGGAGCTTTGAACACGCTGAGCACGCCGTCGGCCTTCTTTTGCAACGCGGGCAAGGTTTGGTCCAACGAGGTGCGGCAGTAGGTGTCGGCGTTGTAGATCACCAGTGGCATATCGTTATCGATATAGTCTCGTGCCACGAGTACCGTACACGCTTGTCCTTCGGTAACGTCGTCGATGGCAAGGATCACGGGATCAAGTTCCGCGTATCGCGACTCGATGTCCTCTTGCAATTTGCACTGTTCGAGGTGTTCGCGAAGGCAGACGAATACGACCTTCTCGACCAGCGCGAGGGGCAGGCTGTCCATCGCCCAGGAATACATGGGACGACCACGAACATCGATCAGCGGCTTGGGCGTGGCAATGCCAATGTCGGCAAAGCGACTTCCACGTCCAGCCATGGGCATCACGGCGATCATCCCTTTGCAGTGTCCTGTTGTTCTTGGGTCTTCTGTTTTTCAGCGCTCAGCGGGAAGCTGCTGCCGTTGCCGGCAATCGCATCCCACGACTCGAAACGCATGGCGTTGTCGTCGAGATAAATATCGGCGTGCGGCTTTCCAAAGTAGATCTCGTCGTATTCGATTTCGTGTTTGGCAAGCCAGTTCAGCGTCGTTGCGCCTTTGCGGGCAATCACCAAGCCGACGTTCCCTTGGCACGTCTTCATGTGCCGTGCCGTGAAGAGGATGATGTAATGCCCGGCGGCACGCAGCGCTTGCAGCTTTTCTTTTACCCCGGGCATGGGTTCTAAATCGGCGTAGTCTTGGTTGGGCTCGCGGAGCCGGCTGACTACACCGTCGATGTCAACGCATATTCGCATGATTTTGCTTTGGTTGAGAGTCAGAAGGATTGTCGTCGTGGAACGCTTCGTCGAACAGTTGCATCGCTCGGGCGTACATCGCCAGTTGCCGGCGTGGGGTGTCGTAGTGCAATGCCGGCATGCTGGCGAACAAGACACCTGTCAGAATCAAAATTTCTCGTCGATCGAAGGTGCCAAAAAAGGCCTTCTCGAAACGCTCGCGAATATGGTCGTGTTGTGGCCTTGAACAGATCTCCAAGCGGATGTTGGGTCCGTCGGCTTCAACGTGGAATAGATCGTTCGTGATGAAATCGTATAGTCCGTAGACCGAGTGATAGAGTTTGGCAACGTCGTACCGCGAATCGCCGTACAAGCCGGCTGATCCGAAACTTCCGCGGGGATCGATCAGTTTGCAGATGCGCGAACGCATGTCGTAAAGAATGTTGGAGAAGCACATGTCTCCATGGATCACGTTGCCCTGCACGTTCTCGGCGAGCCGATCGACCTCGCCTTCCAGCAGATCCCACATGCGTGGCAGATTGGCCATCTCGCGGCCATTGACTGTAATGGGTCCGTCGTGTTCGACAATTTTCAGCAGCTCGGGCGACGCACGCAAATTCTCAAGACGATTGCGCGTCTTGACCACGTACATCTCATGCAAGTCTTCACGCGAAAGTGGCCGGCGGCGGCGCATGAACCCGACGGTGATGATCTCGCGAAGGTGCACGAAGATCTGTTCCCAAATGCCGGGATCGACATTTTCAAACACGAACACCTCGGCCAGTGACGGATATCCGTAGTATTCGAGCGTGACGTACGGTTCATCCCAATTCGTGGAGTAATCGATGATGCGAGGGAACAGCACGGCCAAATCGGGCGGCAGTAGACGCATGAAGTTGATCTCGTCGATGAACTTCTTGACGTGCCGACTCCGTTTGGTGATGGTGCCCAGCACCGGGTCAATCGAGAGTTCGTTGAATTCGCGCTTTTGTAGCAACGACCGGTGCGACGAGGCCTGACGGTCGGGATTGCCGCAATCGAGCCAATCGCCGGCGGTTTCGGCACGAATCGGTTGCATCTCGCCGGTTAGTTTCAGCAGATCGGCCATTGCCGTTAGCCGCGATTGCGACTCGGCACGTTGAACAGCCAACCGGGCGTTCTCTTGCAATGTCTTTGTATCGGGGAAGTAATACACGCCGATCAATGCGTCGTGATGCGTGCCGGGTAGATCTGGTTCTTTGTCGTGCAGCGTGGTGACGAATCCCGCCGAGTCTGTCTCAGCAGTACACCAGCGATACGATTCTTCAACTGCACTGGTAAGTACCAGAGGGGAAGCATCCTCGAGGGTCTTCGGGTCTTTGAATTGGAAGTGCGTGTCGCCCAGTACGACGAGACTGGAACGGGTGGTCGCGTGCTCGGCCAGTTCATGGACCGTGAGTCCGAGCCCTCCGTCTTTCGACGGCACGATGAACTGAATGTCCGCATTTTGGCCAAAAGTGTAGGCCACGAAGTCTTCAATGAACATGCCGCGATGGGCCACGGCGATCACAAAGTGCTTCAGCCCCAGCGACCGTAAGTACGTCAAGGTCCAGTGAATCACGGGCCGCCCTGCGACGGGAACCATTGCCGGACACGAGATATTCGACAGCGCCATCACGCCTTCGGCCACTCGTCCGGCGGCGGGAATCAGCACCGTGATCTCGTCGGCGTTCTTCACCTGCGAGTTCGTTTTAGAGGTTGAGTCTTTTGGCATATCGACCATTAGTTAGACAATCCGGCCATGCGGCAAAGTTCCTGTCCCACTCGCTCGGCCGAACGGCCATCGTGACTGAGAAACATGTTTTCCAGATACGCTTCAGATTTGTTGCTTGCCGCCGCCGCATCTTCGGGCGAATCTACTATTGCTTGAATCGTTTCGATCAACGCATCAGGGGTTGTAACGTGGGTCGTTGCACCCTGGGCGATGAAGTCGATTTTGCCAATCTCGTCGACAAAGTCCATTGTAATCACCGGTACGTCCATCAACATCGCCTCGGTAGCTACCGACGAAGCACCGGTCAGCAATACCGTGCAACCTTGGAGCCAATCGAAGATGTCGCCAGGATAACCTTCCGCCCCATAGGGGGTGACGCTTAACTTAGAATTGGGCACTTGCGACATAACTCGCTCATAGTAGGCGAGGTGATCTTTGCGGTGCAGCTTGGCCACGAATTGCACGTGTGGCAGTTGAATGCTTGCACGACAAAGTGTCTCGATGATTTGCGCATGATGCTCGTGCGAGACGCTGTTGCCGGGGCCCGATGTGGCGGCCAATACGTAGGGCTTTGTGTTGTCCAGACATAGATTCTTCCGGATCGTCTCGTTGATGTGCCCTGATTGCTTCGGGCAGTCGTCCAAATAGGGAGCACCGCAGACTGTGATGCGTTCGCCGGGGAATCCGACGCTCGTTAGAAACTGCTTGGCATTGTTGCCATAGGTGAGATATCTGTCGGCAATGTGTAACGCATGCGTTGGATTGCTCGCCACTAAACCGTGCATCGCGCATGCGTTCGGAGTTCCAGCAGCCTGCGCCATGCGGCACGCGATGCGTCCCTGGAAAGTGATATCACTGCCGACGACAATCACGCGAGGCTCAATACGCCGGAGTATCTCTTGCGTATTCACCGTTGTCGCATAGACATGCGGCATTTGTTGCGCCGTTTGAAAACGCACCATTTTGACCAACTCAGTCGTGTTATCAAATGGGCGAAGATCGCTGAGATCGAAGAGATTAGCGGTGCGCAGTTTGGCGCCTTGCTTCCTCCCGGAACGAGTTGCTTGTCGAATTTCCCGGCCCCAATGGGCATTGGGAAAAATAGCTTGAACGCCGTGGGCTTCCAGTTCGCGAAAAACCTTGGCGCGGCAGGCAAACACGGTTGAAGAAATCTGCTGTTCGTCGAGCCAACGCATGACGGGCAACATGGCCTTAACGTGTGTCGGCTCGCATGGCCAGAACAGAATGTCGGCGTGCTCCAGCGGTGCTGATCGCCGGCTAGTTGCAAGGTCTTCCAGGGCTTGTTTTGCCCGGGATCCTAGAATCTTCGTCTGCCTTTTTGTGCGACGAATCATGCCCTGCTTTTCTTGGTCCTTACTTCGATCACGCCGTAAGAATTTGAAGGCATGAAAATATAAGCCCACGATCCCAGCGTCCAATACATCGATTTCCCCGTGCCGCAACAAGGGGCCCCACGCGCTGGCATGCATGATGGGAAAGGCGTGCTCGAACCAGCGCAGTATGTCTAAGCCATTGAGGGTTTCCGAATATTGAAGTGGCGGTTTGATGGGTGCAGCGGGTTTTTGTATTAGGAGGTTATCACTGGTGTGAATTCGGAAAAGTGAATCAATATTCTTTGGTTTAAGACAACCTGGAGTTAGGAACGAAAGCAACAATCCTGTGTTTAACGGTCTGTCTGACGAAACCACCTTGTTGTGATCTTTACGAGATTATTTTTTCTGGCCGGTCAGTTGCGCCAACGTGCGCTTAGCCATGCGTACGCCGAGATCCCGTAGCCGAAGTTCAGCCCAAGTTCGGCACTTGTATCCCAAGTCGTGGCTTTGGGCGAGTTTCACTGCGTTGAACTCCGGGTACTCCGGGTCATAAGGCTCGGCGGATCGTGCCGCGCATGCTACTTCGTAACTCGGGTTCAGAAGGCGCACAGCGGCATCACGTTCAGCCAATGTGGGAGACGTATCAACATAGAAAGTCCCAAGGCCAGCTTGTCCTAGCAGTCTCTTAAGTGTGCTTGGGCTGTAGATGTACGGATGGTACGGATTCATACTATTGAAATACTCTATGTTCGGCGTGTAGACCAATACGATCCCACCCGGTGCAAGAACATCACGAACCCCCGTCAGAATGCTCCGCGGATCTACGATGTTCTCTAGACAATGTCGAAACAACACGACATCAAACCGATCTTTCGGAACCTGATCTATGAAGTATTCCTCTGCCGCTCCGGCCAACATGTGAATCGCTTTCGCTTTTACACATCTCTGTCGTGACTCTTCTGATGGCTCGATCCCAAAGACTTCGCAACCATAGTCGCGATTGAGCCATTCAAGAGAAAAACCGAATCCACACCCAACCTCAAGCACTCGATGTTCTGACCCTAGAGGAAATATTTTCTGAAGGTGGCGAGTGAGACGCCCGTACACGCTCTTGTACTTGGACATGCGATAGTCGAGCTGGTCAAGCTGAGTGTCATCGAATCCTTCAGCGGTAGTGAATCCCTCGGCATGCATCTTCTGTTGCCAAAAATGATCCCGATAGAATCGTTGGTAACTCTCAGCCGTCGGGCGCGGACGCATGAACTTGAGACCACAACGCTTGCAGTAACAGTAGGAGAATGCGATTCCTAGCCAAGATACTC
Organism: uncultured Planctomycetaceae bacterium; assembly: GCA_964576465.1. GTDB lineage: Bacteria > Planctomycetota > Planctomycetia > Pirellulales > JAEUIK01 > CAZNXE01. Next base: position 7,331 of record CAZNXE010000040.1, read on the forward strand.
CGCCTACATCATGCTGCTCCGGGCTCCCACAGAGCATGCAGTTGTCAACCGACTCAAACTCGAATAGCGACGCGATTGCGTGTGTCACTTAGGCTCCCGCTTGGCGGGCTCACTTTTCGTGTGATTGTTCTGGTGAGTCAAGTAGTGTGTGTGCTTGCACGCACGTGTCGTGATGCATTGGATCTCAAACGTTGCGTTGATTACGTTCATTTCAATCCTGTCAAACATCAACTTGTACAGCGTGTTGGCGACTGGCTCTGGTCGTCGTTTTACCGGTACATCATGTTGGGCGAGAATGATATCGAATGGGGTGGCCATCCGGTTGGGCTCCGCAACGAGTTCAAGTGTGCCGAGTGACGGTAGGACGCAACGAGACGTGCGTGCAAGCACACACACTACAGGACTTCCACGCCATCGACGAGCGGGGGTTGTGTTGATGACGGATCGACCGTTGTAGCTTGCAGTGCGTTTGGGGGTTGTTGCGTCAGTGGTATAGAGCTTTGCAAAGGAGCGTTCTACGGATGCGTGGCATTGTTTGTGCCGCGGTGAATCTTTGTCTTGCGGCGATTAACCTGATCGTGAGCCCGCGGCCACAAGTGGTAGCGTCCCTGCTGTCGAAGCGATTGATAGTATTCTTTGTTGCGGTAGCGAATGACTTTCGCCGGAGAGCCGCCCACGACGGCCAGCGGCGGTACGTCTTTTGTGACGATCGACCCTGCAGCCAAAACCGCCCCCTCGCCGACGGACACCCCTGGCATGATCATGACGCGGTCGCCGATCCAAACACAATCACCAATCACGACGTCTCCGATTGTTTTGCTTTCGTCGTAGGGGAGACATTTGGGCTTCTCGAATGTGTGGTTATGCGTGATCACCGTGATGTTTTCGCCCAGATGAACATGGGCTCCCAGGGTCAGTTTCCCCGCGCCTTTGGCGACGAATCCTGGATTGATCGAGACATCTTCAGAAAAATAGGTATTGCACGGGTTACCGATCGTGAAGGGCCCTCGAACGGATACCCCGTGGCCCAATCCCGCTAGCGATTCGAGTTGTTGAATGACTGCTTTGCGGCGGTACCACTTTGTTGCAGGGGCGATGACAAACTTGCGGAGCAATCTGAAAAACAGCATCCCCATTCGTTGACGTCCTTCTGGTTTGAACCGTGCCGGCAAGGATTTCGCCGGCATGCAACCTACGTTGGTTCGGATCGCAGTCTAAATCGTGTTTGTTGATGGCTTGTTGGGCATGGGAAAGCGAGTATTGTCGATTGCGGCATTCTCTTCTTCCACGGCTACAGAAAGTTCATCTCTAAGTTCCAATGTCGCTGTGTCAGTTGTTGGTTGAGGTCGCTTCTTCTGGAGTAGCCCTCGCAATCGTTTGCCGAGTTCTCGCATGCGAGCCCGTTCGGTCGACGATCGTAAGAGGGTGAGCATCACAAGTACCGGATAGGCGATTGACAATCCTAGGGCCAACATCACTCGCCCCGGAATGTTCATGCTGATTTGAGCCTGATGCGACAGGACGACGCACACAATGGAGCCGCTCAGGAATGTAAACAGGGAAGGCCAGTCATAGGGCACGCGAAACTGGCGTTGCGATAGCATATAGATTGCCACGGCCATGACGGTCCAGCCAATAATGGTTCCCCAAGCCGCGCCCGTGGCTCCCATCGCACTGACAAGGGGGAATGTCGTGCCAACGACAGTTACCAAACCTACGAAACTAACCAACGGCAGCGTGCGTGGGCTTTTGGATAATTCAATCCCGGTGCCGAGCATGAAGTACAGGCCCCTGCACAGGGAAATGGAGGCCACGACCGGTATTAAGATTGCCGCTTCGTGAAACTGTGCGTCGGTCATCAGCAACAGCGCCAAGGGGCCCCACACACTGACGCCGACCCAAAGATAGGTGGTCAAGGCGAAGTAGTAGGTTACCGCGGTTCGGAAGAATCCTTCAGGATCATCGTCGTGGGCATGGATTTGAAACTTGAACGGCACCCAGGCTTTCTGCACCGCATGAACCACGAAGGTAAAGGGCACGGCAAACATGACGGCCACACGATAGAGACCACCCTCGGATTCGCCCAGCCGGTCGAGGACGACGAATTGGCCGAACACGGTCAGCAGGACGGCTTGCACTTGATGAGGAATGAACGGCAACCCGAAACTGATCATCGACCGCCATGCGTCGGATCGCATTCTCATGCGGAACGCGTGACGCGTGACGTAGAACTGGGCCATCGTCCCGATGACGGCGCCGACCAGCATGCCAATAATTGCGCCAGAGAGCCCCATTTTCAACCATGCAACCAGCACGATTGAAACCACAATGGTCACCAGCAGCCGCAAGATGTTCATCGTGGCGGCAGTACGCACCAGACGATCAGCACGCAAGACGACCATCGTAATCGCGCCAACGCTGTTGATCATCGCCGTGATGATCGTCAGCCGCATCAGCAGAACACCGTCAGCATGACTGGTTAGCATGCCGGTCAGCGGTGCGGCGAACACCAAACACAACACGCCCAGCAGCAGGGTTGAACCCAACACGCTAAGCAGCCCCGTGCTGAGAACATCTTGTCGCTCCTCGTCATCTTTGCAGGTGTTAAAACGTCGGAACACAGCATTCGACATGCCGACGTTGGCCAGAGGCACAAAGAGCAACAGCACGATATTGAGCATCGCCCAAGTACCGTAATCGGCCTTGGTCAAGTAATGCGTATACAGCGGCAGCAGTAAGAAGTTGATCACCTGGCTCAGCGCGGAGCTGGCGCCGTAGATCATGCTGTCGGATGCCAAACTTTTTAGCTTGCCTAGCATGTGGTTATGCGATCGTACTGCCTGCTTTGAACAATAGGTGCGAACTCATGTGTGTTTTCTTTTTCGTGACCGTGGTAGTTGGCATGAAACGAGGGTCATTCGACGATCGGGTACTTGGCCAACCGCGCGGCCCGATCGGCGAGATAGGAGTTCATCATGTCGGAGGACAAGTTGTCCCAGAGCGTCCGTACGGCGTTTGCGTTGAAGTCTTTGCGGCGGAAAACCTTGCCTATGGAGAGGTCTTGTTTTTGCGGTTCGAGGTCTCCCTTGTCGAATCGTTCGACGACTGATGGGAGCGCAGCCACGGCTGCCATGATTGTCTTCGTGCCCAATTCGTGAGCTCCATCGCCGGCCTCCGCGTTCGGGCGAACCTGCTTCAGGATCGCGCCGGCGTCAACATTCAACACGGCGAGATGAATCGTAGCGCCGACACATTCGGGACAGCGATCAACCAGGGGCCAAAAGTTCGTTCCCGTGCCTCGGTAGTAGGGTGAAAGCCCCAAGTGGATGTTGACCATGCGGAGATCGTACGCTGAAAGCAACGGATTCTTGATAATGCTCGTGCCGAACAAGACGACATAGTCAGGCTCCAGAGACCGCACCCAATCGAAGACCTCTTCGGTGCTCGAACCACCGTGTTGGACCTCTCGGATTGGCACCTCAGGCAGCGGAATATCTTCGCCCAACAGTTTTCGTTCGGCGGCGGCGCGCTGCGAAAAATGTTCGTCGACGGTCGTACGATCTTCGTCAGTAAGCTCCTCGGGCTTCGATACCAACTTGGCCTTGCCTTCTCGCAATACGCCGACAAGTTGCGTTGTCGCGTCGAGCCGTCTGGCGACATAGTTGTGGCGCAGTTGGTTTCCCGTTAAGAGGACGATCCGTTGAGTGGTTGACATCAGGCGGTGGCTTTAGTGAATCAAGTGTGTGTGGGAAACTCGGATTTCAGGTGCCGAGACGATGATCGGGCTGATGGATCGAAGAGGCGTGCAATCATCAATTCTGGCAGTTTGGTGTCGTCTGACCATTGAACAGCGACCCGATGGCGCTTGCAGCGCGATGCGATGCCTTCCCATCAGGCTGATAGAACATGCGGTTCAGATAGACGTTCGATTTTTCTTGAGTCAAGGCGGAGGTCTCGGCGAAGAGCACAAGTCTTCGAACCTCATTCACCAGCCCCTGGTAGTCTTGGCAGTGGATCGTTGCCCCGGAGTTTATGAAATCCACATCCGTTAGCTCGCCTGCCAAATCGACCGTGATAACGGGCACCGATAAGAGCATCGCTTCGACGGCGACCGTTGAAGCGCCTGTGATCAGGGCAGCTGCGCCTTGTAGCCAGGAGAAGATGTCTCTGGGGAGCCCTTTCGTCCCATGCGGCACGTATCGCAATCGAGATCCTGGAATTCGGGACGTCGCATCCTCAAAGTATTTTGCTCGATCCTTGCGATGGAGCTTGACGACGAACTCGATCTCTGGCAGCTCGGCGCTGAGACGTGTGATCGATTCCACGAGATCAAGGTGGTGGTCCAATGAGATATTGCTGCCTGGTCCAGAGGACGCAATCAAAACATAGGGCTTCGATGCGTCTAGTTTCGCATGCTCCGCGATCGTTGGGTCCACTTTCCCCGTTTGGGCAACACGATTGTCGAGGTAGGGCGCTCCACAAGCGACTACGGAATTAGGTGAAAGGCCAGACTCGATCAATCGGCTTCGAGCGTTTTCGCCATACATGATCGATAAGTTTGCAATCCGATACTTGTTGAGCGGGTTTAGCGCGATGCTGCCGTGCTGCATGCACGCCGTCTTGATCCCGGCTTTCCTCGCCTGAAGGCACATCGCGTGTCCTTGATGGGTCAAGTCGTTGCCTACGATGATCGCGCGAGGATTGAGCTGCTCTAGAATCAATTGGCAGATTCGGTTTGTGGCATGGAGATCTGGCAGGAGTTGCATGAACGTATCTTCGATCGCGAGGATGACCTTCTCCAATTTCGGCAGTTGCGGCCATGCCGATCCCAGAGAATTAAATACTCTCGCAATCCGTGCTGCGTGACGCTTGCCAGCCCGTCTGGCCACGGCAATCTCGTTCGACAGGGCAGGTGCATACATGGGCGATACGCCTGCCATCTTCGCCAAATCGAATACTCTGGGTTTGGAAACGATCATGGCAGTTGAGTGACCCTGTTGGGCAACCGCTGCCATGACCGGAACGTGAGACTGCAGATGCGTAGGCTCGCAAGGCCAGAAGATCACCTCGGCCGGATGTAGCCTGTCGGACTGGCGTTTAGCTCCGCGGTCACCGGTCATCTCCCGAAGGCTATAGCCTGCAAAACGGATGCGTTCCCAGAGCCGCTGCGGGTAGCCCTGCGAATTCGTACTTGGCCCTGTTAAGGCCTTCCGCGTTTTGAGATAGAGTTCCCATCGAAGTACATCAAGTACATCCATGCCGTTAATCGTCAATTCCTCTTGCAAGTTCGAGGCGTGCATGAACGCAAAGGCCTCTTCAAGCCAGTCAACAAGATCACTCCGATCAAAATCGTGTGTCTCTGCTTCGAGGCAAGCCGAGTCTGACTGGTCAGCGCTGGAATTCACGAGAACGGGAATCTTTCTTTAGACCTTAACTTTGAACCGTAGGCGGTTGAAGGTAACGATGTTTAGGACCACCCCCAGGTGGTCATGTAGTCCCCCAGCTCGCGCTGCAGAACGGAGACTTCTTCGTCGCTAAGCACTTCTTTCCATTGGCCAACAGACGTTGTAAAGATTGGCTTGCTAAGGGACTGCATGGTGGGCGACGACTTGCCGGTTACTTGCAATACCTTCTGGTGATCAGAATTGTCACCGTCGTAATTCTCCAAGCCCTCGACCCATGGTTCGCCAACGAATTCGATTGCATCTTTCAGAGTTTGTTCCGTATTCATGACAAGTCCGTCGTAGCGGATCTCGGCATACCAGTTCGTTCGTTGACCGGCCAAATCACCCACGGCACCCATCACTTCATGCGTCTTGGTAATAAACTCATCCAGCGATTTGTCCCTGCGTTTCCAACTAGCGAAAACATCTCGGAAATCTCGCACGACGTGCAGGAAATGCGCCTTGGGCCAGTGTTCACGAATGAGGCCCATGTGCAAAATGTTGTCCGGTGTCTTTTCGACCCAGCGTTGCTTGTCTGCCCGCTGAGTGCAAAACCACATGCAGCGATCGAAGAAATCGATTCCCGACTCAGACTGTGCACGAATGCCTTCAGAGTCGGACTCCGAAATATCGAAGAAGTCGCGAAGGAATTGCTGGCGTTTGGAACCTGCATCTCGCCAGTTGTGTAGCATGTCCTCGCTAAACCAAAATGTTTCCAGTCCACCAAAAATATTAGGATGTCCGGCCATGAGCTTCCGGAGAAGAGACGTTCCCGTTTTCATTAGGCCGCCGATGAAAATGGGGGACTTGTCCATCAGGAATCCGACTTTCTCAACATGACGGGTGGACCACTTGGCTCTTCCTGGTTGATCTTGGTGAACCATGTGCGTGTGGGTGGTGCTGTGAACATCTCCGAGGCATCCCACATCGCCACTTTGCCACCGGGGACGTCGTTGCCGTCGAAGCGAGCCAGGTGCAAGGGTTCGTCAAGGTTGGGATTGCTGGCCCGTTCCATGGTGAACGCAAAGCGAATGCCGTGACTCTCGGCAACTTGCGAGGCCACACGATTCGCCGCGTCGCGCGAGCCATAGGGGTAACTCAATACATAGGGTCGATAGCCGGCCCATTGGGTAAGCAAATCGGCCGAGCGGCTTAACTGCAAGTGTTGATTCTCTGAAGTAAGCAGCCCCAGCGGAAGATGTTCATGGGCATGATTGCCGATCCGCTGGTCGCGCCCCAGTTCCGCGATCTGATCGAGGTTCATGTAGAGATTCTCGCTGATCGTTCTTTCCGAGTGATCGAAGAACTCATCGAACATTTCGCTGATGATGGCGTCTCGTTGTTCGCGGTTGAGTGTGAAGTTCAGCAGGTACTTCAACCGTTTGATTTCTGGCGTGTCGTACTTGTAATGTGCCGCGGCGGTGTCTTCGGCGTTCTCGTCGATCGTAAGACCGCGTTGCAACATTTTTTCGCGAACTTGATCGGCGAACGTATCGGGCGCCATGTTTGCCCGCAATAGATGAATCTGATGGACGGCCGATACAAGCCCCTCGTCGATTGGTCGCGTGTTGATGAAGAACAGAGCCGGCACGTTTAGTTTTTCAAAAACAGGCAACGCCGTTTCGTACTGTTCTCGAAGCCCGTCATCGAGCGTGACGATCAATGCTCGTTCGGGAAGAGGTCGACCGTGGTCGATGGCGTCTCGGATTTGTTTCGCGGAAACGAACTCACCAACCGATGCGAGTGTTTCGAGTTGCGCGGCGAGTTGCCCGGGCGTGCTGCCGTGAATGCCGGGATACGGCGTGTCGAATGATTCGCGAATGTAGTGATAGTTGATGGCAATGAGCATTGCGGATGAACTAGCGAAAGGCTACGCGGTGGCGTGTGGTTGACGTTGAAGCATGAATTCGGCGAACGCCAAATCAATTTCGTCGTTGATGTCGATCGAAAATTCGCGAGGCATGATATGCCCCAAACATTCATCTCCAATGATCTTGCCCTCGTCGATGGCGCAACGACGCGTGACATAGACGGAACCGTTCCGGGAGTAGATGGTCGGAATTTCGTGGGCTGCCATGCGACCCTGCTCTTCCTCGATATAGGGAAGCAAGCGATCGCCCTCGAACACCTTCAGCTTCATTGGATGAAACTCCTGGTCGAGTTTCGAAACCGTGACGGCCGAATCAATGTCGTGGCCTTCCAGCAGTTCAATCGTTTCGTCAATATCCGACGATCGAGTGAGGGGCGAACTTGGTTGAATGAGACAAACGGCGTCGAATCGTTCTTCGCCGGCGGATTCCAGAGACTGTAGCGCGTGATGGACGAATTCGATTGCCAACGCCGTATCGTGCGAAATGTCGGCCGGGCGCGCCAGCGCGATGCGAGGGTCGTAGCCGCGCGCGATGCGAAGGATATCCGCATCGTCGGAACTGACGACCACGCGATCAAGACGATTCGCGCCGAGTGCTGTTTCGATCGCCCGAGCGACAAGCGGCTTGCCGGCAAAGATCGCCAAGTTCTTTCTTGGGAGCCGTTTCGACCCACCTCGGGCCGGAACGATCCCTAGGACGCGTAGCTTTTCATTCATGGTGCCTACTTCTCCGCGTTCGCAACTGGCAGTTAAGCCCTGACGCGCATGGTAAGCGCGCCGGTTCGGGCGAGCTCGAGCACGCGAAGTGCCAGGAACGTTTCTGTTTTTACGAACGACTCTTCGGTGTTGCCCCCGATATGTGGTACCACAAGTACGTTGGAGTGGTTTCGTGAATACTCGATAACTGAATGGCTGGCCGTGATGTGCGGTTCGCCGTCGAGGACATCGAGTGCCGCGCCGGCGATCTGGCCGGTGTCCAACGCCCACAGCATCGCTTCGTCGTCGACAATTCCACCACGCGATGTGTTGATCAGCACGGAAGAATTTTTCATGCGCTCGAAATGCTCTCGGCGAAATAGGTGCCGTGTCGCTTCTTCGTAATTGACGTGAATGCTGACCACGTCGCTTTGTTCGAGTAATTCGTGTAGCGATTCCGCGCGTTCGGCCACGTCCAGCGGAAAGTCTGGCCGTGGGTCGAAGCCGATGACGCGCATGCCAAAGGTGCGAAAATAGCCGGCTACGATATTTCCCAGACGCCCCATGCCTACGACGCCGGCGGTCTTCTCGAATAACTCTCGACCGCGAAATAAGTCGCGATTCCACGTTCCGTCTTCCACTGAGGAAGCCGCTTTGGGGATGTGTCGCAGTAAGGCTAGCGTCAAGGCGATTGTCAATTCAGCGGTTGCTCGCACCTTCTTCAAGAATTCGTACTCTCCACGCAGGCAAGCGACCCGAATGCCCCGTTCGGCACACGCTTCCAGGTCAATGTGATCGATTCCCGTCACCGGTGTGGCTAAGATTCGACATCGTATGTCGCCTTCGAGAATTTCTCGGCTGATACGATGTGCGAGTCGAAACCAGAAGACATCGTAGTCCTGTAGCGCCTGCTTTAAGTCTCTCGAATCGCATTCACGCAAATCGACTTGACCGACTTGCTGCAAAATCGAGACGGCGCGGGGACTAAAGTCTTGCGGCTCCGCGATCAATATCCTGTGTTGTTCGTGCACGGCCCCTGTTGGTGCAGGAATGACAGATCAGCTTTCGTCGTCGACGAACGCCAGACGCTTTTGGATGTAAAGAGTAATCGTTTCTAGTGCCTTGGCGACCCGTTCCGAGACATGCCCATCACCGTAAAGCGTGCTCGGCGGATAACGACCATGTTCCAGTTGATTGAGTATCGCTTCACGAATGTGGTCTTCGTCCGTCGGAACTCGCGTCACGTGTGCGTCTGTTTCGCGACCTTGCTGGCGACGACCTACGAGAACGACCGGAGTGCCAAAGTAGCCGGCGTCCCGCACGAAGCTGCTCGAGTTTCCAATCGCACACTGGGCGTTGGCCAACACACGGAGATATTCCTCGGGAGTCAAGTTCGTGACCGTGCGCATCCAGGGCAAGTCGTGTTGCGAGCGATAGACTCGAATCATCTTGCTGATGCGATCGGCGCCGGCGTCGATGTTGGGCCACAGCAAAACGGTTTGCACGCGAATCTTGTCAAGCACCGCCAGCAACCCACTCATTTGTTCACCCTCCACGCCGAACTCGGTCGTGGTGGGATGGAACAGGACCAAGAAGTAAGGCTTGGTCACGTCAATGTCGATGCCCGCTCCCCGTTTGTTTACGACGTCGGACTCGAGTGTGAGGTCGAGTTCTCGCGCGATGTCGCTGCTGGGACAGCCGATGGTGATGATTGTTTCAGGACGCTCGCCCATGCGTACCAGGTAGTCTGCCGATCGCTTTGTTGACGGGACGTGGAATTGCGAGAACTTGGTGATGGCGTGCCGGGCACTTTCGTCAATCGAACCACTGACTTCGCCGCCTTGGACATGCACGATTGGAATGTTCATGTAGGCGGCTGCCACCGCGGCAGCCAGCGCTTCGTATCGATCGCCGATCACCAACATCATGTCGGGCTTTAGGCGATGGAATTCGCTGGCGAACTCCATCATGCCAAAGCCTACTGACTTGGCCATGGTAGCCGGGGTCGACCCTTCCAATTCGATGTAGATTTCGCCGTCGATGTCAAAACCATCGGCGCGAACCACCCGAACCGGTTGATCGAACCGCTCTAGCACCATGGTGCCGGCTGCAAGTACCTGGAGACGCAGATTGGGACGTGCTTTAATGGCCTGCATGACCGGTTTCAGTCGACCGTAATTCGCCCGGTCGACAAGCACGACGCACACAGTTCGTCGACCGTCTTCAGTCAAGGTGATCCTCCGAAAGCATGGTGTCCCTCGTTACGGCTTGGGTGAGCTTACGCCCTAGCAATTCGTCATAGCGCGAAGCGGAGATTCCGGTACCAGGTTTCTTGAGTGCCAAATCAGCATCCGTAAGGATGTGCCCCACGGGAAGGTCTTCGGCGGCAACGACACTCTTGCCAAAAATCGTTCGCAATTCGCTCATCTCTTCCGCCACCGCGGCTTTGTTCACCGGTGATTTTAGGCAAGTTTCGATGAAACGAATCCCGTCAACCAACTGCTTGAGTTCCGTCGGCGTAACCGACGCCCCCACATCGGGTCCAAAGCAATCGCGCGATAAAACAATGTGAATCTCCAGCAGATCGCTCCCTAGCGAAGTTGCTGCCAGCCCCGGATAGATTGTGCCGGAGTGATCCGACAGTCCAGCGGGGCACTGATATCGTTCGCGCAGTTCGTGAATGACGTTCAGCCCTGTTTTTTCAGCCGGACAAGGATAGGCCGTCGTGCATTGTAGCAGCGCCACGTCGGCGCCCGCTTGGCGTATGGTCTTGACTGCCTGATCCAGGTCTTCCCAAGGCGACATCCCACTGGAAAGAATCACCGGATCGCCTGCGCTTGCCATGCGCCGGAGCATGGGCAGGTTGGTCACTTCCCCGGAACCGACTTTCCAGGCGGGTACGCCGACTTTCGTGAGGAGATCGATCGCTTCCATCGAGAAGGGTGTCGACAGAAAAATCAGCTCCTTATCCGCAGCGTGTTTGGCTAATCCGGCCCACTGCGAGGGAGTAAATTCCATCCGTTTCCAATAGTCGAATCGCGTTTCGTCCTGGGGAGAAAACTTGACGCGAAACGGCTCGCCAGGGGTCGACTCGGCTGCGGCGAGATGCGTTTGAAACTTGATCGCATCGGCGCCGGTGCGTGCGACGACGTCGATGTATGCGTGCGCGGTGCCGAGACTTCCGTCGTGTGCCTGCGCAACTTCGGCGATGACAAAACAGGGTGAGCCGGGGCCGACCGAACGCTTGGAAATGGAAATATTCAACAGCGAGAGCTCAAATACAGGTGTCGGTCGCGGTTAGTTTTCTGCTGCCGACGTGTCGAGGATTTGTTCGTCTTTTGGCTGATTGTCAGCTTGACCGTTGGTAGAGACGGCGGGATCCGTCTTGGACTTGAGTTGGTATTCCGGCACAAAGTGCTTCAGGCGTTGTCTCAAAGTGTCGCCGTCGCCATGAGCGATTGATAACAGCTCATCGATGGACTGGCGAACCTCTTCTAAATCGTAAGGGCGGTGATAGGCGGCAAACAGCTTGGGGTGATCGGTTGCCAGCATGTCTTCTTCGTCGAAGTACAGTTCTTCGTACAGCTTTTCGCCCGGACGCAGGCCCGTGAAGACAATGTCGATATCGTCTTCCGTAAACCCGGACAAACGAATCAAATCGCGGGCGAGGTCGACGATCTTGACCGGCTCGCCCATGTCGAGCACGAAGATTTCGCCACCGGTGCCCATCGCCGCAGCTTGCAATACTAATTGCGAGGCTTCCGGAATGGTCATGAAGAATCGTTCCATCTTCTCGTGCGTAATGGTGACCGGTCCGCCACGTTGAATTTGTGCCCGGAATGTTGGCACAACGCTTCCGGCGGAACCAAGGACGTTGCCGAACCGGACGACCACATACTTGGTGGTGGTCGAGTACTCGGCAAACGCATGCACGAACCGCTCGGCAATTTGCTTCGACACGCCCATGATACTCGTGGGATTGACGGCTTTGTCCGTCGAGATCATGACGAAGTGTTCGACGTGGTGTCGATTGGCAGCCTCGGCTAGCAACTTTGTGCCTACTACGTTGTTCTTGATCGCTTCGCCAGGATTGGACTCCATCATCGGAACGTGTTTGTGGGCCGCGGCGTGAAAGATTACGTCGGGGCGGTGTTCCGATAAGATTTGGTCGAGTCGCTGTGCATCGGAGATATCGGCCACGCACGGGTGCAGCTTGGACGAGATGGCCGAACGCACCAGTTCTTGTTCGATTGTGAATAAGCTATTCTCGGCACGCTCGACGAGCACGAGCGAATGGGGGGAAAACCGTAGGACTTGTCGGCAAATCTCCGAGCCAATGCTGCCCCCGGCTCCAGTGACCATCACCGTCTTTCCTTCCAGCAGCCCGCCGATGGCATGGCTATTGAGTTCCACCGCATCGCGGCGTAGAAGGTCGGCGATGTTCACATCACGAATCTGGATCTTGTAGTTGCTATTCAGCAGCTCGTCGACCGACGGCAAAACCTTGACCGCGATGGCGGCTGTCTCGCAACGATCCATCAACTGACGGATTTCCTTACCCGAGATGGCGCCCGAGACAACGAGCACATCTTTAATTTCACGTCCGGCGGCGTAGCGTGCGACCTCGCTGGGGTGACCAAGAACCGGGATGCCGGCCAACATCGATCCGTGTCGCGAGACGTCGCTGTCAAGAAATCCGCAAATGGTGTACTTCAACCGTGGATCGGATTGCAATTGTCGAGCCAGCGATTCGCCCGCGTGATTGGCGCCGACGATGAACGCCTCGTGGTATCCCTTGCGATACAGGCGTGGAAGAACTTCTTCCCTCGAAAGCCGCCAGATGGCTCGCAGACCGCCAAGCAACATAATGGTCAACAAGAAGTCCATCGGTGGAATGCCGCGCGGGATGTGCAGCGGTGCCTGAAGGGGGCTCGAATGGAAACTGTCGACCAGGAAATAATTGATGGCCGCGATTGCCAACAGTGACAAGAAAGAGGCCTTGAGCAAGAGCGCCAAGTCGGAGAATGTTACGTATCGCCAAGAAACATGGCAGTGGCCCAATGCATAGAAGACGACGAGCTTCGTGAGCAAGACGGCTGGCAGAGAAATCCAGAAGATCTCCCGGATCTCTGAAGAGAACACGAAGTCGAACCGGAAGCCGAAGGCCAGCCAATAGCAAAGACAAAACACGCCAGCGTGGACTACCAAGGCCAGCGCCGCTCGCTTTGTCAAACGCTTGGAATTAGAAGGTGCGTTCATGAAGACCTGATGGTTGCGTTCGTGTCGGTCAATTTTGGAATTCGACCAGGGTCCAGACGTTATCACCAGCAGGGCAGAATTGCCGCTGCAACATGGTGCGAGAGGACGAAGATGCGAAAGACTGAATTTCCCGAGAACTCGGTGGTTGCACCCCTTGGCTGATAGGATAACCCTGTTGACCAATGGATTCAATGATTTGGTTGGTATTTACGGCGATTTGCTGCTGGCTGCTCATCAGTCGACCCGTTCGACCAAAAAGTCGTCCAATTGGACCGACACGCCTTGCTGCAAGAATTCGACTGCTATCAGCAGCCGCTCTTCGCCTCGTCGCTCGACAACGACCCCTTCTAGGCCTGCTAGCGAACCCGATTTGATGCGGACCCGCATTCCCGACTCTAGCCGTGCCTCGGGCGTTAGTGCCGCATCGGAGACGATCAGGCGATGAATTTGCTTCAGGTCGTGCGTTAGCCGATCGGACTCGGCAACGCTTAGGCAGCGCGAAACGCAGTTGGTCGTTAACGCCTGAATCCGTGATGCGTCGGTTCCGTAGAGAAACGCGTAGCTTGCGAACAGCGGGACATATGATGTGCGAACGCGCCCCCCCGGAGACCGAGTGCGACGTGGTACCAGCGGCGCGTAGAACGGAATCTCCATCGCTCGCAGAAGACGCATGAGCTGCTTTTCCCGCCGCGGCAACGTGTAGAGCCCCCACCACTGCGAGCCGGTCAACGCCGGGGGCATTTCCAGCTCGGGAAGATCGAACAGATCGTCCGGGTAAACGTCGGGTTCTGCAGGGAGAATCGGCACGTTGGTTTCGTCGTGGTTTCAAGTTGTGGTGTCTGCGTTCATGTTGTGTCTTGTTGGCTGGTCTAGGCGATCAAAAAGTCTGCGCGCACTCCGTTCCCCTGGGTGACACACGTCCCCTTTTTTCCGACGTCTTGCACCATCAATCTTGGTGTTGCGAGGCATCCTTTCCTCGAAGTCGCCGGGACTGCGTGCCCAAGGAAGACACGCATCGAATCGTCATTGATCCGTTGCAATCGATCCACAGGCAATGTCACCAGAATCGATTCACAACATTTATAAGCAAGTTGTATGCCCGTCGGCATTGCACACGCCAAGTGGTGGCAGAGCAACACTTATGACGGTTGTACGGTGTAGCTGTAGTGGTTATTCCATGAAACTGAGCCGGGGGCCACAGTGTCGTCTGAAAAGGCGTCGGTGATTGACAACATCCGCGTTGCCATTTGGCATCGTGCAGTCGTGGTTCCCGAATGGATCGAAGCGACGATGCCGAGCAGCCTCGCCGAAAACCCTGGCTTGACCGCCAAAAATGAGCAAGGAACCCCCCCACGTAGAACGCTCTCTGGTGGGTGACCGCCAGAGCTTCTTCGAGTATACCCATCCAGAACAGGCCTTCAAGCCAATTGATGCCTCAGATCGTTTGCTTGCTTGGAGTTACGCTTCAATGACCTGTCCCAAATCGCCCATGCCGTAGAGTGCCCTGAACCGGAGTTGTTTTTCCATCGCATCAGGCCACTGCCGCTCCATATTTCAGAAACAGACAACCCCGATAGAGGGGTTTCTTGGGCCCTAGTCTTCGGAATGCCAGAACTGCCGCCCGCGGATTGAGCGGACCCCCGCCCCGTTGAATCCAACTTGCGGGCCGAATCGCAGTGTGAGCCTCGTCTGGGGAGTTGGCACGATCCTAAGTTCGAGTCGATGCGACCCCCGCTCCAGATGCCCAGGCACGATATTCATTCCGCTTTGCTTTGAGCTGTCGGCATCCAACACCGTGTGGCCATCGACCGTCATGGTCACGTGACCACGATGTTGAACGTGAAATTGATACACATCTTGAGCAGGCACGTCGAACGACCCGCTGAGGCAAAACCCTTGATCGCCGCCACCGCCCGCCTTCTTGATCCAGTTGCCCTTGGAGAGGTCTTTGACCACGCTGCGAGCGCCGTCGTCGGTTTCAAAGATCCAACCGGGTGACTTGTTTTTCGGCGGTTGACGTCCGCGTAGCGGTTGCCCTGGCGCAACATCAAGGTGTAGGGGTTTGGCCAACGCATGTTCGCTCGGTCCCCCAGCCCCCAGGGCCAGAGCCTCTAAGGTTACTGGTCCTAGGCCCAGTTCGACGGGGTCGATGGAGAGCGTACCGTTTTCGCCACGCAGCGATGCGACACGCCGCTTGTTGTGGTACACGACCACCAGCGCAGCGCCCGGGGCGTTGACCTCCAGTTTGAATGGTTTGCCCCAGAGAGCGACATCGTTTTTCGCGGTTAGCGAAGCCGTACGACCATGATTGTCGACCATGACTCCGGCGACAAAGCGGCCTTGGGTTTCAATTGCTCCGGCCTCGATTCCGACGATGCGAAACTCGTGGTATCCATCGATTAGAGTTCGGGTGTCGAACTCGATCGCACGCTCGGCACTCGACGATGCGTGCCGCTGGCCGTCGATGAACAGCTCGAATCGATCGACGGAGGCACCGATCGTTCGTGCGGAGGGCTGCAAACTGATTTTTCCCGATAGTGTTTGCCCCGGCTCCAAGCCGTCGCACTGGACAAGCGGAACGGCTGCCCACGGCCGGCAAAGTGGGTCGCCCACGATCAGTAACTGATAGGGCCCGGCGACCGATTGATAGAATGCTTCGGCCAAGCTACAGCCGCGAGCGTAGTGAACTTGCATGAAGGGCGAGGGGAACTTCAGGTCAATCGCATAGGGTTCGATCACGGTCCCCGACGTTCCTGTGGCACCAAACCGAATGAACTCGGAGAGCGGCGTTTGACTTGCGTTTTCTCGCAGCATGCCTCCAAAGCTGGTGAAGTGTTCACAGATTGCCCCCGGCTGGATCGTGCTTCCCGATCGCCCCCAAGAGACGGTCGTTGTGCCGAGCATCGCGCCCTGGACGTCGGGTTTTCGCCGCGGGGTCTCGGCTTCGATGACTTCCGCGCGAACGCCCAGTTGTTCCAGCGCGTTGGCCGCGGAGTCGAACTTATCGTGCCTTACGGTTGAACGAACGTTGTCGTTTCTCGCAAAGTAGATCGTTCCCTTGGGGACCGTTGCATCGGCCGCGGCACCACGCCGCAAACACTCGATGACTTCGTTCACGGAGTTTCCGCGACCACTGACGACGCCTAGCACGGTGGACAAGACAAAGTGGTTGCCGCCAGCTTCGAGCAGATTGCCCTTGGTGTCCCAGCCATACCAACTGCGGAACCCACGGCTTGGGGGCACCCCACTGTTATCGGCGCGAAAATAACCGTTTGCGTCCAGGCGAACATAACTTGGGTTTCGGGCCATGACCCATTCCCAGAAAAACGTCAGGGAGTTGATCGAGCCGGCTGGCGTGAGCTGTTTCGGGACTTGCTGGCCCTTGAGATCCTTTTCGATGCGAATCTCATAGGGAAAGTCGACCGAGTAGATGATGTAATCGATTTGGCTATCGAGATGTCGCCCGGCAATGGTGGCCAGAATCGGGCCGAGAATCTTGTTGCGGAACGTTTCAACATCAGTCGACTCGACGCCCCGGTCCCAATCGATGTGTACGACGTTGGAGGAAGGAATGCGCCTTAGTTGAATGAAATGATTGGCGACTGTCTTCGATGCCCAACTGTTTTCGTTGACCACGACAACGACATTTTCAGGCCCGCCGCCGGCAGTGGCAATGGACGTTGTGCAGAGGCAATGCAAGAAGCCAAGCAAGAACATGCAGGCGAGGGGCGCCCGCCTTGATAAGTGCGTGATGTGGCTTCGCGAGTCGGAACTCACACTGGCATTAAGTCGGCACACGGCGGCTCCACATGGTGAGACGTCTTTGTGGAATGTCGAACCGCTGACTTTGCAATGACATAACTTATAAGGCGTGCGGCAAATTAGAACGTACCAATCCCAACCCGACGAGTAAGTGAGGGAGCGCAGTATATTACCGGTTGGTCCCTCGCTCACGCGTCCCCTTGGTATATTCTCATTCGCCGCTCGCCTAAAACAGCCAGCGGTGCTGAATGCCGCCAAGGCCTGCCATATACAATCGGAGATGGCCCGAGTCGCAGTCTTCTCAAGCCTCGGGTTGTTCTTCCGACGTGGCTGGCGATTGAGGTGTCGAGGAGGCTTGTTCCGTTTCGTCGGCCGAAGGTGAAGCATCGTCTTCGTCGGGGAACAACGCTTTATTCGTTGCGGGAATCATCGCCTTCATGAAACGAATGGCAGGGTTGCTGTCGTCGAACGTTGAGTCGGCATCAGAGCGTACGTGGGCAATGACATACATTTTGTAAAGTGACGATCCCCATGCGTATGTCACACGCGGATACTCGGGTGCTTCCCAAGCTCCGCTTCGGTTCCAAGCCCAGTAGACGCGAACTTGCTGTGTCTCATTCCCTTGGACTTTCTTGAAGACGGTGGTTTTGAAAGAAACCATTCCGTCGTCTGTTTCAACCTCAATGACCTCGGGACGGCTGAGCATTTCAAACCCCGAAGCGACATAGCAGTCGTCCGGCGTGTGAATGGCCACATGCCGTGGCTTTCCACAAATGAGGAAAAACGAGAGCTTCTCGCCCGTGCGGACATTGTGGAAGTCGCGCGTTAGGTGACCCACGGCTCGCGCCTGTTCAAGCTGTTCTTCACTAACTTTCTGGTCGATCCCCTTCCAGTCGCCGACGAACCTCGGTATGTCTTCGATCCGTTCGGAAGCGACCACGAGTTCGCGGTCCAACTCTTCCTGGTTCCATCGTTCAGACATGCGGCCTTGGTAGATCGTTGAGAAGGTGCCCAGCACCAACGCGATCAGGACTGGTATAGCGAGCTTCATTTGTCTTTCCCCAAAATCGTTCGGCCAACTGGCCATAGTATGCTTGTTGCGCAGCCTACGTTGCGTACGCCTTGTGAGTCTTGTTATAGTCCTCAGCCGCCTTCAGAACGAATATTCCGTCTCCCTCGGGTGATGTCAATCAAGCACTGGCCCGAACCGGCAACGCGGCTATGTTTCGACTCACGACCGGGGTGACACCGTTCACAACGGCCCCCAGCACGTGGACACCAATCGTATCAAGTCGCTCGAACGCCTCATAAACTTTCGTGGCTTGGCTCGCGTCTTTCAACACCGACAACACTGCAGCATCGACACACACGCCAAGCGATAGGGAATCGGCACCGCTGAGCACCGGACCCGAGTCCACAATCACAAAGTCGAATTCGCTCCGTAGCTTTTCAAACATGACGCGGATATCGTCACGGGCCAAGGCTTGAATACACTCGTGGCAACAGCCGCCGGCGGCAATCATCCACAAACCAGGGGCTCGTGTGGGACGAATCACATCGTCCACTTCGGCTTCGTTGCGGAGCACTTCAGACAGGCCCGGATCAAGCGGCAGCTCGAACACACGGTGGGCCTTGGGGGAACGGAGATCGGCATCGATCAACAAGGTTCGTCGCCCCGCCCGAGCAAGGCTGGCGGCCAGTTGTGTGGCCACGGTGGTCTTGCCTTCCCCCGCGGTGGCACTGGTAATCATGATTACTTTTCGGTCGTCCTTGCCTTCGCCGTGCAGCAGGGCCGATCGTAAGCTATCGACCGACTCAGAGAGCAAGCCGCGGGCAGCCCCCGGACGATTGCGGCCAATCATCTTCGACCAGGTGTTGCCCGACAACGCCGGCAGCGCCCCGATGACTTTGACCCCCAGCCCTTCGCTAACATCGTTGGTCGAGCCGATGCGACGTTTTTGGAATTCGATGAAGGAGATTCCGAAAACCGCGCCCAGTAAACCAAGCAGGCCAGAGAAACCGACGATGCTGTATTTCATCATACGGTCGTTCCCTTCGGTCTCGGCGGGATAGAGACGTGCAACCCGTGGCGGAGATCCGATTTCCAGATCAAGTTCCTCGACCGTTCGCCGCAGCCGTTCCGCAACGGCTCCAAGCTCATGGAGATCTTCGTCCATGGCGAGGATTTGATCGTTTGCCGTGTTGGCACTGACCGATTGTGGTTCCATCACCGCAAGCTCATCGATGATTATCTTTTCGTCGCCCTCGGCGAGTCCCAATCTGGTTTGGGCCTCCGACAGAGCTGCTTGCGCCAGAGTAACCGTCTCTTCCTTGATCTGTACTGCCAGTTCCTCGCGAAGTGAGGCCTTGCGCACACTGATCTCTTCTTCCAGATCGAGAAGATCTTCTTCTAGACGACGGTTCGGAGACTTATCGCGATCACGGGCCTTGTCTCGCTCGATCCGTAATGTCTTGACCAACAGGAGCCATTGTTCGCGAATGCTCGCATATTCAGGGTCTTGCAGCAGTGTCTGTTCGACGAACCGTTCTGCCACCGCCGGATCCTGTTGTTCAGCCTGAGTCACGCCCGCCTGGGCCAGGGCAACTTCACCTCGGAGTCTCCGAATCATACTGTGCGCATTCATCATATCCCGATGCAACGA
>CAZNXE010000040.1:27034-27621 GCA_964576465.1 uncultured Planctomycetaceae bacterium
TCCGCGTTATACAGTTTCACTTTCTGCGTCAGCGCATCGGGGGTGCTACCGAGGGTTTTCAGCAAACCACGTCTTTTTCCACGCGCGTTCTTAATGTCGCGATTTTTCAAGGTGAGTAATTTACGCATTTGCGCGAGTTTGTCCAATCGTCCCCGGGTTCGTTTCTCGACGACCTCGGTCAGGTACGCTTCGCGTACGGCGTTGACAAGCACTTTCAATTGTGCCGGGTCTTCGCCCTTCATCGCGATCCGCATCAGGGTCGAGTCACCCGGGTAATTCACCGAAATGTTCTTCTGAAGAAACTCGACCGTATCTACTTTCGGCAGCATCGGTAACGAATGCACTTCCGATTTGCGCAAGGCCGTGTTCAAGACGCCTGGTGTGGTCAACATCTGCGCGTCCGCGCTCTTATAGCGTTCAAATGCATCGGGGTTGCTTCGCTTGTTGAACACGATGTAGGGGTCTTCTTCCGCCACGGTCAACCAAGTGCCCACATTGAAACGAACGGGCATGACAAAGTAGGGAATCAACGCCAAGACGCTGCCCAGCAAGACACCGAGAAACGAGGCCAGAATCCATCGCCGGCG
>CAZNXE010000041.1:0-27598 GCA_964576465.1 uncultured Planctomycetaceae bacterium
CGCCGGCGGTGACAATCTGCCCAATGTCGTTTAGAGTCTCCACGCCGACCACCGCGCTTTCGTGCGCATCGATCTGGCGAACCAGCGAGCCGTCGCTCGTGTTCCAAACCTTTACATGCCCCGCGGCATCGCCCGCCAACAAGTGTGACTCGTTTGCCGTCACGGCCAACGCTGTTAGATCGGCGCCCTGACCTTCAATGGCCAACACGCCACCAGATTCTTGGGTAATGATACGAATCCGCTGATCGGTCCCGGCGAGATACTTCTTTTTTCCGTCGCTGGAATGGGCAACTGCGATGTATTCTCCCGACCCCGTCGGCGCCGGTGTTTCGGTAGCGGGGTTCAATGGCAACTGCCAGATGCGCATTGCCCCGTCGGCAGCGGCGGTGGCCAATTGTGTGCCTTGTGGATGAAATGCCAGTCCGGTTACTTCGCCACGGTGTGGGTGGAACGAGCTGAGAATGGCCCCATCGGCTGGATTGATGAGCGTCACGCGACCCTCGACGGTTCCCGCAGCCAGTTGGGTTCCGTCGTGATTCACGGCCAGCGAGGTGAGCTTGCCACCGACGTTGATGGCCCGCTGTTCGGCGCCATCGGATGCCTGATGAATGCGAACATGACCATCGTCACTGGCTGTGGCCAACCACGCACCGTTGGGGTCACGAAGGAGTGCCCGAAGTGGTTGCGGGGCGGCTATCGATGTTGGCGCGGTTGGGGGCCACGTGTAGTGCCGCAGCACGCCGTCATAGTCAACGGTCATCAGTGCCACATTGCCCGTACGTAACGCAAGATCTTGAATCGGGGTGCCGGTCTCCAGGGTGGCCACCGGTTTTCCGTCTGCCACATTCCAAGCCCGAACCGTGCCTTCGACCGTGGCGGCAAGCACCAGCGTGTTGTCATCGCTGAGTTTCACGGCAACGATCGGCTTGTCGTCGCCGGCCAACTCCAAGGCCACCTGATTGGCGGCGGTATCCCACAGCTTAACGCTTCCACTGCGATCGCCGGTTGCCAAGCGAGTACCATCAGTCGATAGATCGACACTGGTGACCGATCCGTTGAAGTCTCGCCACTGGCTCACCGGCGCGCGCGACGGCATGTCATAGAGCAGCACCGTCTGATCGAGCCCGGCGGCGGCCACATGTTTTCCGTCGGGAGATACGGCCACGCTGAGGATCAGATTCTGTGCATCGTTGAACGTTTGCGCGACCTGCCCTGAATTCCGATCCCAGATGCGGACCGTTTTGTCGAAGCTTCCGGTGACCAGGTACTTTCCATCGGGCGAGTAGGCCACCGCATAGACTGGCTCGCCATGCCCTTCAAAGTATTTAATTTGGGCTTCGCTTTGTGTCGCCCCGATCATGATCAACATCAAAGCGAAGAATGCCATGCGGCACATCAGTCCCGCTGTGCGAGCGTGCATGCCGTGTACTGCCAGAGCCAGCGGCAATCGCAATACCCCGTGGCGTTCTTTGTTTCCTGTGACTTGCATTCGCGGGTCAATCATTTGTTTCATCATGGTGGCGAGTATCGGTATTGTGAAAGGTTGTCTGGGTGCTGTGTTTACAATCGTGCGACCACGGCAACGCATTGCGTGGTGATCGACAGTCGGCTGGTTCGGGTTGAAACTACTTCCATCATAATCGGGTCTGCGAACGCCTGCGAGAATGGATCGCGTTACTTCGTGCCGGCTGGTTCGCTCGATTCTTTGAGTTCGCCGAGATAGGCGACGATGTCCGCAAAGTCTTGTAGGGACATGCCGTCTTTCAGGCCGTTGGGCATCATCGACAAGCTGCTGCGCTCGATTTCGTCAACTTCATCCGCCGGAATCGTGATCGATTTCCCCTCGATATCGATCAATTCGACAAACTGCTCATTGTTGCTCTTGACCACGCCTTGGAAGATTTGGCCCGTGGTGGTAACGACGACCGATAGTTCGTAGCCGGAGAGAATCCTGCTCGACGGCTCCAAGATCGACCGCACCAATTCAGGGCGAGGATACTTTGTGCCGATGCCTCGGAGATCGGGACCCGCTTTGGGCAGCGCACCGCCGACGGCATGGCACTTGATACATCCAATCCCCTTGGCGTCGTTGAACAACCGTTCGCCGTGCGCCACGTCGCCGGAATTCATGGCGGCGTAATCGACATACGCGGCCAAATCCAATTGTTGTGGAACCGACCGATCGAGAAATGCAAAACGTGGATCGCGTTGTCCTACCTGTAGACTGAACTCCCAGGGCCCGCCGTTATTGCCCAGCAGCAGCCACACATGATTGGTGCCCGGCTGCAAATCGACATCGATCTCGGTGTGATTCGCCGACCATCCCCGACTGCCGTCGAACGTGTGCAATTGCTGGCCGTTTACCCACAGTGTCACCTGATCGTCGCTGCCAACTACCATCTTGCTCCGGCTTTCAATCTCCGACGAAATCGCCAAGTAGGCCAAGGTGTAACTTTCATCACGAGGTCTGAGTGTGCGATGTAGCGACACACGTCCCGTGCCGGCTTCGGCAGAAAGTTCGCGCCAGGTAACTTCGGTGTCGCCGACGGCTACAGATGCACTGAAGTCGGGCGTCACGCTGAAGTCGATCTCCGGCATCTCCGGCTTCTTCCAGGAGTTCAACACATGCCACGACAAGACAGGCGCGGGGGTGGAAAAGACGATCTGCAAATCTTGGGTCACCGTGGCAGGCAGCTCGTTGCGCTCGTGCAAGGCGATTAGCTTCGGAGCGATTTCCTCGCGGACCTGAAATAACGCTTCGCGACAGGCATCGCGAAGTGTTTGATTGCGATGCTTCAGTCCTCGCAGATATTGAGGCAGCGCGCGAGCGTCGGCAATCGCCGCCAACGCGGTGAGGGCTTCAAACTCGGTCGTATCTACATCTGCCGCGGTAATCATCTCGGGCACCGCACGGGCTGCCTGCAATTGCCCCAGCGCCAGCAGCACGGCTTGGCGGACACTGGTCTCAGGATCGCTGAGCATCGGAATTAAATCGTCGATGGCTTCGCTGCCTCGGCGCTCGGCATAAGCCTTTGCCGCCATGGCACGAACCTCGGCGTGTTCATCTTGCAACCGCCGAGCGATCGCATGGTTGGCCTGATCTGAATCGAGTTGGCGTACCGCTTCCAGGCACATCACGACAAGTTCTGGCGGGGTCGTCGCCTTGGCGATCAACTCGGTTAGCTGATCGATGGCTGCGTCGGAACCAATTCGCATGATGCCTGCCACGGCATCACGACGCAGTTCATCGTCCAGCTTGGTGTCCGTCGCCACTGCCGCCAGTAGCGGCACCGTCTGCTCGTCGCGGCGGGTGACCAACGTTTCGATCGCGGCTCGGCGCACGTTGGCATCTCGGTCACTTGTCGCTAGCTTCCGCAGCACCGGCAGTGCAGCATCATGATCCACATCAGCCAGCGCCGTGGCGGCGGCGCGCCGTACGTCGGGGGTCGGTTGTTCTAGGGCTGTCATCAGCGTTCGCAAGACGACCGACGTGCCAGACCATTCGTTTTTCTTGGGTCGCGCGGGTGGATTCCGGGCGGGCCGAGTTCCCCACCATCCAGAGATATACGGATCGGCCTGGCGATGCACGTTGGCCACGGCCGCAACGGCAGCCGTACGCGCTTCGATATGCTTGGCCGTATCAACCGCGTTGCTCAACGCGGCGACCGCGTCGGGATCGTATTGCCCGGTGAGTGTGACAATGGCGGCGCGACCTAGCCGCTCATCGGCGTGGTCCAAGTACTTGGGGGCCAGTGACCAGTCGCCAATCGCACGCAGCGCCTGCATGGCGGCGAAGCTCACGTAGCGGTCCTCATCGGCAAGCGTTTCCCACAACGTATCACCAACGGTCGCACTACCAATGCGCCCCAAGGCGATCACGGTCCTGAGCCGCACCGCCGCGGTCTTGTCTCGTAACGCGATAAGCAGGGGGGCCGTGGCTCGTTCAGCGCGACGCAATCCAAGTGCTCGGGCAGCCTGCCCGCGAACGTCGGCATCGGCGTCGTTGAGCCGCGTGATCCAATCGCCGACGGGAGAATATCCATCCAGGCGATCGATCAACGCGTTTTGCGCCCAAATGGCATGAACCTTTGCTTCCGCGGGAGCATCGCCGGCCAACCATCCGGAGAGCGCGTCGGCGGCCGTTTGCCCCAGCTTCGCCAGATGATTTTGTGCTTGTCGGCGGCCATTGAATGCCGGATGCGAGAGTTGCTTGAGCAACGCTTCGACGTCATCAGCGGCGGCGTCAGCGGGCGGTACTTGCCGGAGGTCATCGCCGACATACGTCACGCGGTACAACCGTCCGTGCAGTTCGGGTCTCGTCCAGCCGCCGAAGTTCCAATCGGCCACGTACATCGTGTGTCCGTCAGGGCTGAAGCAGAGATCCTGCGGTCGGAAGTCGCCAGTCTGATCGTTTGTCATAAAGTCTTCGATCTCGGCCGTGAATGTCGCACCGTTTGGCTTCATGCTGAACCGCTGCACTTTGCCCTTGCCCCACTCACAGAAGAAGGCGTTGTCGACGAATCGGGCCGGCCATGCCGCGCCGCGATAGCATGCACCGCCGCAGGGCGAGCCCGAACCATGTTCGCTAATCCGCGGCAAGTGGCGCTGCGGATAATCGTGGTAGTCATACGGATAGCCGTAGTAGCCGCTAGTGATGTGGTGGGTGAATCGCGTCCACCAGCCAAGCCCGTCGTCGGTGTTGTCGTAGGTGAAGATGTTGTCCAGCGAATCCATTGCCACGTCGAGGTGGTTTCGCGTCCCGGTCGAGACGATTTCGAGCTGGGTTCCGTCGAGCCGCATGCGAACGACCCCGCCACCTTCAAGGGTGATCGTACTTCCGTCGGCTCCCGTGGCGCGTTGAATGCCTTTGTCTCCGACAGACACATAGACCAGACCATCCAGTCCCAGCCGCGTTCCGGTGACAATGTGGTCGTTGAATCCGAAGATGCCCGGGGGCGGACCGAATCCGTCGGCCAGATCTTTGCGAACATCGGCCACGCCGTCACCGTCGGTATCGCGAAACATTGTGTAGTGCGGCGCGTGCATTACGTACAACGCTTCGTCGTGCCAAATCAGCCCGAAGACGGCGGAGAGCCCCTCGCAAAAGATGGTCTTGGTCGGCGGACCGCCCTCGCTGGGCCAGCGAAGATAGACCACACGGTCGAATTCCTTTGTGGCGGGCCCTCGCATGTCCATCGGATCTTCGCCCACGAACAGATTCCCTTCGTCGTCGCAGGTGACGACCGAGGGGTGTTCAATCTCCGGGACTTCAAGCACAAGCTCAGACTTGAACCCCTTGGGCACTTTCTGTCCCAGGCAACATGTGGTTGCATTCGCAACGATGGCGCCAACAACGACTGCTCGACAGGCGGTGTGAAGCAAGGGAATGACGAAACGGCCGTATATTGATCCGAAAGAGAATGAAGCTGCCAAGGCATGCTCCCAGTTCAGGTGGGTGATTGGAGGGATGGCGCGAGTTGCCCTTGCCGAGACGGTCAGGGCGGTGCCGCTATCCTAATCGACCCTTCGAGGCGCCGCAAAACAGTAGGGCTGAGAAGGGCCACGTCCCCGTTTTCGCTCAGCGGTTCACTTCGCGGTATTGGCCGGAGTTCTGTTCGGCCAGCAGTTTCAAGAACTGAACGAAGTCAGCACCCTCGGCACCCGCATGAATTCCGATCGTATAGATCGACAAGTAGCGGCCACGATTCAATTTTTCGATCGCCTGAAGAATCTTCGGCGGATCGATGATCCGTCCGGTGGTGGGGACTCCGTCGCTGAGAAAGTACATTGCCTCGGCGTCGTATCCAAACGCGGCTGCCAGCGCGTCGTACGAAGCGGTTTTTCCCATGGCACGTAGCCCGGTGACGAACTTGGCGGCGTCTTCTTTGGCGGGCAAACTTGCCAACTGAAGTTGCTGCTGCCATGCCCGGGCTCTCGAGTGGTAGGCCACCACGGCGAACTCGGTATTGGCAGGCAATCCGTCGATGGCTTGCAGCAATTCGCGTTTCGCGGTCTCCAGCCGAACCCCTTCCATGCTAGTCGACGAATCGATGATGAACACGACCCGTTGTGCATGGATGGACAAACCGTAATACCGAGAGTAGGAACCATCTTCGCCATCAATGGGGATGTCGTTGGAGATGCTCGCCCGTTTGGCCAGTGGTGGAAACTCGAATTCGTCGCGATGGTTCTTCCACCAATCTCGCCATGCGTCGACATTGATGCCTGTGTTTTCCCAACTAATCGAGCGCAGGTAGACCACGATGTCGACCCGCGACTCGCCATGGATGCTTCCGAGCAGTTCGATGAGTGCGTCGACAGCCTCGGGCAGGTCGATCTGAATGAGCGCGAGGATGATGGCTCGACGAAAGGCGAACCGTTCGGCGAAGACCTCGGTCTCGCTCAGTTTTCGCAGCAGCTCAACGGCCACTTCATCGCGCCGCCCGGCAAGACGTTGCAAGAACGCGGGATCGATATCTTGATCGAGCCACTGTTCGATCCGTTCTCGGGTTTCTGGCACTCCCGACGACAGCAACACATCGAGAATTGCCTCGGAGGTTCGCTGTTGAGGGTTTCGGCGAAATTCTTTTTGCAGCGTCACGAGTAGATACTTGCAAACCGCTTCGTCGTGATTCATTTCCAGAAGCGATTCGTGAGCGGTGAACTGAACTTCATCGACCGAGTCGGCGAGACCCATGCGTACGATCAAGCGAGCCGCTGGAACGACCGGGTACTCGCGAAGCTGGACAAGTGCCGCGAGACGATCTTTTGGCTGCTTGCTAAGCAACTGTTGCCGTAGCTCACGTTGAACTTCCTGGAAATCGTCGCCAGCGCCCGCAACCGCCACGAGGTGAAATGCCAAAGACAGCACCATGCAGGGGAGCACGATGACCGATGACCACATCCGATGCACGGTGGCCTCCAAAGAAAGCTGTTCCATAGGCTTCGATTTATCGAGCATCGTTTCGCACACTGCTCGACCGTTCCATGCTTCAACATACCGAGTCTCATGAGCGATCGCGATCTTTTCTCACACCGATCTCGTGTTGCCGGGTGTGTAGACCGCGCGTCATGCACGGTTCTCGGGGGAATGGGGTTGCCGAGTTCACGTATGATGAGGCTCTAACTGGCTTGTGTGTAATGACTTAGCAGTGCGAAACTGGGGTTTGTCGTGGTCCGCGGTTGTGCCATACTCTCGCCGCGCGGTGACCGATGGATATCCGCATCACGATAATAACGACACAATCCCTCAGCGATTCGAGCGCGATGAAACTTCACGACGTGCATGCGGAACCCTCGACGACCTCACGCCGGGCACGGCGGATTTTTTTCTCCGTGGGCGAACCCAGCGGTGACCTGCACGCCGCCAACTTGATCGCTGCATTGCGTCGCTGTGATCCGAATACTGAGTTCGTCGGTTACGGTGGACCGAAAATGGCCGCCGCCGGTTGTAAGCTGCACTTCGACCTCACCGCACTGGCAGTGATGTGGCTTGTGCGAGTCATTGCCAACATTCATAAGTTTCTTGCCTTGCTGATGCAGGCCGATCGCTACTTTCGCACCGAACGCCCCGACGCCGTGATTCTGGTCGACTACCCTGGCTTCAACTGGTGGATTGCCAAGCGGGCGAAGCGACACGGAATTCCGGTGTTCTACTATTCGCCGCCGCAGATCTGGGCCTGGGGGCGATGGCGTGTGAAGAAGATGCGCCGCTACGTCGATCACGTGTTGTGCGGATTGCCCTTCGAGTGTCAGTGGCTTAAAGAGCAAGGATGCAACGCCGTGCTTGTCGGGCATCCATTCTTCGACGAAGTTCGTCGCCACCCGATGAACGAGCCGTTCGTGGCCATACAGCGATCATCGGATCGCCCGTTGGTGGCGATTTTGCCAGGCTCTCGAACCCAAGAAGTTCAGCACAACCTGCACTGGTTTCTAAGAGCCGCTCGAATCGTTCGAGTGCATGTGCCGAATGTGCGGTTCGCCATCGCCTGCTTTAAGGCCGAACATGCTGCCTACGCCGAGGACGCCGTACGTACCTCTGGAGTTGATGCCGAGGTCTTTGTTGACAAGACGCCAGAATTGATCAGCGCGGCCGACTGTTGCATGGCGGTCTCGGGTTCGGTCTCGCTCGAACTGCTCCATCACAAGACCCCCACGGTCATCATGTACCGAATCGGACGTATGGCATACGCCGCGCAGAGGGTTTTTCGCAAGATTCGTTACATCACCTTGGTCAATTTACTGGCTGCCGATAATCCGCTGGCCGAAGGGGCAATCACCGACGAGCGTGATGCTCCCGAGCGACAACTCTTTCCAGAATACTTGATTTGTAACGATCAATCCGGCGCCATCGCCAGACACATCATCAAGTGGGTCACCGACGAGACCGCGCGGCAAAGCACGGTCTTGCAGCTCGAAACGCTCAAAGCACGGGTTGCCAGCCCCGGCGCATCGCAACGGGCAGCGGAGTATATTGACAGTAAGATCAATATGGGGCGAACCGATATTCCAAGCCCGCACATTTCGGCGTCTCGAGGCGAGCGTGCCGAGCCAAGCGTCCGGCGGGAAGCCGTCTGACATCTCCTCTATGTCACGGCGATTATGCGTACTTTAGTGCCAGCGACGACGTCTGTTTTGTTGCTGCTGATGTCCATTGGCTGGGGCGTGGCACTTCTTCGGGCACCCTTGAATGTCGACGCGGGGCTCTATTTGTCGGTAGCCCGAGATATGGCACGTGGTCAGGCGTTGTACCGCGACTTGCCGTGCGATTACCCGCCCGCCGCGTTTGAGGCGCTGTCGCTGCTGGGCCCGCGATGGTTGGCGAATCCACCGGTGGTGAAAGCTGTTTGGTTGTTCGTTCACGCCGCCAACGCAGCACTGCTGTTTGGCGTCTTGCGCGGTTGGCGCTATCGTCGCGATGTGGCGGTGCTGGCCGCCATTGTGTTCGCGGCTTGGACGATGGCCCTGGACGGCACGGCCATCGTGCTGGAACCGCTCGTCAACTTTTTCGTGTTGCTAGCGATGTTGGTTGTGGGCCGTGGCCCTCGCATGACGACTGGCTTCGTCGTGGGGCTTCTGGTCGGCGCGGCTCTGCTGGCTAAACAATATGCCTTACTTTCCTTGCCTGGCGTGCTGTTGTTGCTGTTGTTTCCACGCGCTGAAGCTGAAGAAAGCGAGCCCGAGACCGAGGACTCGCAACGTTCATCCTCGGGTGAACGAACGAAAGAATCTAGGCGCCCCGGCACGATGCAGTTGGCCATCGTCGCGTTGTTGTTTCTTGCGGTGATTCCTGTTCCGGCCGTGATGTATGCTCTGTTCAACGGACTGGACGTCGCGGAATTTGTTTCGCGCATGGCCACGTTCGGCGACCGAATTGGTCGTTACGAGGCGATCGGCTGGCGGGGTTTCTTCGTTAGCCTCACCGAGGGCGGCGCTGCTTCGGCCTTGTCGGTCTATCTGGTCATTGCGGCAACGCTGTTGTTCGTCGGTCGACGTGGATATCACGCGGCACTAGCCTGTGGATTGATGGCGACCTGCGGGGCACTTTACGTGCGGGACTATCCCCACTACGTACAGTTGCCTGCGCTGTGGGCGGTGCTAGTGATGGTCGAGTGCGCGGTGTTGCTCACACGCAGGTTCGCCATCAAGGCATCATGGACCGCGGCTGTGTTGTTAATCTTGGCCCTTCCGCTGGTGCCGAGAGCTGTGGCGACAGTTGGCGCGACGTATCACACATGGAGAGACGATGGGGCACATGCACAAGCGGCCCTTGCAAGAGAGGTCGCGGCGGCACTGCCAGAGAGAAGCGATGT
Source organism: uncultured Planctomycetaceae bacterium (assembly GCA_964576465.1). Lineage (GTDB taxonomy): Bacteria > Planctomycetota > Planctomycetia > Pirellulales > JAEUIK01 > CAZNXE01. Next base: position 9,813 of record CAZNXE010000041.1, read on the forward strand.
GTGGATTATCAACGCACCTTGGCTCTATGTCTTGGCCGACCTTAATGCGCCCAAGGGGGATTACCGTTTCGTCGATCCGAGTGTTTTTGACGAGCGGCCTCGCGGCGATGATCGTGAAAAATGGCTAGAGCCCGCACCTCGATTTGTCGTGCTCGCTCCCGGCAGGGTTCCGCTAGAGAATGCTTTTGCTCGGCTTGTTCATGCCGGCTACCGTCCATTGGCAACGATCAAGGGGGCCACTGGAACCATCACCCTGTTCGAGCGTTCTTCCGAAATGGGCGTTCACCTGGAGTGAGCGGATCGCCAGAAGCCATGTGCCACATAGGGATTCTGAATGTGCCAAGGCCGCCCCAAAACGCCCTGTTTAGCGGCCCGCCCGATCTGAATGGCCGCTGCGGCGATGTTGCAGTGCATAACAACCAGCCGCTCCATTGCTATCGGTCGAGGGCTAATCTATAATTCTTGATGGTTTTTGGTGATGAGCAGCAACGAGGGAATTGAAGCAGATTGATCCGTCCGCCAGAAGAACGGCGTCGACGTCGAGAATGAGAATGATCGATCGAGATCTTTGTGACGCAGGGTTTGTCTGTGAAGCAAAGGCTCGGTGAGCCAGACCTCCTCGAAGCCGAGTTGAGTTTTTCAGCGGGCGGTAAGACGCCCTCCGAATCTTCTTGTTGTTTGGCCACACTCTGTAGCTGAGCCCTTTTGCGAAAGGGCCTTCTCTAGTTTGAGGCTTGCCGCTCACCAAATTGGTTCGGGTTGATGGTTTGCTCCAAGCGGAGTGGTGCCGTTTGCCCCATGGTATAGGTCTCGGTGTGTGGAGTGCAGTAATGCCAGAAGGTAAGATTAAGAAGATTTTGGCCGACAAGGGTTTTGGGTTCATCGAAGGTGAGCGGGACGACATGTTCTTTCATCACTCGGAGGTCCAGGGAACGACCATCGAGGAGTTGAGTGAAGGTCAGACCGTCCAGTATGAAATTGGCCAGGGCCGCAAAGGTCCGTGTGCCGTTTCGGTCCGCCCAGCCGGGTAAGCAACGCTTACCGGCCCCATTGATGGCGACGAAAAACGCGCGACGCTCCTGGATCCTTATGATTCAGGAGCGTCGCGTTTTTTGGTGGACAGTGGCTTTGATCTCAATGGCTTTGATCTCAATGCGGCACATGGGGTACCCAAAGACCTCGCCCAATCGATAGAAGGCCCTCCCCTCGGCAAAGCAGGCCATTTGATTGATATCATGGTGCATTAGACCGTATCATGGTCGTAGGCTGCCGGAGACGCAGGGCGGCTTTATGCAAAGAGGTACGGCTGCCGAGCCAGATTCAATCGTTGGTCGGCCTACGAAAGGGCGACCCACGGATTCTTTCGCGCCGCGAGTTGTCCATGTCCCGCCTGAACGTCACGCACCTTTTCGTCGCACTCTGCCTGTTGTTGGCAGGTTCCGTTGCGCATGGCGGGGAGAATGAGGCACCGGCGACCGAGGCGGATGTCGGGAATCAAGAGTTCGCATTCTTTGAACAGCACATCCGTCCGCTGCTGGTCGCACACTGTTACGAATGCCATTCCGCCGAAGCCGAGAAGTTGCAGGGCGGGTTGGCGCTGGACAGCAAGCCGGGCTGGATGACGGGCGGGGATAGTGGTCCGGCGATTGTGCCAGGGGAACCGGACGAAAGTCCGCTGATGGATGCCGTGCGGTACGAAGGCTATGAGATGCCGCCGCGGGGCAAGTTGCCTGACGAGAAGATCGCCCTGCTCGACAAGTGGATCAGCATGGGAGCGCACGATCCACGAACCGCCGAACCACCCAAATCAAACACCGCCCAAGAGAAATCCGCGATCGATTGGGAGCAAGCCCGGGAGTTTTGGGCATTTCAACCCCCGCGGCGGCATGAGCTACCGCATGTCTCAAACACCGCATGGCCACGCGGTGCCATCGACCGGTTCGTGCTGGCACAGCTCGAAGCTGCCGAATTGCAACCATCGACCGATGCCTCTCGGGCTACGCTGTTGCGACGCGCGTCGTACGATTTGATTGGGTTGCCACCATCGCCGGAAGAGATCGAGGCATTTTGTGAGGATCCCTCCCCACACGCTTGGGATCGCGTGATTGATCGTTTGCTGGCTTCGCCGCATTTCGGTGAGCGCTGGGGGCGTCACTGGTTGGACATCGCGCGATTCGCCGAATCGACCGGGGGTGGCCGTTCGTTGTTGTATAAGGCCGCATGGCGATATCGCGACTATGTGATTCGCTCGTTCAACGGGGACAAGCCATTCGATCGCTTCATCGTCGAACAAATCGCCGGCGACCTGCTGCCGTACGACGACTACCGCGATGGACGCGACCAACTCATCGCCACGGGTTTTCTTGCCCTGGGTCCGTCGAATTACGAACTGCAAGACAAGCAGCAACTTCGGGCCGACGTGATCGACGAACAGATCGACACGATGGGCCGCGCGCTGCTGGGGATGACGCTCGGATGCGCACGCTGCCACGACCACAAGTTCGATCCGATTCCCACCCGCGACTACTACGCGCTGGCTGGCATCTTCCGCAGCACCAAGACGGTGATTGACGCCAACGTGTCGAGTTGGGTGACACGTCCGCTGCCTGTCTCACCGCAGGATCAGCACCGTTTAGACGATCACCATTCGGCCGTCGCTCGCATGGACAAGCAGATGATCGACGTCGAAAAGCGGCGCGACGAACTAACGGCGCGGATCCCCATTCTCACGCTCGACGACAGCGACGCATCGCTGCGGGGCGACTGGAAGACAAGCACTTCGGTGAAGCCATACATCGGGGAAAGCTATCGGTATGCCTCCGGCAATGGTTCGCAGGCCGTGTATGAGTTCGCCGTGCCTGCCGCCGGAAGCTATGATGTTCGCGTGGCATACACGCCCCACGAGAATCGCAGTTCCAAGACCGAATACTCGATCTCGCACGTCGGCGGCATCACCACGGTACATGTCGATCAAACCTTGCTGCCATCGATCGGCAATACATACGCTTCGCTAGGGCAATTCTCGTTCGAATCCGATCAACCGGCCACGGTCTTGGTCAGCACCCAAGGTGGTGTGGGGCATGTCGTCGCCGACGCGGTGCAATTGATTCGCGTTGACGCGCAAGATGAGGCGCTGAAAGAACTGGCGGCCATCGAACATGAAGTGGCTGCTTTGATGGAAACACGAGCGAAACTCAAGAAGTCGGCACCTGCCCTGCCGCCCCAGGCAATTGCAGTCGCGGAGCACGAAGCGTGTGGTGACTACCAGATCTGCATCCGCGGCGACATTCGCAAACCCGGCCCGACAGTTCCCCGCGGATTCTTAACGGTCGCCATGACCGGCGCCGATCCGAAGATCGGAACCGACACCAGCGGTCGTCTTGAACTTGCTCGTTGGATTGCCAGCGAAGAAAACCCGCTCACGGCCCGGGTCGCGGCGAATCGCGTGTGGCAGCATCTGTTCGGAGCGGGGCTTGTACCCACGGTCGACAACTTCGGAGCCACGGGGCAGCAGCCTTCGCATCCGCAACTGCTCGATTACCTGGCCGTGCGGCTGGTCGATCAAGGTTGGAGCGTGAAGTCGCTGATTCGCGAGATCATGCGATCGCGTACCTATCAGCTTTCCAGCCATGCCGCCGCGGAAGCGAAGAAGCACGACCCCGAGAATCATCTTCTTTCGCATCAGAATCGAAGGCGTCTCGACGCCGAAGCCATTCGCGATTCGATGCTCTTGCTCAGTGGAGAACTCAATCTCGCGCCCGGCGGAAACACTGTCCGATCTGGCACCAAGCAAGAATACGGCTATGAGTTCGACGAAACTCGGCGCACGGTCTACTTGCCGGTCTTCCGCAATCAGCTTCACGACCTCTGTACCGTGTTCGATTTCCCCGATCCGAATCTTTCCATTGGGCAGCGCAATGTCAGCACGCTGGCGACTCAGTCGCTGTTCTTGCTCAACAGCCCCTTCGTGATGGATCGCTCTCGCATGGTGGCACAGCGTCTGCTAGATGAACACGAACTGAGCGACGAACAGAGAATCGTCAGGCTCTATCTTCTGGCACTCGCTCGCCCGCCGCGTCCGGAAGAACAGGAACTTGCCATCGCGTTTCTTAGCCAGTTTGCCGCGCCATCCGAAACCGCACTTGCCGACACGGAACTGGCCCAGCATCGGCTTGAACACTGGTCCGCGCTCGCTCAGGCGGTGATGGCCAGTATCGACTTTCGCTATGTGGATTAAGTGTCAGACCTCGAGGGATCTAACATGAACCCCGGCCATCTATCTCGTCGTCAACTGTTGCGGTCTGCCGCATGTGGGTTTGGCTCCGTCGCGCTCGCCGGGCTGTGCAATGAAGCCCGGGCCGTTGAGGGCGATTCATTGTCTTCGCCGGGGATTGTCGGTCCGTTGGCTCCCAAACCGCCGATGTTCGCGGCACGGGCCAAACGGGTGATCTTTATCTTCATGCAAGGGGGGCCCAGTGCGGTCGATACGTTCGACTACAAACCGGCACTAGAAAAACACGACGGACAAGAACTTGATTTCCGCGACGCGCGAAAGATGGCCAAAACCGGCATGACCGGTGCCGAAACCGTGATGAAGTCGCCTTGGGCCTTTCAGCAATATGGCCAGAGCGGGCATTGGGTTTCCGAGCTGTTTCCCGAAATCGCCAAACAAGTCGACCGACTATGCTTCGTTCACGGCATGCACACCGACGGTGTCGCGCACGGGCCCAGCACGCTCTTCCTGCACACCGGCGCGATGAACCTTGTTCGCCCTGCGGTCGGTTCGTGGCTTACCTACGGGCTGGGCACCGAAAACCAAAACCTGCCGGGGTTCATCACCATCAATCCGGCAGCCGGCAACGGAGGTCCGCGGAACTACTCCAATGCGTTTCTGCCCACCGACTATCAAGGCACCGCGTTAGGCCGCGCGGGGCAGTCGACCACGGAGGCCCGAATTCGACACATCGCCAATCCTCATCTATCGGCAGCCATGCAGCAGAAGCAGTTCGCGTTGCTGCAATCGCTCAATCGGAACCAACTCGAAGTTGCGGGGGCATCGGACGAACTCTCGGCCGTTGTTCGCTCCTTTGAGCTAGCCTACCGCATGCAACGTCACGCCCCGGAGCTGATGGACCTGTCGTCCGAAACCACGGCGACCGAAGCAATGTACGGCATGGACCAGCAGGAGACCGAAGACTTCGGCAGGCAGTGCTTGCTGGCACGAAGAATGGCCGAAGCTGGCGTGCGATACATCCAGATCAACTACGGCGACAATACATCGAACCCTCGCTGGGACCAACACTCCAAGATTCGCGACCATGCGATTCACGCCCGCGCCACAGACAAGCCGGTTGCCGGGCTCATAGCCGATATGCATGCCCGAGGGCTTCTGGAAGACACATTGATTTGGTGGGGTGGCGAGTTCGGTCGCAACCCGTTCTCACAGAATTCCGACGGTCGCGATCACAACCCCAAGGGGTTCACGCATTTCCTGTGCGGCGGCGGAGTGAAGTCGGGCTATTCTCATGGATCGACCGACGAATTCGGCCACGAGGCGGTGGAAAACCGAGTCCACATGCACGACCTGCACGCCACGATCCTGCATCTGCTGGGTCTCGATCACGAGCGACTCACCTATCGCCACGCCGGTCGCGATTTCCGGCTCACCGACATCGCCGGCAATGTGGTACACGATATTTTTGCGTAACATGGGATGGATCGATTCACGGGGCTCGCAGTGCAAGGGCCCAACCAACCTACCGAACGGTTCGCACAATCGCTGTCACCTCGCTTGTCGGCTACGATATACGAGTGTGGCACACCCGGTACGCGACATTCCTGACCACTCCAGTCTTCTGAATTCATGCATCATATGCCGGAGAACTTTATGAAGGCCTCAGCCTTGTTCTTAATCCCCCTGCTTGCTTTCACCGGCATCCTCCATGCGGAAGACGACACAAAGCCTTCCTCACCAACGCACGCCGACGTTTCGTATGGCCCGCATGCGATGAACGTGTTGGACTTTTGGCAGGCCGAAGGCGAAGGCCCACGTCCGCTGTTGGTTTACATTCACGGCGGCGGTTGGACCGGCGGCGACAAGAAGCAGGACCCCAAGAAATTTCAGGCGTTTCTAGAGAAGGGAATCTCCTATGCGGCGATCAACTATCGCCTCTCCGGCGAAGCCCCGCTGCCGGCGCCCGTGCATGATGCGGCCCGAGCGATTCAGTTCATCCGCTCCAACGCCGAACAGTGGAACATCGACAAGACGCGCATCGCGCTGACCGGTGGCAGCGCGGGAGCCTGCACATCGATGTGGATTCTGCTGCACGATGATTTGGCCGATCCAACTGCAGAGGATCCGGTGCTTCGCGAGTCGACACGTGTCAGCGGTGCGGCGGTCGCCGGTGGTCAGACGTCGATCGATCCCAAAGTCATCGAAGGCTGGTTGGGGCCCAAGGTGCTCGAACATCGCATGATCAATATGGCGGTCGGTGAGGAAACCATGGAAGGTGCCCTGGAGAACTACGACCAGCACCACGCCTTGTATGTCGAATTCTCACCCTACAATCATCTCGACGGCGACGACCCGCCGCTGCTGATGACCTATGGCAACAACATGACGCTCCCCTCGGAAACCGCCGGGCATGGCATTCACCACCCCGTGTATGGTCTGAAGATGAAGGAAAAAGCCGATCAAGCGGGACACGAATGCCATCTGTTGATCAAAGACGTCTCCGAGTCAGCGGAGTATAAGTCGCCGAACGAATTTCTAATGTCGATTTTGCTGACACCGTAGCCCGTGCCATACGACCACCGGTGGCCATGCAAACAAGGACCGAATACGAATGATGTCTCGACCCTGCTGGTTGTTGCTTGCGTGTGCCATCGTGATGTCCCAGTGCGTATCGGACGCTGGGCTGATGGCGGAACCGCTGAGTCCCAAGCAGATCGAGTTCTTCGAGTCTCGCATTCGTCCCGTGCTGGTGGAGCAATGCTACGAGTGTCATAACTCGGCCGAATCGGCCGAAGGAGGGCTCGCGGTCGATCATCGTCAGCCCTTGCTCAAAGGTGGCGAAAACGGCCCGGTGATCGTACCGGGCAAGCCCGACGAAAGCCGGCTGTTGGGCGTCCTGCGACATGAGATCGAAGACTTGGAGATGCCGCAGGGCGGGGCGAAACTTGACGAGCGTGTGATCGCCGACTTCGAGCGGTGGATCGCGATGGGGGCTCCCGATCCACGTGACCATCCGCCATCAAGCGAAGCGTTGGCCGCCGCAACCTCTTGGGACGCGGTCCTCAAGAAACGCAAGAAGTGGTGGAGCTTCCAACCGATCGGCCAACCAACAGTGCCGGACGTCGCGCAAGCCTCTTGGTCGAGCCACCCAATTGATCGCTTTGTACTCGCCGAACTCGAAGAGCAGGGGCTACAGCCGGTAGAACAGGCAGACGCGCGGACGCTTGTGCGACGGTTGTTCTTTGCTTTGATCGGCCTCCCTCCGACCCCTGCCGAGGCAGAACAGTGGCATACGGTCGTCTCGCAGCCAAGTGGTTTTGAACAGCTTGTCGACCATCTCTTGGATCGTCCGCAATTCGGCGAGCGCTGGGCGCGGCACTGGATGGACTGGATTCGCTACGCCGAATCGCACGGCTCCGAGGGCGACCCGACGATCGACAACGCGTGGCACTATCGCGACTATTTGATTCGTGCGCTGAACGACGATGTTCCCTACGATCAGCTCGTTAGGGAACATATCGCCGGCGACTTACTCGAACACCCTCGCATCAACGAAACGCTGGGGATCAACGAGTCGCGAATCGGCCCTGCCCACTGGCGGATGGTGTTTCACGGGTTCGCGCCAACCGACGCGTTGGACGAAAAGGTTCGCTTCACCGACGACCAGATCAACGTTTTTTCCAAGGCCTTTCTCGGACTCACGGTTTCGTGTGCCCGATGTCACGATCACAAGTTCGATGCGATCAGCCAGCGTGACTACTACGCCCTGTTCGGAATCCTCGGTTCGTGTCGACCCGGTCGCGTGGTTGTGGATCTTGACGAGCGACTCAATCACAATCGCGATCAGCTCGCCGAGCTAAAGCCGCGGATTCGCGCGGCCCTTGCCACCGATTGGCAACAGGCGCCCCAATCGCTGGCCACTGAGTTACTCGAAGAAGATGGTCGCTGGCAGGAGGCGAAGGATCCCAACGATCTACTGCATCCGTGGTTGCTTACGCAGCGTGACGTGGAAGGTGGCATGGCGTTTTCAGCGGCTTGGCAGCGGCGCGTCGCTGCATGGCGTGAAGAGACTGCACAACGCGCGGAACACGCACAACGAGAATACCCTTGGCGGTGGGACTTAAGCGACGAAGGTGACTACGCCCGTTGGTTTCCGACCGGGACCGGTTTGCGCGACGGGCCACGTGTTGCCGGTGAGTTTTCGTTGATTCCCAGTGGTGAGGACGCAATCTTAGGAATCTACCCTTCCGGTGTGTACTCCCATCGGTTGTCGACAAAGCATGCGGCACGGTTGACTTCCGAAAATGTGCAACTCGAGGGGCAGTACGAGCTATGGCTCCGCGTGGTTGGCGGCGGGGGAGCCACCGTGCGGTACGTCGTGCAGAACTATCCGCGTAGCGGGACGGTCTATCCAGTGACCCAGTTGTCGCCTGATTGGAAATGGCAGCAGTACGATCTCACGTATTGGGATGGCGACAGCATTCACATCGAGTTGACATCCGGTCTCGACGCGCCGCTGCTGGTGAAGAACAACCCCCGTTCATGGTTCGGGATTCGCGAAGCGGTGCTGGTCACCAAAGGGCAGCCCGGGCCACCCTCGGAGTCGCGAGAAGACCTCGACCCGTTGTTCGAGACGGCTGCCACATCGCCACCGACATCGTTCGCTGAACTTGCCACGTGTTACGCCGATGCGCTTTCCCAAGCGGTTGAGGCGTGGAGAGACGGCACGGCGACCGATGCCCAGGCAACATTCCTCGGGCAATGCCTCAAGCAGGGCCTGTTGTCGAACCATTTGCAATCGTTAGCGGCTACTCGGCCGCTTGTTGAGGAATACCGTCGTTTGGAAGATGCGATCGCCGTACCAACCCGCGTTCCGGGGTTGGAAGAAACAGTCGGGCGGAACCAGCCGCTGTTCGTACGCGGAAACCACAAGCAACCTGCCGACGAAGTCCCACGACGGTTCCTCGAAGCCATCGACGCAACGCCTTACGACAGCGCGCTGAGCGGTCGCCGGCAATTGGCCGAGGATTTGCTTCGCGACGACAACCCGTTCACGCGTCGTGTGATTGTGAACCGCATTTGGCATCATCTCTTCGGGCAAGGCATCGTCGCCACGCCTGACAATTTTGGTAGCCTTGGGCAAGTGCCGAGTCATCCGAAGCTACTCGATTGGCTCGCCACCAAGTTCAAGCAAGATGGCTGGTCGCTGAAGCATGCAATTCGGCAGATCGTAACGACCAACACCTGGAAGCTTGACTCGCGTTCGCCCCCCAAGGCACGCAAGATCGACCCTGAGAATCGTTTGCTGTCGCACGGCAATGTTCGTCGACTCGAAGCCGAGGCGATCCGAGATGCGATGTTGCAGGTTTCCGGTGAGTTGACGACCGAGATGTTTGGTACGCCGGCGGGCGGAGGATCGAACCGACGTAGCGTTTACGTTCGAGTGAAGCGAAACGCACTCGATCCGTTCCTCCGTGTGTTCGACTTTCCCGAGCCGTTCACCGCGAAGGGGCGACGCGATGTGACGAATGTGCCCGCCCAGTCGCTGACGATGATGAACGACCAGCGAGTTGCCGCCTTGGCCGCTTCTTGGGCCGCGCAGGTGTTAGGGATACGAGTCAGGAGAGCGATGAACAGCGTCTACAGCAAATGTTTCTAGCGGCCTTCGGACGTCGGGCCAAGGCGACGGAGATTGCCGAGATCATTGCGTACTTGGCGGAAACAAAGCAGCGTTACGCTCGTCTAGTCGACCACCTCGCCGCGCTTCAAAAACAAATCGAGCAGCGATACGAAGCCATTGGGCAGTTGACTGAACCGATACGAACTCGGCTGCTGGAAGAGGGCCATGCAAACACGAAAGCCCTCGAACAGTCGGTCCCACGACCGATCTCGCACTGGGAGTTTGCCGACGACCTGGCTGATTCCATCGGCGTGGTCAACGGTTCAGCTCACGGCGACGCGCGGATTGAGAACGACGCGCTGCTCGTCGACGGACAACAGGCTTATGTCGTGACGGCCCCGCTAAAACAAACGCTTCGTGAAAAGACCCTCGAAGTTTGGGTTCTGCTCGATCATCTTGACCAGCGCGGCGGAGGAGTCATGACGATTCAGACTCCGAGCGGCGTCGTCTTCGATTCGATCGTGTTCGGCGAACAAAGCCCACGGCAATGGCTCGCTGGCAGCAATAATTTCCGTCGAACGCGACCCTTTCGCGGCGCCGAAGAGCAAGAAACTGCCGGGCGTCCAGTACACATCGCCATTGCCTATCATGCCGACGGTCGCATTGTCGGTTACCGCAACGGCCAGCCGTACGGATCCCCCTACGAAAGTAACGGTCCCCAGGAATTCAAAGCCGACGAAGCGGTCGTGAGTTTCGGAGTACGACACCTACCGGCCACGGGCAATCGTATGTTGAGTGGTCGCATCTTCCGCGCGCATCTCTACGATCGCGCACTCACCGACGAAGAGGTTCTGGCAACCTCACAGTTGGCCTCGCACTACGTTTCCGACTCCCAAGTAATGGCCGCGTTGTCACAAGCCGACCGTGATCAGATCGAGCGCGACGAAGAGCAAATCGCCACGCTCAAGGCGGAAATTGAATCCTTGGGACCGGTTCCCGACTCGAATGACAAGCAGACTGCGTGGACCGATTTGGCGCGAGCGTTATTTGGTTTCAAAGAATTCATCTACATCAAGTGATCGTGGAGCGGCAGGAGATCATGTACGAACATTTCGATCAACCGAGGTCCCTCTCTCGTCGCCATATGCTGCAGCGCGTCTCCAGCGGTTTCGGGGCAGTTGCGCTGGCGGGGCTGATGGCCGATTCGGCCTACGCTTTGCCGGGAGAATTGCCGGAAGGGGCCGCACTGCGCAAGACCCATCACGAGCCGAAGGCCAAGCATGTCATCTTTTGTTACATGTCTGGCGGCGTGTCGCATGTCGACTCGTTCGACCCCAAGCCACGGCTCACCAAAGACCATGGCAAGCCGATGCCGGTGAAGGTTCAGCGGACGCAGTTCAACAACAACGGCAACATCATGGGCAGCCCGTTTGCGTTCACTCCCGCCGGCGAGAGCGGGATTCCCATCAGTAGTATGTTCCCCAAGATCGCCGAACATGCAGACGAACTTGCGGTTGTGCGGTCGATGACCACGCCGGTGAACGAGCATGCCCAGGGCAATTTCTTCATGCACAGCGGGTTTCCCTTCATGGGCTTTCCCAGCGCGGGGGCTTGGGCCGCTTATGGGTTGGGGACCGAGAATCGCGACTTGCCCGGTTACGTGGTGCTACAAAGTGGCGACGCCGTACCGCCGCACGGTGGAGTGAGCCTGTTCAGCAACGGCTTTCTGCCTGCCGAACATCAAGGGTCGATTCTCCAGGCGGACCAGCCGGAGGCGATTCGCAACATCCGCCCCCGCGAAGCCATCGCCTTACAACGTCGCCGGCTCGATCTGATCCGCGGATTCGACGAACCTTTTCTCAATTCGGCCGCCGGCGAACCGCAGGTTGAAGCCGCGATTAAAAACTACGAGACCGCCTTTCGGATGCAAGCGTCGGTGCCCGAGCTGTGTGATATCTCCGGTGAGTCGGCATCGACCCGGGCGTTGTATGGTCTCGATTCGGGCGATGTGGAGATGGCCGCCTATGCGCGGCAGTGTTTGCTGGCCCGACGATTGGTCGAACGTGGCGTGCGGTTCATTGAGCTGAGTTGCCTGACCCAAGGTATTGGAGCCGGCGGTGCCCCGAACCCCTGGGATCAGCATAGTGATTTGGAGCGCGGTCACCGGGCCATGAGCCTTCAGGTCGACCAGCCCATCGCAGGGTTGATCCAAGACCTTCGCGCTCGCGGCTTGCTCGACGAGACGCTCATCGTTTGGGCCGGAGAGTTCGGCCGAACGCCCTTCTCGCAAGGGAGCAACGGCCGCGATCACAACCCGTTCGGGTTTAGCGTGTGGCTAGCCGGCGGCGGCGTCAAAGGCGGAACCATCTACGGAACGACCGACGAGTTCGGTTATCACGTGGTCGAGAACAAGTGTACGGTCTACGACCTATGGGCAACCGTACTACATCAACTAGGCGTCGATCACCAAAGACTAACCTACCGCTACGGCGGCAGAGACGTCCGCCTAACCGACGTTCATGGTAACGTGCTGAGGGAGATTCTCGCGTAGGCGTTGCGTTTGAAGTGGGTGGCCCAACTGGGGCTCGTGAATCAATTCGTTCTGCCCCGTTAGTTATGTGCGCCTTGTGATGACTTTGTCATGATACCCATAGTCCGTGGTCTTCTCGTCATCATCCCACTACGCTCGTCAGATGGATCGTGACTCCAATATTTTGGTCCGCTTCGGCGAACGTGTGAGAGAGCTACGCAAAGCAAAAGGCTTCTCTCAAGAGGCATTCGCCGATGCATGTGGCCTCGACCGAACCTACGTCGGCGGGATCGAACGTGGAGAACGCAACCTTGCTTTGAGAAATATCGAATTGATTGCGGCTGCACTTGGTATCTCGATTTCCGAGCTAACCAAAGGGCTGTAATCACATGTCGTCGCCGTATGACAACCTGACTGCTGATGACTGGCACGCAACGACAGAAGAATTGCTCGACGCATACCCACTGGTTAAAGATCAGATCGTCGAGCCGATCCTAGCTGCATGGAGCAGCATTTTCGATTCCAAGATCGGGCGACATGGCATTCAGATCGGGAGGGACATCTTTCCGACGCCACAGATCATGGCGTCGTATCTGCACGAATTGATCCCCCTCGAATTTGCCGCCCTGTATCCGGGTGAGTGGCGTGGTGACGAGGAAGCCCACGAAAAAGATTTGGTCTACATACCGGACGACACCTTCTCGACCGAGATTAAGGCATCTTCTGATAAGAAGAAGATATATGCGAACCGCAGTTATGCACAGAAGCCCGCAGACGGCAGCAGGGTCAAGAAGAACAAGAATGGATACTACTTTGCGATCAACTTCGAGAAGTTTGAGAAGGGTGTCAAGGGGCCTCAGAAGACGAGGATTCGCCGGATTCGTTTTGGATGGTTAGATCACACGGATTGGAAGGGTCAAGACAAACCCACCGGGCAACAGGCGAGCTTGTTCCCTGATTCTGAGAAGAACAAGCTCATCGTTCTGTATGATATGGAAGATGATGGCTGAACGACTTCAAAGTCAAAACAACACTTGCTGTGCCTGTTCGTGAGACATCTGCTTAACGCAAGTGTCAAGTCGTACTGCGGCGATCTCGATGTACTCTGGGTTGATCTCAAACCCAACAGCCTTCCGCCCATTCCTAATTGCTGCCTCTATCAGCGACCCTGATCCAACGAACGGATCAAGCACAAGATCGCCCGGATTACTGCACGCTTTGATGATTCGATCAATCACGGCGATTGGAAACTGAGCCGGATGCGATGTACGCTCTTTAGAACTTCTGTTCTTACCGGATGTAACCTTTGGGAACTGCCAGACATCAGTGGGGTTCTTGCCGAGTGGATTACATTTTAGTTTTCCATTCTTCTTTTGCTTCGGATACTTCACATTCGGGTCACGAACGTCGTCAAGATTGAAGACATAATCATGAGGATCACGAACGTACCAGATGAATTTTTCATTGCGTGGCGAAAAGCTCAGTCGAGCAGCGACACCAGCCCCGTAGTGCCAGACAACTTCCTGAATCATGTAGAAAGGCACACGATCCCAAAGCAAGTAAGGAATGGGGATGGCCTTCGCTTTGTCGGCAAGCGGGATGTATCCGAGGTTTAACCAGAATGCACCAGTTAGTGCCGTCAGACGATAGATGTGCTTGATCCAGCTTTCGCACCAGTCGAGGTACTCATCTACCGATTTCACTTCCTCATAATCTTTGCCAATGTTGTACGGAGGTGAAGTGACCGTCAGGTCAAACAGTTCTGGCGAGAGAACATCCATGAGTTCTAAGCAATCACCCTTGTAAATCACGAAGTCCTCACCCGAATGAGCCGGTTCCCCGAGCAAGGCTTTCACCATGTTGAGCTTGTCGGCGTTTCCTATCATTCCCTGTTGTCCAATGGCAAGTTGCTGAGCTGGTGAATGACGACTATAAGTACCATTTCCTCCGATGTCAAGCGACCCTGGGGAATGAAGGCTCGCCCACGGAATTGGTGGGTGAACAGTGGTAACACGTAGACCCTCGCTCGGGCTCAGTCTCATAGTGTGCGTGCTGGCACGCACGTGTCGTGATGCATTGGATCTCAAACGTTGCGTTGATTACGTTCGTTTCGATCCTGTCAGACATCAACTTGTACAGCGTGTTGGCGACTGGCCCTGATTGTCGTTTCACCTGTATGTGAAGTTAGGCGAGTATGATATCGAATGGGGTGACCATCCGGCTGGGCTCTGCAACGAGTTCAAGTGTGCCGAGTGGCGGTAGGACGCAACGAGACGTGCGTGCAAGCACACACACAACAGGACTTTGCCGTTAGTTTTGCGTTTTTCGGCAGCGCGTGCAACAGGCCAAGAGAGCCAGCGAACCGAAACCAAGTAGCACCAAACTCGACGGTTCCGGGACGGGGACCACGTCCCAACCGATGACGTCTAGAATTTGGATGTCGACTGGGGTGATTATTTCAACGAAGCCAGCCGGGATCGAGGGGTTCATGATGCCAGGGCTTGATGGGATCCAGTGACTGGCCTGTGACCCATTGCCATGGATGTCGCCGGTCGAGAAGCTCTCGATGGGTGTGATACCGCCGTCGAGTGAGAAATACTTGTCGCGCGTGTCGGCGGTCCAGTCGATGATGCCGGCACCTTCGGCAATGCTTTCATCGGAGTAGCGGAAGAGGTCGATCGGGCTGACGAAGGTAAAAAAATCGTCGGGGAAAAAGGTTCCGCTGGAGTTGATGTCCAATCCGTCGACGCCGCTAATGAATCCGAGCATGTGTCCGATCTCATGCGTCGCGACACCGACGAAGTCGCGTTGCCCTGGGGTAATCCCGTTGCTGGGGTCGAAGTCCCAAGTGGTGCCACTGTCGATGATGACGATCCCATCGCTCGCAGGGTCGTCAGCCGCGATCAGCCCTAGGGCCTTGGCGTTGGCACGCAGGACGCCCATGCTCGTGTTATTCGCATCGCCGTCGTCGTCGAGATAGGGAATGGGGCTTCCATTGCCGTGGGGGCTGTTCGACGTCCGATTGATCAGCAGGTCGATGGCGGGGCCTGCTTGTAGCTGGTTAAACCCCGCCTGATCGTCGGCCGATGAGACATTGGCGCCAATCGCGGCACGCACGTCGGAGTAGGCATAGTTGTCCGCTTCAAACAGTGCGATTCCCAACGAGGGGAAGCCGGTAAATACCATCTGAATGTTGATGGTCACGTCGTCAAGAAAAATCGACGACCACCGCTCGCCCGCTGCCGCAAAGCCATCGGCAACCTCCTGCGGAACTCCAGCCGGGGCGGGCGTGAAGTTAAACACAAGGCCTGCGATTGAATCTTTCGTGGTACCGAGCACGGTCGCAACGACGAACACTGCGGCGAAACACCGCGCTATACGACTTGCGCACCATCTGACTTGCGTGTACGAGACGATTGCTGGCCCCCTAGCGCGCGTTGCGCGCCGATGAATGATTTGACGGTTCTTCGCAAGTTCTCTTGCGAGCTGGAATGCCTCTTCTCACGACGTCGCGTATTTCAACAGGCCATGGTTGCCGTTGGGGTTCCGTAAGCGACCGTCAGAAGGTTAGTAACCAGTATACTTGGGGAACCGGGCGTGACTACTATTTGACAGGTTGATTCAAAATTCTCGAACCGGACCCACGAGTTGCCCGCCCCGGGTGTTATTACGAACCGGTCATGCGCAACAGCAGTTTGTCGCCGAGAGTGGGCCAGAGTTGTGAGAGGGCGAACAGCCATCGGGCCTTGCTTGGCACCACGATTTCGGGTCGCCGCTGCTCGCAAGCCTTGACGATTTGCTGAGCCAATACTTCGGGAGCGATGGCCTTGGCCTTGACACCGGCCCCTGGTTTGGCGGCACTAGCGGGGAGTCCTTCGGTTTGCTCTTGATAGCGCTCGTCCGCGTCGTCTCGGGCGATTGGACCAGAGCAGACGAGCATGACGTGGACGCCTTGGGGGGCCAACTCCAATCGCAACTGCTGAGTATAGGCGGCCAACGCGAACTTCGACGCCGGATAGGCTCCCAGATATCGGGCCGCGCTCTTGGCAGCCAGCGAAGCGATGTTGACGATGCTGCCCTGTTGCTCGATCAACATCGGCGCGGCTTCGCGGGTACATCGCACGGCCGCCAGCAGGTTGAGCTCGATCAGTTCTTCAAACTGCTCGGGAGTGGTGTCGAGCAGCGCGCCTCGCGCGGAACGGCCGACGTTGTTGACCAAGACGTCAATTCGGCCGAAGTGTTTGACCGACAATTCAATGAGCGCCCGAACGTCTGATTCGTTCGTTACATCGACGGGTACGGCCAAGACATCGTGTCCGAGATCTTCGAGTGACTTTGCCGCTTCATCCAGAGGTCCACGACGGCGTGCGGCCAGAACGACCTTTGCCCCGGCAGCAGCGAACGCGGCGGCGACCCAGCGCCCAAGGCCGGAGGATGCGCCGGTGACGATGACTACCTTATCGTGCCAAACATTCATTGTTTGATGGCCGACCTAACTGAGTTTCGAGCCCGGTCCGTGAGCCACGACTCATGAAGCCTTGTCTGTGGCCGACAACTCCCCGTGGCAGCCACAAATTCTCTGCTTCCCATTTACGACCATTGATAGGGCGAACGTTGTTCGCGGCCAAGCATTGCGTCTGCTTCGCTGTCGCCGACGAACTGTTCTTTCGCGGCGTCCCACTTGAGCTTGCGACCCAATCGCATGGAGATGTTGCACAGGTGACAGGCGCTAATCGAGCGGTGATGGCTGGCCACGTCGGAGACCGGCGTCTCGCGGCTCTTGATGCAGTCGAAAAAGTTGCCCATGTGGTCGGTGCTCTTCACCAGCAGATTCCAATCGCTGGGCCGCTCGTCCATCGAGTATTTGTCGAGGAACTTTTCGACCGGAGCACCCACAAGTTTTCCTCGGTTCACGAAGATGCGTCCCTTGTCGCCCTCGAACAGAACACCATTGTCGCCAATCTGAACGTGCAGTTTGACGTCATCGGGATACTCGCAGTCGATCGTGAAGTTTTTCGGCGTGTTGTAGCCGTTTTCGATGTCCGGCAAATCGGCATGGCCGTGGACCGTAAGTGGGCCGGAATCTTCCATGCCCATGGCCCAGTGTGCGATGTCCATGTGATGCGCGCCCCAATCGGTCATCACACCGCCGCTGTATTCAAACCACCAGCGGAATGTGAAGTGGCAGCGTTCCGGGCAGTAGCCCACTTCGGATGTTTGGCCCAACCACATGTCCCAGTTCAAGTTCGAGGGAACCGGTTTGTTCTCGAACGGACCGCCGGCAAGCACCGAATCGGGCAGAGTCACGGTGACCTTCTGCAACTTGCCGAGCCAGCCGTTACGAACCATCTCGCATGCCAGCCGAAACTGACCGCCACTACGTTGTTGGGTGCCAACTTGGA
>CAZNXE010000042.1:0-3044 GCA_964576465.1 uncultured Planctomycetaceae bacterium
CTCAAATTGGTGTAGATCTAATAGCTAGCCGTAACATTAAAAAAAAAAACAAATTCTGATTTTTCTCGCGGAGATGGGAAAGGGGCTGCTGCCAGTCAGTGAATAGATGGGTTGTTTAAGCTCTCCCGGCTCGAGGATATAGTACTCCGCCTTATGCGCCTCATCGCTGTCTTGTGCCCCCGGGAACCAGATGAAATTGTTGTTACCGGCGTTGGCGTAGAACAGTACGTAAAACCGAATCGGTTGGTTCGAGCGGTTGGCGACAAAGAGTTTTCTCGTCGTGTAAGGCGTAAGATTCTTCAATCGCCTAGCCTGCGCCCTGGGGTTGATACCCGCCGCTCGCTGGAAGAGCTTCTTGGCCTCGTCATCGTTTCCACTCAACAAATGCGTATTTCCAAGGTCAACGTAGAGGATTGCCTTGTCACGGTCTTGTTCGGTGTAATTGAGAGACTTCTGAAAATCGGCGAGTGCGCGATCGAACAGACGGCGGCTTTGTGACATGAGCCCACGCTGCCGATAGATATTTGAGTCCTTGGGGTTACTCTCAATGGCTGCGTCGTAGTCTTTTTCAGCGTCTGCGTACCATTGTAAATCGCGGCATGTGTTGGCTCGATGGAGGAGATACTCAGTCACTTGACCACCTAAATCAATCGCGTCCGTAAAATCGAAGTATGCCATTCTGCGAAACACATACGCGGCTTGGTCTTTTTCTTCGGTGGAGGCCTTGGTGTAATGCGCCAAGCCGCGTTGGTCGTAGTAGCTCGCCACGTCGGGCTCGTGTCGAATAGCGTCGCCCAAATGCTCGATCGCCGCAGCGTAATCGCGCTTCGCAAGCGCCACACGTGCCTTGCCTTCAAAGGCGAGACTAAACTTCGAGTCGATTTCAATGGCCTTATCGAAATCATCGTTCGCGTTATCGAATTCACCGTCCTGAAGATAGCAACGCCCACGTATATTGTAGGCGGGTGCTAATTCATGATCGCGCTGCAATGCCTTGGCCAAGTCCGCGGCGGCTTTGTCATAATTTCTCAGTTTGTAGTAGGCTTCGCCGCGGCAGCAGTAGTACATGGCTGGATCATCATCAAGATCAATGGCCCGATTGAAATCGCGTAGCGCTAGTGTGAACCGCTCTTTATCGAGATAGTTCTGGCCTCGTTGTTGAAATTGCTCTGCCTCGGTGGGTTGCAGCCAAGGCCGAACCTCGTCGATATAGTCATGGAGTTCGTCGACGTGGATGATATAGCCTCGCAACGTTTCGGCTCTAGATACGGCGGACACCACGCCAATCACTTCGCCCTTGCTGTTCACGACGGCACCGCCGCTGTCGCCAGGGTTGATGGGTGAGGTAACCTCGAATGCCAGGAGATCAACGGATTGACCGTTGGCATATCGGGTCTTCAATCGACGTACTTGACGCACTTCTCCCGAAAGATTGTCCCACAACGATTCACCCGGGTTCCCGACCGACTTCACGGCAACTCCACCTTGGATCTTTTCGCGGTCGTCCTTCGCAGCCAAGGGCAATGCATGGATCCTCTTGGGAAGGGCGGCGGTAATAATGATCGCAAGATCCTTGTCAGGCCGTGAATCGATCACTCGACCCACGAGAGGAATCTCGTCTTGTGCAAAAACCTTCACACTGGGTGAAAAGGTCGTACTTTGTTCGCGACTTGGAAAATAGACATGTACCTTGTCATTGCCAGCGACAACATGATGATTCGTGACGAGCAAGCACTTTTCCTCGTCGATCACCCAAGCGGTACCGTGGCCGCCGTCCTCGCGAACGATCAATGCCGTGGCGAACAGCACCTCTTTGTACAGCTCGACACTGCCCAACGTCTTACGCTCGACGGGTTCAGCCGTTGGCGCCGGCTCAGCGTCTTGGCCACTGGCGACACCATTCAGCAAGAACAGGATCAACACACCTGCGAGAGAACCATGTACCTTTGTCATCATCAAATACCCCTGTCTGGATTGAAACGAATACAGCCATCGACCTAAGATGCTTGCCTAGTGTAACACCCTGCGACCCCCTCGTGCCAACGAGATAGGAAAAGTTCTCATTTTTCAGCAAAGGAAATAGATCACCGCGCCTCGTGCGTGACAATCGACGATCGTCCAACTCCACGGATCAGCCAAATCAGAAATCGTTGTTGATGTTTGATTGCAAGAATACCTCGACCATGCTTAGGATTGTCACGTATGGGGTGCGGTGACCTACGTGGCATTCAGCACAATCAACTCATCAAGCAAGGTCGCAACGGGTTGTTTTCTCAACTGCAACATCGTGGTGCCTCCGCGCGGTGGATTGAAGCACCTGACGGATCTAGCTTGTTCCTGCGGTCTGTCGTTGAGGTTTAAGAAACTTGGATAGTCGAACGCTTGGCTTTTCGACAAACGTGTAGAGAAGATGAGCCGCGGCAATCGATGAGGCCAACGCAATTGCAAGCGTAACAGGGCCGTACTTATAAGGTGAATGGTCACAAATGCGGATCGCCACCCAGCCGACCGGCCAATGCAGCAAGTAGAGGCTGTAAGACACTTTCCCGAGGTATTGCACCCATGACCAGTTTAGCCACGTCGTCATCTTGCCCGTCCGCCCGGCAATGTAGATGAGTGCGGCCGCGCTCACCGCGGCAATGCCCGGGAAGATTAGCTTCTCTGGGAAAGTCGGCACCGCCACTGCCGCAACCACCAACGCCACCCAAAACACCGCGGCGGGCAAACGGTCAGACCAACACCACCATGCGGCGATTCCAAGGTAGAACACCCAGAAATTCGGCAGCAACGTCGTACCGGAGGCCAGCAGTATGGAATCGGTCGAATGTCTGATCCCGAGGCGGTAGATGAGAAGCGACACCAGCGCGATCGGCGCGAGCAATAGGGCCGAAGAAACTGCGCGACGCCAAGGCATGCGCTGCGCGATCCCAAACACAAGGATCAAGCCAATGTAGAACTGCACTTCGATGCACAGCGTCCAGAACCCCCGAGAAACATGCCGCACACCAACAAACTCTTGGATGTACAGCATGTTGCAGATGATT
>CAZNXE010000042.1:3054-27591 GCA_964576465.1 uncultured Planctomycetaceae bacterium
ACAAGCGTCGCACGTTCCCCCAGCCCAGCGATCGCCATCAGGGTTACCAACGCCATGGTGCACCACATCGGCGGGTCGAGGCGAATCGAGCGACGCAGTGCAAAGTTGCCGAAGTATCGCGGAGTGATGATCCGATCTGAAACTGATAGCGCAATGACTGCCCCGGAGATGACAAAGAACACTTGAACGCCTGCGTGCCCGTGATGGGCGAGATACCTGATGAACTCGGGTACGCCCCAAAAAGATTGCGTCTTCTCGATGTTCTGCCAGTAATGGAACACCGCGACCGACAAAGCAGCAAGCCCGCGAAGTGAATCGATTAAGAGAAATCGCTGTTGAGGTTTACGTTCCAAGGCCAAAGCATTAGTCGGCTGGGAATCATGACCGTGCGGTGGTGCTTGCTCCTGGTCTGGATCGACTGAGCCGGTGGACCGGTCGTTAGGAAACGTCGCCATCTACGGAAATGTCCATCTGCTTAAAAATGACGATCGCCCAACTCCACCGATCAGCCAAATCAGAAATCGTCCCTGCCTGCGTCGAACGTACTCGACCAAGGCGTCAACGTCCAGGATTTTCCGGCATGGCACACGTGAAGCCATGTGCCCTTGCTTGCCGAGAGGAGATTGTCCCCCACGATTGGCAACTGCAGAGAGCCAGACACGGCGATCTCTACGTGAGAGTCGCCGACGTGAAGCTGGCTAAGAATGGTCGAGCGCGTGATATCCGCTAGGGCGATTCCCGGGCGGGCCTCAATAGCACATGGAGTCCATGCCGAGTCGCATGCGGAGTTCCTCGAACTGCTCGAAGTACTGGTCGCTCGATGAGTGGACGTGCTCAGCTTCGGTGATGAACTTCATTTCTTCCCGCAAGGGGATGTCCTGCTCTCGCAGCACTGCCTCAAAGCCGCTGAGGTCTTCGCCGTAGGCGATCAATAGTTTGTGCTCGTCGAACTGCACTTCCTGCGGAACAGCAGGGTTTAGAACCGCGATGCCGGTGCAACCGTCGTTGACCAACATTTCTTCGTAATCCCACAGAATGCTCTTCAGAACCGGCATATCGATGTGTTCGCGGTACAGGTCGAGATGTCCCCGCTCATCTCGGTTGTGACTGGTCTCGATGACCACATCGACTTCGCTGCCTAGCGGATCGAGCATTTCCATGAACATGTCGAACAGCCGCTCGTTTGAAGCGGCGGCCATGACAACCGGAACCGAAGCCTGATTCTCTTCGTCGCGGTAGACATCGTGCCGGTAGCCAGCGCTAGGCACGACTTGCAAATCGTACGAGGGTCGCACGGCCTCGGTAAGCATGAAGCTGCCGTATCGAACCACGCCCAGATGAGCTTCAAGCTCGTCTTCGGACAGATGGTCGAAACTGCTCATGGTCATCGACGGCGCGCCGTCGCGGAACACGTTTCGAAAAAAGCGTTTCAAGAAGCCCATTGAAAAACGTACCCCTCAACACGTTCGGCCAGTCTCACGTAGCCACTCGCGCTACGTACAGTCGCTTACACACCAAATCCTAGGTCATTCGCTTGCCGATGTCCGGGGGTCTAATCCCCAGTCCGGCACGAGATGTCTTGTCTGTCGGTGGCACAATCGTCACGACCGCGCCCTTCTTATCATCCCTGCGATGTCTGATGACTTCACGGCTCGCGATTCAGAGCCCCCACACCCCAAAAGGGCTGGGCCCCGCGACCGCCAACACGTGGTCACAACAGTAGTTTAGCACTTGCTGCTGTCGGCGCTGCCGCCGTGGCACAGTTGTCCACGAATTCTTATGACTCTATTGTGAACTTGTTCGCATCGTGCCGACTGCTTGCTCCAACTTCGTGGCGATCGGGGAAAAGACCCAAAGCCAGATCTCGCGCCCATGGCCCGTTGATCGACCGAACGCCAGATGTTTGGCCTCCGCCCGCAGGGAACAACCGCCGGGAGCGATGTCGTGGATTGCCGGCCCAACGAAAAACGGGAAGCCATCTGGGCGTGCGATACGCCGCAAGGACTTCCCGTGTCCTGCCGGCAATCGGGCACGGCAAACTTGCTGCCTGCGCGACACCGGGGCCTGTCCGAATTGGGACAATTGATATACTACACGCTTGTTACGGCACGCGAAACAAAATGGTTCAGTGAATAGGAATCGACCGTTGCGAAGACTAGGTGAACGACGTCAGCAAAGATATCGATTAACCTCATCGTGGCTGCTAGTGCTAGCGATGATGACCGCTGGCTGCGGGCAACAAGAAACGGCGCCAGCAATCGGTGATGAGACGTCTGCGTCGAGTTTGCCGGTTGCGCAATCGCAGGAGTCGCAATCGCAAGCCGCGGATGACACGGCGGTGGACAGCATCGTAGCCGGATCCACGGCGCAAGAGACCGTTGCCGAAACGTCGACATCCGATCCGCCAAGCGAGAGCATGGTCGAAGAGATTTGGGAGTCAGTCTTTCTCCGCGGTGCGAAGGTTGGCTATACGCACAGCACGGTGAAGCACGTTGGACAAGGCGACGACATTCAGCGTCACTTCGAGCAGGAGATGGTTACCGAATTGCGTCGCGCCGGCGATGCGGTTCGCTTGGAGATCAAGCTGGCGAGTATTGAGACCCTTGATGGCGAATTGATCTCCTTCACCGGATCGGTGCTGCTGGGGCCCACTCCGCAACGCTTTGTCGGTCAAGTGGATGGCGAAGAGTTGCGATTGGAGACCACCACGGCAGGACGAACGGCCACATCAACCTTGGCGTGGGACGGCACCGCCGGTGGTTTCATGGCCGTCGAAGATTCATTGCGTACCGAGCCGCCGCGGCCAGGCGACAAGCGGAAATTCAAGGTCTTAGCCCCACCGCCGTTGGTGATCATCGCCAATATCGAACTTGAAGCGATCGACTTCGAGGAGACAGAGCTGCCCGGCGGTACGCTTCGCCTGCTACGAATCGATCAGTCGATCGACTTTGGCACCGGCCAGCCACTCCGTTCCACGATGTGGACCGATGAGTCAGGCGTGGTCCTCAAGACTGAGATTGCCGCAGTCGGCGAAGTGCATTTTCGCACCACTCCGGAACTGGCTCGTGCGGCAAATCAGGTCGCCGAAGTCGACTTGCTGACCGATCAGGCGATTCGACTTGAGGAGCCAATTCCCAACGCCCATCGCACCGTGCATGCCCGGTATCGGGTCACCTTATCGGGCGGCGACCCCCGAGATGTTTTCTTTGCCGGCACCGGTCAAAGGCTCGAGGGTGTGGATGACCACGTGGCGCTGCTGACCATTGACGCCGTGCGTCCAGATGGGGATGTGACCAGTGTTCCCAAGGCAACATCATCGCCAGAAGATGTGCAGCCGAACCAACTCGTTCAGAGCGACGACCCCCGCGTGATGACGCTTGCCGAATCGGTCGAAGTCGACGGAGACGATCAGCTCGAGCTGGCACTTGCCCTGGAGCGAATGGTCCACGATTCGATTACCCAGCGAAATTTTACGCAGGCCTTCGCCAGCGCCGCCGCGGTGGCTGAAATGCTCGAAGGCGATTGCACCGAGCACGCTGTGTTGTTGGCAGCCGTGGCTCGCGCCCGAGGTATTCCGGCCCGCGTTGCCGTGGGATTGGTGTACGTCGATTCCTTGCAGGGTTTCGGTTACCACATGTGGACCGAAGTGTTGGTCAACAGTCGCTGGCTACCGTTGGACGCCACACTTGGCCAAGGCGGCATCGGCGCCGCACACCTGAAACTCACCGACACCAACCTCACCGGCCAGTCTGCCTATCTAAGTCTGCTGCCCGTGGCTCAAGTTCTCGGAAGACTGAAGATCGAATTGATCGAGGTGGAGTGAGCCAGTTACCCAGGGTGGCGCTCCGCTTTACCCTGGGCTTTGTTGTTCAACCCTGTTGAGGTAATTCTTGCTTATGCGCCTATTCCCTTTGATTGGGCTTCCTCAAGCCAGAATTCCTTCCGTGGTGTGGCATCTCTCAATTCACCTCGGGCATCTGAAAGTCGCCGATGAATAGTTGGCTGGTGTGTTCTTGGGTGCGGTTACTGGTCCACATCAGCTTCTTGCCGTCGGGCGAGAAGACCGGCAGCACGTCGGCCGCTGGGTTGTCGGTCACGCGAATGGTTGGACCGTCGGGTGTGAGAGAATCGGCCGTTGCCTTGTAACGCAATAGCCACAGATCGTAGTTGGGGCGCACGGTCGGGTCCGAATGGTCGGCACCGGTCCAGATAATGTACGGCTCGGTCGGATGCCAATAGGGGGCCCAATTCACCCCCTCGTTGTCGGTCAACGCGGTCTCGTTTTTTCCATCGATTCCGATCACGTAAATCTGCAAGAACCCTTCTTTCTTCCGGTCGCTACGAAACACGACCCAACGGCCGTCGGGCGAGATGAATGGCCCGCCGTCGTAGCCGGGGGCATCGGTCAGTTGCCGCACGTCGGTGCCATCGGAATTCATCACGTAAATGTCAGGGTCGCCATCGCGGTCGCTGCAGAAGGCGATCAAACTGCCGTCAGGAGAATAGGCTCCCTCGGCGTCGTAACCGTGCTCTTCGGTTAGCCGATGTAAGTTGCTTCCATCGAGATCGGCTTCAAAGATATCCAAGTGCGGATCGAAGTCCCATCGATATCGCCGCCGCTTGCCAGTTCGGGCGTCTTCGGCCTGTTGCTTGATCTCGGTCGCTTCGGTTTCGTCGAGGTTCGGATCGAGATGGCTCGAGGCGAACAAAATGCGCTTGCCATCGGGCGAGAAATAGCTGCACGTGGTCCGCCCTCGCCCGGTGCTCAGCCGTTGCGGCTGGCCTTCGACAAGCCCTTGCGTGTAGATTTGATAGAAGGGATAGTCGCCACGAATCGCTTGGTAGATGATTTGCTGACCGTTGGGCGAAAAGTAACCTTCACCCGCTTTCGCATAGTCGGATGTAAGTTGGCGAACGTTATTCAAGAACGTTTTCTCGACCGACTCACCGTCGTCGGCGTTGGCCACGAGTGCCCAGCCCATTACGATGGCCAGTGCGAACGGAGTGCGACGCGAGTGAAACAACAACGTAAGTACCTCCTCGGGAGACTCGAAGAATCGATCCGACGCACAGCTCGATGCTGCCGGTGGATCCAATTCGCTGACGGTTAAGCTCCCGGCATTATAGTGGGTGTTCGTCGTCAGGCGACCACCCGGGGAGAGTGACCGGCGATAGCAGATTGACAAAAAACCGAAGAATGGTCGACCCATGAAGATTTACACCAAGACGGGCGATGATGGCAGCACGGGGCTGTTTGGCGGTCCGCGCGTGCGAAAAGACGATCCACGGATCGAAGCCTATGGAACCGTCGACGAGCTGAATGCCGCCCTGGCCATGGCCCAGGCGGAGGAGCTTACTGAGGCGATTTCCACGGTCGTCGAACGCGTGCAGCACGAATTGTTCGCCGTCGGCGCGCAGTTGGCCACCCCCGATCCACAGGCTCATGCCACGGCTCTCATCACCGACGAACGCCTCTCAGAGTTGGAAGCCGACATCGATCGCTTCGAGGCAACGCTGCCACCGCTGAAGGAGTTTATTCTTCCCGGCGGAACAGCGGCGGCAACTCGCTTGCACTTCGCCCGCACCATTTGCCGCCGCGCCGAACGGCGATTGATCACACTCGCCGCACAGCCGCAAGAAGCCGTCGACTCGAATATGCAGATCTACCTGAATCGCCTGAGCGATCTGTTGTTCGTGCTAGCCCGCGCGGCAAATCAAGCTGCCAATCGCCCCGATGTGCCGTGGAAGAAGCCGGGCTCGTAGAGTCATGTCGACCGACCAAAGATGGCCGAAAACAGTATGCCTGGCAAGAAGCCCTCGCTCTTGCACTCGACGCCGGAAAACCCTCGGCACGCTACGTCCGCTCATTGACTGCGGACTGTTCTTCCAAATTCCTTTCTTGTTCATCCGCGAGCTTCAAAAGAAGCTGGTGCTGTCTGGTAATCTGCCCTAGAAAGATCGCGGAGAACGCCAGTTGAAGTGCCACCCACAACATGAGCGGGATTACCGAAGCCCCTACAAATACGAACAGTACATCGATGCCACTTGAATGGTCGGACTCAGATAGAACGGTAAACAGATTTGATGCTGGAATACCATGTTCGTGCAAGCCTTTCACGAGAATGATGATGTACAGTACCCCGATTGAAAGGAAAGCCATGGAGCCCAATCCCAGTACCCATACGTTAATTTTTCTCAAGCGCGAAGCCGTGCGAATCCTCTCCAGAATACGCATTTCCGATCGTGTGAGTTCGAGGGGGCGCTGTGACGCCGTGTCTGTAATCATCCTTGCGCCTCTGACCAGATAGGTTCAGCACGAGTGAATTCTTTTAGAGATCTTCAGGTTCAACTGGAGCCTGCCCGCTTCCTCGAACACGAAGAATCCTCACCTCGTCGCCGACGATTGTGAAGAGCAGGCGATAGAGACGGCCGCGTCGAGTTTTGAAAAAAGCGTGCCTGACCTCAATATCGAAATACTCGCTCTCGTCGGCTACGCCATAAGACTCGGCATTGTCTGCAAGCCGGATTCGAGCTTGGCGATAGGCATTGAGCCAAACAGCGGCTCCTTGTGGCGAGCGTTCGTGGATGTAGTTCGTGGATGTAGTTCGTGATGCCGCGAATATCAGCTTCGGCCCTGCGAAGAATCTTGACGTGGTAAGTCATTCGGGTGTGGGTAGTTTCAATTCTTCTCGCAACTCCCGTTCGACTTCGCCGGCGTCGCGTCCCATGTCGCCGTTGTTCATGTCGTCGATGGCAGACTTTACTGCCGCGACATTTTCCAGCAGTTCTTCGTGACTAAGATTCTCGAATCGCCATTGGTCGTACATCTCGTCGATGGATTTCTCCGACGCTCCATCGGTGAGCTGTGCGGTTGCAAAACGATAGAAGCTATCGAGTTGTTCTTGATTGGCCATGGCGAAAGTCTCCACGATTGATGTCTCATCTGCGAGTGTACCATGTGGTCGTGTCGGGAGTCAAAATCGAGGTCGAATACTGGTTCAGTGGTTCACTTGCATGGATGTCAAGTCTCAACGCGGACGCTCTCTGTTCGGCCGAGTCGTGAGGTAGAGTTGTTTAATCCGCGTTCCCCAAATAGCAATGAGTCAGTTGCCGTTCTCTTCATGTGACAAGAAGCGATGCCAATGAGAATCTCGCCACAAGAGAAAACTACCGTCGCGACACAGAGTCAGCAGAGCCTCTTTCGAGCGGTCTCCGTGTTGCTCACGGCAGTCGTCTTTGCCGTTTTGCTTGGCAACGATTCCCTAATCCATGCGGCGGGGGGGCAGTTGGAGTTGCTGGTTGTCGATCACGACACGCGACAACCGATCCCCTGCCGAATTCACCTGCGAAATGCGCGTGGGCGGCCGCGGCATGTGAACAAGTTGCCCAACTGGGACGATCATTTCGTGTGTCCTGGGAAGGTCACGCTCAAGCTACCCAAGGGGTCGTATCAATTCACGATCGAGCGTGGGCCGGAGTACGTGCAGCGGATCGGTCATTTTACCATTCAAGACTTTTCCGACGATCAGAAAACGGTCGACCTGCGTCGGGCGGTTGATATGGCCGCTGCGGGTTGGTGGTCGGGCGACTTGCAGGTGCGCCGTAAAATCACCAACTTGGAATTGCTCATGCAGGCAGAAGATCTGCACGTCGTGCTTGTCGATGCCGAAGCCCCCGACGGACTCCTCCGGGGGACACTGCCACCGCGAGATGAACCGAATGTAGTGGAATACAACGCTCAGCGATTCGCCGGACTTTGGGGACGCAGCATCGAAGACACCACTGGGCGGATGATTCTGTCTCCAGTCGATCGTCTTGCGTTTGGCACTGCCGGTCTGAAGTCAAGCATCGAAGCGGTGATTCAAGAAGCTCGCGCGGATGATGATGTTTGGGTTGATGTCGCAGCGCCCGCAAGTTGGAACCTTCCGCTGTGGTTGGCGCACGGCGAGGTGGACTCGATTCAACTTGCCTTCTCAGGTCTCCAGCGGGAGGCAGCGCGACGCGGAAAGCAAGAACGCCCGCCGCCAAAGGTATTCGGGCGTGGCAGCGAGGCGATCGGTCTTTGGACGCAGGCGATCTACTATCACGCGCTGAACTGCGGGCTGCGGCTGCCGCCAACCGCGGCAAGTGGATCGGGGATCACACCGAATCCGCTTGGCTATAACCGCGTTTATGTGTTTGTCGGCGAAGACTTTAGCTACGACGCTTGGTGGGAAGGCTTGCGGGCAGGCCGGGTTGTTGTGACCAATGGCCCTTTGATTCAACCTCTGGTGGCTGGGCGACGACCTGGGGCGGTGTTTCAAAGCGATGGAGCGCCGCTGACGCTGGACATCAGCCTCAATCTGGCCACAAGCGATCCGGTCGAATATCTGGAGGTGATCCGCAATGGCGAGGTCGTGCAAAGCGTGCGGCTCGCCGATTGGGCCGAAACCGGTGAGCTGCCGCCGATCGAGTTCGAGGCCAGCGGTTGGTTTCTTATTCGTGCAGTAGCAAACGTTCACGACACCTACCGCTTCGGTTCGACGGGGCCTTACTACGTCGAAATCGGTTCCCAACCGCGCCGCATCAGTCGCACGTCCGCTGAGTTCTTCCGCGACTGGCTGGAACTACGAATCGATCAATTCCACAAAGATCGAACTGGCAACCCACAAGGCAAACAGCGGTTCGATGTAGCACGGCAATTCTGGATCGACATGGTCAGCCAAGCCAACGCACCATAATCAGCGATCATTGTCGCTGGCCACGATCGATCACACTTTCGCCACGGTTGGCGCTGGCGTTTGTGAATCGTCCGTCTGGGACTCCGGGGGTAGAACAAGGCCTTCGGACCACTGTTCCAGCAGCACGTCTTGGCATCGAATCGGGACATCGTTCTCGCCAGGTCTTACACGACGATACCCTCCGTCGGGAGTAACCTCCCGCGATTTCACATTGTCTCGCAGGTAAACGGGAATCAATTCGTGCAGAATGCGTTCCTTGAGTTTCGGCGCTTCGACCGGGAACATGACCTCCACGCGGCGATGAAAGTTGCGTGGCATCCAGTCGGCGCTGGAGAGATATATCTGGGCGTCTTCGTCGGGACCGAAGACGTAAATCCGACTGTGTTCCAAGAATCGATCGACGATGCTCGTGACGCGAATGTTTTCGGATACGTCCGGAATGCCAGGTCGCAGACAACAAATGCCGCGTACAACCAAATCGATCGAAACGCCCGCCATGCTGGCACGATACAACGCCTCGATCACACGGTGATCGACCAGTGAGTTGAGTTTGGCGAAGATTCGGCCAGGCTGCCCGTCTCGAACACGTTGTGCTTGTTCATCAATCATTTCGATCGTTCGCATTTGGAGATCGGTCGGGGCGATGATGAGCTTCCGCCAGCGATGCCCTTGCGAATAGCCGGTGAGCAGATTGAACAACGCCGATGCGTCGTGCGCGATATCGGGGTCGGCCGTGAAGAGCCCCAAGTCGGTATAAACCAAGGCAGTGGTGGGATTGTAATTGCCGGTGCCAAGGTGAACGTAGCGAATGAGTTCATTGCCTTCTCGTCGTACGACGAGCGACACCTTGCAATGTGTTTTCAGGTCGAGGAATCCAAACACCACATGCACGCCGGCGCGTTCGAGCTGCCGAGCCCAGGTCACGTTGTTCTGCTCGTCGAAACGTGCTTTGAGTTCGACAAGGGCCGTTACATGTTTGCCATTCTCAGCCGCCTGAATGAGTGCCTGCGTGATCGGCGAGTCGCCACTAGTGCGATAGAGCGTCTGCTTGATGGCGAGCACGTTCGGGTCGCTTGCCGCACGGCTAACGAAATCGACGACACTGTCGAAAGAGTCATAAGGGTGATGGAGCAAGATATCGTGTCGCGCGATCTTGGCAAACAAATCGTCGTTACTGCTCTGCCGAAGGCCACGAGGTGGCCGTGGCGAGAACGGCTGATCTCGCAGATCGTGGGCGTCGGGAATGGGCAACAGCCCCATCAGGCCCGTCATGTCGATCAGCCCATCGACTCGATACACCTCGTGATAGCCACTCGACGCCTCTTTGTTGCCGTCCTTGATCTCTTCGGAGTCGATAATTTCTTGCACGAGCCGTTGATCGGCATCGGCGACAACTTCCAGCCGCACCGCATCGCCCCGCTGCCGGGCACGCAGCCGGACTTCGATGAGCTGTAACATATCGTCCGACTCTTGATTGAGCAGTTCGATGTCACTGTCGCGAATAATGCGGAAGGTTGTGGACGACTGCACCTCGAACCCACCGAACAGATCTGGCAATCGTGCGGCGACCGCGTCTTCGAGCAGAATGAACTTTCGCGGATCGTCGGTATCAATGGGAACCAAGCGAGGCAGCACCGCGGGAAGTTGCACCACCGCGAACATTTTGCGAGGCCCCAGTCCACTGCGGCGCTGGAGCATGCTCATCAGGTAAATGCCGCGATTGTGGTACCGTGTGCTGGGGTGCGAAGGATCGACAGCCAGCGGTGTTAAGATCGGGAACGCATGTTTGTTGAAGAACCGATTGAGCGTGCTTATCTGCTTCGACGACAGTTCATTGTGCTTCAAGAACTGAATCCCGTTCTCGGCAAGTTGCGGCAGGATCTGTTCGTTCAAACAGCGGTACTGAGCCGCGACCAACTCGTGCGTGCGCTTGGAGATGGCCTCAAGCTGAGCCAGCGGACGGAGGCCGTCGGGCGAAAAATCTTGAGGGGCGCTGTCGCCAAATGCCTGCTCTCGTAACCCCGCCACCCGAACCATGAAAAACTCATCTAGATTCGAACTGAAGATCGACAAGAACTTGACGCGCTCCAACAGCGGGTTCGTCTCGTCTTCGGCTTCTTCCAGGACCCGGGCGTTGAACTCAAGCCAACTAAGCTCGCGGTTCAAGAAGTGCTCGGGAGTGAACGCATCGTCGATCATGGGTAGCACACGGGGCTCGTGGGATCTAAAATAGCAACGCGGCATCATGCACTGAAAGATGCGGCACGAATCGTGCCAGACGCCTTCGGTGACCGCACGTTACCATTGTACCTCTTTTCGATGGTGGCGGCATTCGGTGCGCCACGCGATGAAAAGCCCGGGGGGTGACGAAGGAGCCTCATTCCCAATCGATTCGCAGACACTAGGATCGTCGTGACCGACACACATTCACTCAACGACAAAAGGACAGTACATCGCGCGATATTCTGTCTGCCCTTCCCATTCGGCACGATTGGAACCGTCATGGGCTCTCACCTGTGCCGTGTTGAGTGGCCAATATTCGACTCGTGCTTTGTCACAGCTAAAGTCGACTTCTCGCCGCACTGCTGGACAAGCCAGCAGTGGCACCCAACGTTAGGGCAATTCTCTGTTGGAATAGTGAATCGGAGTCGCCGAATGAAGACGATCCATGTGACGTGAGTCGGCTAACGCAGCAGCCGATTGGATTGCATTTGCGAGCGGACGGGCTCCGGTGCCGGGCGATCGTACGCGCGGGGTCGGGCACCGTCCATGCCGGGTCCAGACTCGACTTCTGGGAACGGATCGAAGAACTCTGCCCGTTGTTGTTGCATGGCGACCGGCGGTGGATTGATCAACTGTGGATAAGCGGTCCCCGCGCACCCCACGGTGGTTGAGATGAGGAGCACCAACAACCAGGCGAACAGCGTGTGTTGCGAAGTGAGCGACATAACATGCTCCAACATCATTCGGCAAGCGCGCGACCCTTCATGCGCACCGCTTGCTGTGAAGAAAAAGGGCTGCGGAGTATAGAGGGGTGATATCTCGTAACAAAGGTCAGTTTGCCATATTCAGCGGGTGCCAGCAGGTCGACCGTACTCCGTCCTTGGCAACTGAAACCGGTTCGTTTCGTCTGCAAAGAGGTTCACGGGAGAACTCCAATCGTGAAATCTTGTTCCTCCGCCCAGTCGTGCGATAGCCCAGGCCTCTCGGTCTCTGGCGAAGTCGGCGGCACCCAAGCGTTTCTTGGGAAGTTCCAGCCAAGGATTGTACTGTCGCACATCGCATGCAACCGACCGCCCTTCATCTACGGCAAACGCACCAACTGGATTTGGCGGATGTCCATCAGGGCAGTGTTTTTGATTTTCTTGGGTTGCAATCGCACGGTGTAGCTGCCGGCTTTGGAGATCTCGATGACGCCGATTGTTCTCCAGATAAAGTTCTGGAAGTGGCCGGTTTCTTCGACCGTGAAATCAAGCTGTTCAACGGTGCGGTCGCCGTGGCGAATTGACAAGGTGGCCACACTGCCGCCTTGACCGGAACCGCAACCTTGAAGAAGGCCCACGTTGAATTCCCCGGGCCGATCGATCTGAATGGTCCACGTTGCAAAGTCTTGGACGTTGACCCAATAGCCGACCGTGTTCTTATGGGGCTGGGGTTCGAAGCGGAGTTTGTCGCCCTTGGTCGTCGCTTGGTAAGCGTGCAGGTTCAGTCGCCCGTCGCCAAGTTGAACGATCGGATCGACTTCGCTCTCCAGTTGTGGCGGAGTATCGAACAGCAACTCGATGACCTTCGCTTCTTTCGGTCTCTTCTTCCAGCGAATCACCCAGTGGTCGGTCTCTGGCTGCACGGTCGGTTCTTCGCGAGAGCCAACTCCTATCCAGTAGATGCGTCTTAATGATGCATGGAACCTTGGTATCAAGACCGAATCGCAAGCGTCGTGTTCCACGCGAATCGTCAACCGGTTGCCGTCGCGCTTGAGCTGAGCATTCGTATCGAGCGACTGCGAAGCACGAAGGTCGAGCGTCTCGTCAGCCAGCACCTCGCGATACGAAGCCGTTGCGATGATGGTGATGAGTGACAGCGTTAGGATGGGATGGTGAAACATGAATGAAGCAATCCTTGGAACGAAGTAATGCAGTTCATGCATCCCGCGCATGACAAATGGTGACAGCCACACTACACGGTTCCGCCAACCTGTGCATTCACGTTGCAATTCGATTGCAAGAAGCGGAACGTCAGCCAGACGCTCGCTCCAAGCGAAGCCCCGACTGCGCGAGCCGTGGGTGTGTTTCCTAATCTCAGATTTATGGGCTATCGTCTCCGTCGTCGGCCGTACATCACGAGGCTAAGTAGGCCGAGGGAGGCTAGCGCCAAGGTGGAAGGTTCTGGAACGGCGATGGGCGACTGCCGAATGGTGAACGATGTGATGCCGTCTGGCACGTCGACCGTGAAGAGGAAGTCTCCAGCGAAGGTGAAGTCGGGCATCACTCCACCGCTGGCGATGATATCGTCTTCGGTGACCGTGACCGTTGGGAAAAATCCGGGCAACGGGTTGAAGAAAAAGTCTGAGTTGAAGTCGGGAGCATCGAAATCGAGCCCATCGCCGGCGACCGACTTCACGAAGCCAGCACCGCTGCCGAACCCCAGTTCGATACGGTAGCCAGACCAGTCCACCCCGGTGTTGTTCTGCACGCCCTCTCTCACCAGGTACTCCGTCACGCCACCGGTGTCGATGACATCAAACACGAGATCAACGGGGCCGATACCCACGTAGTCCTTCTGCGTAACGAAGATACTGTTCGGCGACGTGCCGATCACATCGTCGTTGTTGGGGGACACGGGAGGCGCGAAGAAGGTGCCGGCCACCGATGCCACGCCCGAGAACCAAGTGATGCCGTTGATCTCACCTGCCCGAAGGGTGGTTGTTGTTAAGATGGTCAGCGTAACCGCGACGCACGTGGTGAACCGTTGTGTAACCGTCATTAGCATTACCTTCTATTCAGAGTAGGAGTGGCCCGGTACATCGACGAGAAACCCGCCGGAGGGGGATTAACGCGGAATACCGACAGGCATTCTGTTCATAATCCGAGCATGAGTATGGATCGTCTTGCAGTCCAAGGCAACTCCGCGATTTTGAACACGGGCGAAGTCGCGTAGGGCCGGCGAAACTGGCTCTGCGTACTTGTGTAGATACCTCTCAGCGGCACCGAATGGCTGCACCCCTGGTCGCCGAGAGGAGGATGGCGCACCGTTGTGTCTTGGCCCGCTGCTCGCCGGGCACATCTTAACCACCAAAAACAAACGAGCCCTGCGATGAGTGAACATCGCGGGCTCGTTCGTGGGGGCACGTACTGGACACCCACCGGGGTTGCTGAGCAACCGTGATGGGTTTGAACGTTACGCGCTTTTGTTCTTGGTTTGCGGGATGGGAAGCAACTGTTCGCGACCCATGACCACATCGTCGGTGATCACGTACCGTTTGCCTGCGCCTTGGTCGGGCAGATCGTACATCAGGTCGAGCATCACATCTTCGACGATGGAGCGCAGCCCTCGCGCGCCGGTCTCTTTCTCGCTCGCCCGATCGGCAATGGCGGTCAGCGCCGACTCGGTGAACTCGAGGTCGGCATCTTCGATCTCGAAGAGTTTTTGATACTGGCGAATCAACGCGTTGCGAGGTTCTTGCAACACGCGGACCAGTGCATCGGTCCCCAAGGGTGTTAATGCGGTAAGCACCGGCAGGCGACCGACAAGTTCGGGAATCAGACCGAACTTCAGAACGTCATCACTGTTGACCTGACCGAGCAATTCGCCCAATTCAAAATCACGGTCGTCTTCCATTCGGCTCTCGCTACTAAACCCAATGGTGCGTTGGCCCAACCGCTTGCTGACAATTTTGTCGATGCCCACGAACGTACCGCCGCAGATGAACAGGATGTTGGTCGTGTCCATCTGGATGTACTGTTGCTCGGGATGTTTGCGGCCACCTTGCGGCGGCACGTTGGCCACCGTGCCCTCTAGCATCTTCAAGAGAGCTTGCTGAACCCCCTCGCCCGACACATCGCGGGTGATCGACACGTTTTGGGACGTTTTGCCAATCTTGTCGATCTCATCGATGTACAGCACGCCGCGCTGCGCGGATTCGATATCGAAGTCGGCCGCGTGCAGCAGCTTGAGGAGTAAGTTCTCGACATCTTCGCCAACGTAGCCCGCCTCGGTCAGGGTCGTGGCATCGCCGATGGCGAACGGAACATCGAGCACCTTGGCGAGCGTGCGAGCCAGCAACGTCTTGCCACAGCCGGTAGGCCCGAGCAGCAAGATGTTCGACTTTTCGATTTGCACCTCGCCCGCTTCCTCGCACAGCATGAGCCGTTGATAGTGTGTGTACACGGCGACGGCGAGCACTTGTTTGGCCCGAGTTTGCCCGATGACGTATTCGTCGAGCTTGGCAACGATCTCGCGCGGAGTTGGAGTCTTTTTAAAGAGCTGTTTGCTCGTCCCGCGGCGACGGCGTTCCTGGTCCAAGATCGATTGGCACAGTTCGATGCACTCACCACAGATATAGACTTCGCCGGGTCCCTCGACCAACGGACCAACGTCGCGATAGCTCTTACGACAGAACGAACAGAAGGCGTTCTTCTTGGTAGTTCCACCCCGACGACTCACATTGACATCCCTACTTGAGGGCATGCTCACTCCTTTCCCCCCGCCGACAGCAATGCCACCATTTGGGGCAAAGGCCAGTTGGGTCGTTTCCTAGTGCTGCTCGAGCGACCGCGGCCCGACGGGCCACGACGTCGTTGGGGGGCATCCTTGTCCGCTGCTGAACCCGAGCTATGTGGGTATCTCCACTGGTGCAATCGAGTTTGGCAATGGCCGGCCTTGAGCATCCTCGATCAGGCCGCACGAACGTTCAGGCAGCAAAGACAAACCGCCGCAGTCGCTGAACGTTCTAACCTTTACCTCCGGTATCTTTTAACTCCGTTTGCAGGCGCTTCGCCAGCATGCTCTTTATTGTTCGGAATTCTTCGTCGCTTAGCTCACCCTGGGAATGCAAGTCGTTGAAATTCGAGATGAGTTCACTGCTCGCTGGGCTATCGTTGTCGCTGCCACCCCGGAAGACGTTAATAACGTAAACGCCGATGATGACCAGAATTGCCAGAATAGCCAGCCAGATCACTACTTGAGCCGGCACCTCGGAGAGAAATTCCGACATAGAAAGGCCTAACCGTCAAGTCTTCATCTCGACCCTGTTTTACTGACCCGCTCGAACCTCCTATATTATGCACAACATCTTAAGATGCGTCCAGAAACGTAACGTACGGTGCCCATGGCCAATTGCCAGCAATATTGCCGAACCGCGTGGGAATCGGGCAATACTGGACATCCGACCAAATCACTTCGGCTCCGGTCGTGGCAGCCATCATGGCACGTTGCCGGGCCAGCGGACCTTCGAGACGCCAACCGCGCACCTGGTCCGCGAGGTTGATCGACGACACCTCATACACCGCTGTCGCCGTATCACAATCGCCCGACCGGACGCCCCCCTTCGCCGTGTCCGGTCTGAAAGGATGTACGCACGCTGGACCAGCTTGGTGCGCAAGGGATCATCATTTTTCAGGATTCTCTTCCCGACGATGCTGCTGCCGCCTGCGTTGACAGCTTGTTTGGACGAATCTACTTTGAGTCTGCTGTCGTACGCTTCAAATCATTCCTGCGACCGGATTAACCTGCCGAGTTTGCCAAGCATGTCAAAAGACGATGATCTCAAACGGGTGTTAGACCGGGCAGTAATCGCCGTGGTGCGGTTGCCCAGCGGAGAACAGCTTGTCGATGTGGCCCAGGCGTTGCTGGCGGGCGGGGTCGATGTGCTGGAAATCACTTTCACCGTGCCGCGGGCGACGCACGTGTTGGAGACCGTTGCCGACCGTCTCGGAGACAAGATCTTGCTGGGTGCCGGAACCGTGCTTGATACCGAGACCGCTCGGGCTGCACTGTTGGCGGGTGCCGAATATCTCGTTTCTCCCACATTGAACCTCGACGTCATCGCCATGGCGCGGCGATACGGCAAGTTGGTCATGCCTGGGGCTTTCACGCCAACCGAAATTCTCACGGCCTGGGAGGCTGGGGCAGACATCGTGAAGGTCTTCCCGTCGGATGTCACGGGCCCCAAGTATCTGAAGGCGGTGCGCGGTCCCCTGCCCCAAGTGAGGTTGATGCCGACCGGCGGCGTGAATCTCGACACGGCTGCCGACTTCCTTCGAGCCGGGGCTTGTGCCCTGGGAATTGGCGGCTCGCTTGTCGAACCACAAGCCGTTGCCAAAGGCGACTTCGACCGCATCGAATCGCTCGCCCGGCAATACGTACAGATTGTCGACGAGGCTCGGCGGTAGGGACCGGCGTCGCACCCATGGTCGCCCAGATCTCTGTCAGACCTATATTGAGGAGTGCCGCGGTTGGCTTGCCCAACCGCATATTCCACACTGCTGGACAAGCCAGCAGTGGCACCCTATTTCTTAGAACGTGTTTTGAAATGCGCTTTCAGCCCCAAGGACGAGCGAATCATCTCGTCGCAAGGCAGGCGAATCCAGGAGATTCGTCGATGCAGCACAACGCAGCGATGGGATGGTTTTAGCCGTCCGACGGCGGAATAGTATTTCAAAACACGTTCTTAGGTGTGACAAAAGCACTAGTCCACGGCTGATTCGTCATTCGACGGAGGATCACGAGTTGATGAATAAGATTGGCAAAGCGACGGCGACCGATGGTCTTTCGATTGGGCAGTTGGCGTCGATGGCGTGTTTGATGGAGGTCACCGCGGTCAAGCCTGGCAACGTCCATCGGGGTGCCGACTTTGAAGACGCGACCTACTTCGACTTCGCCGCATCCACCATTGCCATTGCACCGGCCTTTGAGCGAGCCGCGATTGTTGGCGTGGGGCGCACGGTTCTAGACGCCGCACAGGCCACTCGCCGTGTGGTTGAAACGAATACCAATCTCGGGACACTGCTCCTGCTGGCACCCTTGGCCGCCGTTCCGCGACATGAATCTCTCCGTGAGGGGGTTGCCAGTGTATTGAAGGCACTGACCCCTGACGATGCAAGATTGGTCTACGAAGCCATCCGCACAGCGCAGCCTGGTGGCATGGGGCAACAGGCCGAGGCTGACGTGGCAGGAGACGCTCCCGACGATTTGCTGCACGCCATGCGGCTGGCGTCCGACCGCGATCTTGTGGCGCGTCAATATGTGAACGGCTTCGACGAAGTGTTCAATCTCGTGGTTTCATCGCTCGAAGATGGAATCCAGCGGGGTTGGTCTCTCGAAAAGTCGATTGTTCATGCGCATCTACGGTTGATGGCCAAGTGTCCTGATAGCCTCATCGCTCGGAAATGCGGTGATGAAACGGCCCGCAAAGCCTCATCGATGGCCGCCCGTGTGTTGGCTGCCGGAGAGCTGGGGGATGCGGCCTATGAACGTGCTTTGGGCGATCTCGACTTTTGGATGCGGAGCGACCATCACCGTCGCAACCCCGGGACATCGGCCGATCTCGTCGCCGCCGGCATCTTCGTGGTGTTGCGCGAGGGCGTAGTTCGACCACCGTACGGCCTGTATGATTGATAGTTGAGTGTGAATCATTCACCTCTGTGCCCCGTCTTTCGATCCACCACGTTCACTTTCGCGACAACGCAATGAGCGAACACTACGTCGTACGCATCTCGAAAGACTATCTCGTCTTCAGTGCCGGTCATTTCATTACGTACGACGGTGACGTCTGCGAACGACTTCATGGCCACAACTACCGTGTTTCGGCCGAGGTACATGGACCCCTAGACGAGAACCACTATGTCGTCGATTTCATTGCCCTCCGCGACACCTTGAAAGCGATTGTCGATGAACTGGATCACCACATGTTGCTGCCGACCGAACATGACAAGATCCGAGTGCAGCCCAACGACAATGAGGTGGAAGTGACCTTCGAAGATCGCCGCTGGGTGTTTCCCCGTTGCGATTGCATCTTATTGCCGTTGGCCAACACCACGACGGAGTTACTCGGGCGATACATCGCTCGGCGCTTGCTCGATGCTCTGCAACAGCGCACCGGCACACGCCCACGAAT
The DNA here is from genome assembly GCA_964576465.1 of uncultured Planctomycetaceae bacterium. Classification (GTDB taxonomy): domain Bacteria; phylum Planctomycetota; class Planctomycetia; order Pirellulales; family JAEUIK01; genus CAZNXE01. Next base: position 21,889 of record CAZNXE010000042.1, read on the forward strand.
GATCCGGATCGAGGTGGATGAGTGCGAAGGGCAAGCCGCGCAGTGCGAGTTACGTGACGAATAGGCTTCTCTGCCCTCGCGACCCGTCCATTCGGCATAATCACCCGATCGGTTCATTCTCTGGTGAAGGCAACCAAGGATGGCACATGGACTTTTTGACCATCGTTCGCAAGTGACCTATCGTTGGACACGTGCTCGAACTTGTGTTCGCGGTACGTGCGAGCTAGTCGTTGTCGGTGCCAGCGTGGCTTCCATGATCTATTGACTCTTGAAGCTGAGTAACTTGATGAAGGCTGAATACATCAACCCATTCATGAAGTCGTTGCAGAACACCTTTGCGACGATGGTCAATTGTGAAGTCCGCCGTACGGGGCTATCGCTCAAAGACCACACGACCCCGCATCACGAAATTAGCGGTGTGATTGGCCTCTCGGGCAAGGCGATTGGCACGGTAGTGCTCAGTCTATCGAAGGAGGTCGCGGTGCAAGCAGCGTCGACGATGTTGATGGCTGAATACACTGAACTAAACGACGACGTGATTGATGCAGTAGGCGAGCTGACCAATATGGTTGCCGGCGCGGCGAAAGCCGAACTTGAGCAATACGATTTGTCGATCAGCCTGCCGAATGTGATTACGGGCAAGGGGCACGAAATTCGGTTTCCCTCGAACGTTTCGCCGATCTGCGTTCTCTTTGAATCGCAGTGGGGAGATCTCTCGCTGGAAGTTGGGCTCGCCGAAGCCAAAGTGCCAGCCGCGACAGCCTAACGAACTTGGCATCTTACTGTCTTCGGCGGCATTGCTTTGCTAGCGGTAATTCACGCGATTCGCTAGCAACTTGTCTTCTCCCATGTTCCGCAATCGACCACATTGGGATCTTCTCCGCGGCAATCCGGCCTGTGAAAGCATTGGATTGCAGTTCTGCAGGGTGAATCGCCGATAAACGGCCAGCCCTTCGTGGCGTTGTCGCATGAAACAATGTCGACGTACAACGTGGTTTGCGTTCGTCTTAAGGCGTCGCGGGGCCTGAAGCTTCTCCAAATGATTTACGAACAGGGTGACCGAAAAGGCTCCAAACGATGTCACTCACGAACCTCCGCAAAGCAGCGATTGTGTTGATGAGCTTGCCCGAGGAACAGGCGGCTCAGTTGCTGACACAAATGGATCCGCAGACGGTTGAGACCGTCTCGATCGAGATTGCCCGTACCAACAGCATCTCGAACGAGGATGAGACGGCATCCGTGCATGAGTTCGCGGAGTCCAATCCCAACGCGTTGGGATCCCGTGGCGGCGGTCTCGACTTGGCCAAGAACCTTGTTGAGAAGGCACTTGGCAAGAACGCCGCCGGGACGCTCGACAATGTTCGCCAGTCGATCGAGGCGATTCCGTTCGGGTTTCTCAAGAAGGTCGATAGCCAAAATCTGTTGACGTTTATCATAGACGAACATCCCCAGACCATCGCGCTCATTCTGTCGCACTTGCGTTCGCAGCAGGCAGCCGACATCATCGCCGGATTGCCCGCCGACAAGCAACTCGCGGTCATTCGCCGGGTGGCCAACATGGGGCAAACCAGCCCTGATATTATTCATGAGGTCGAACGTGGCCTCGAGCAGCGCATGTCGAGTGTGATGAGCCAACAGTTTGAAAATGCCGGCGGCGTTGGCAGTGTGGCCGAAATTCTCAACGTGACCGATCGTGCTACCGAGCGATCGTTGCTGGAGAACCTGTCGCAGGAAGATCCCGATCTTGTCGAAGAGATCCGCCGCCTGATGTTCGTCTTCGAGGACATCAGCAAACTTTCGGATAAAGAACTTCAGACGGTGATGAAGAACGTTGAGAGTTCGCAGTGGGCGATGGCGCTCAAGGGCGCCAGTGAGGATCTGAAGCAGAAGATTCTCGGCAATATGTCGGCCCGTGCATCGGAATTACTGACCGAAGAGATGGATTACCTCGGGCCGGTCAAGGTATCCGCGGTTGAGCAAATGCAGCAGCAGATCGTCGATATCGTGCGTGGGCTGGAAGATACCGGCGAAATCGTACTGGGCGGTGGCGACGATGACGAACAACTCGTCCAGTAACGACGAGTCGATTGCCATGCGGCTGATATTCACGAAGCATTCTGTCGCACATAGCGGTGACGACGACCTCTTGTGCTCTCTCGCTTCTCGCGAATTCCCTCTCGGAGTTTCGCGCCCTTGAGGCTTGATACTGCATTCTGCTAGCATTTGCCGGTGCGCCCTCTGGTGGCGTTATGTCGGTTCGGTCAACCGGCTGCCGGATGGCGCAGGCAGCAGCGAGGGAACCCTTTCGTGGCGAAAACTCCGATGATGCAGCAGTATGAGCAGGCAAAACTCGCCTGTCCCGAGGCGCTGTTGCTGTTTCGCATGGGCGACTTCTATGAGTTGTTCCACGATGATGCCAAGTCGGCCGCGCGGGTGCTGGGTTTGACGCTGACAAGCCGCGACAAGAGCGAAAACCCCATCCCAATGGCAGGTTTTCCGCACCATCAACTCGAGAACTACCTCGGCAAGTTAGTCACTGCCGGATTCCGAGCCGCCATCTGCGATCAGGTTGAAGACCCGAAGAAGGCGAAGGGGTTGGTCAAGCGTGAGGTTACGCGGATCGTCACTCCGGGAACCCTTACCGACGACGCGATGCTCGACCCTCGCGAGAGTAACTATCTGGCAGCCGTGGTCCCAGGCGAGCCATCTGGACTCGCTTGGGTCGATCTCTCCACCGGTCGTTTTCTGGCGGCAACGTTCGCGACATCGTCCTTGAGTGACCAAATCGCCCGAATCGCACCATCGGAGTGTCTGGTGGCGGAAGGCGCGGAGCCCGAGTTGGTGAACTCCATGGACGGTTGTGCGATCACACGGCGACCGACGTGGACATTTGGCTTGGACGGTTCCTGGAAGGCCTTGACCAAACACTTTGGCACGGCCTCACTCGAAGGCTTCGGCTTCGATCGCGATCGAGATTCCTCCGCCATTCGCGCGGCGGGTGCCGTGCTCGATTATCTTTCTGAAACGCAGAAGTCGGGACTTGCGCACGTCGATCGTCTAATTCCCTATCGCGCTGGCGAATCACTAGAGATCGATGAAACCACCCGTCGTAGCATGGAGCTGACACGCACCATGCGTGAAGGACGTCGCGAAGGGTCGCTGTTGTCGGTCATCGATCGAACCACAACGGCAATGGGCTCCCGACACTTGGCCGACTGGATTGCAAATCCCCTGGTTGACCTTGCGGCGATCGATGCCCGACTCGACGCCGTCGAGGAACTAATCAAAGAGACGAGACTCGCCGCAGATCTGCGAGAGACGCTTGGCGGTGTTTACGATCTCCAGCGTTTGCTAGCACGTACGACGACCGGACGTGCCAGCCCTCGCGATGTAAGCTGTCTCGGTCGCACCTTGCGGCTGTTACCGCAGATTAAGGCCAAGCTCTCGGCCCGTCGTAGCGAAAGACTGTGCGAGCTCGAATCGCGGCTCGAGTTGTTCCCCGACCTTCGCAAGCGACTTGACGAAGCTTTAGAAGATGAGTGTCCGCTTACGAGCCGTGAAGGTGGAATCATTCGCGAGGGGTTTCACGCGGAGCTTGATCGATTACGCGCTTTGGCACGCGGCGGAAAGCAGTGGATCGCCGAGTATCAGGCCCAGGAGTCTCAGAAGACTGGTATTCCCAATCTGAAAATCGGCTTCAACCGAGTGTTCGGCTACTACCTGGAGGTGACCAAAGCCCATGCCGAAAAAGTGCCAGACGAATACATTCGTAAGCAGACCATCAAACACGCCGAGCGTTTTATTACGCCGGAGCTAAAACAGTACGAAGAAAAGGTGCTCAGCGCGGACGATCAAGCCCAAGAGTTGGAATATGAGCTGTTTGTCGAACTCCGCGAAGCGGTTGCCTTGCAGGCCAGAGGGATCCAGCGCACCGCCGATGTTCTGGCCGAACTAGACGTGTTGACGGCCCTGGCCTCCTTGGCCCGCGATCGAGGTTATTGTCGCCCGCGGATGGTCGAGGAGCCCGTGCTTTCGATCTATGGAGGGCGCCATCCCGTGCTCGACGCGCTTGAGCCGGCTGGCACCTTTGTGCCCAACGATGTTGAGGCAGGCGGCGACCATGCCGTGTTGCTGTTGATTACCGGCCCTAACATGGCGGGCAAGAGCACCTACATCCGCCAGACGGCGTTAATCACGTTGATGAGCCACATCGGCAGCTTCGTGCCTGCGTCTGAAGCGACCATCGGGTTGACGGACCGAATTTTTGCCCGGGTGGGGGCAAGCGACGAACTGGCCCGGGGCAAGAGTACGTTCATGGTCGAGATGACCGAGACGGCACACATTCTGAACGCCGCCACCCGGCGAAGTTTAGTCATCTTGGATGAAATCGGGCGTGGTACGAGCACCTATGACGGGCTTTCGCTCGCCTGGGCGATTACGGAATACCTGCACGATCGCGTTGGCTGCCGGACCTTGTTTGCCACGCACTACCACGAATTGACAGAGCTGGAGCAGTCGCGGTCAGGGGTCGGAAATCTCAACGTGGCGGTGCGAGAATGGGACGATGAGGTGATCTTCTTGCACCAGATCGTCGCAGGCGCGGCTGACAAGAGCTACGGAATTCACGTAGCCCGGCTGGCCGGAGTTCCGCCAGAGGTGATCGAACGTGCGAAGGATATTCTGGCTCAACTAGAAGAAGAGCATCTCGACGCACTCTCTCAGGACAAGATCGGAACGTCGAACGAGAAGCCCTCGGGCCCCATTCAGTTGACGCTGTTCGGCATGCAAGACCATCCGTTATTGAGCAAGATCCGAGAGACCGACGTCAACCGCTTGGCCCCCCTCGATGCACTGACGCTAATTCAACAGTGGCAGACAGAGCTATCCAGCGAAAAATTGGCCAAGCCACGGTAGCTGCAAGCCGGTAGGTCTTCGTCAACTATAGAACGAACGCCAGGGTATAGAAAATCCAGCCGGTAACGGCGGTCAGCCCCATGTCGATGGCGGCCAAGCGGGCCCAAAAGATGTGGCTCTTGCTGTGTGGGCCGGGTACAGGTGGGCTGGGGAACTGGCGCAGCGCGCGGGTTACCACCACAATCCACAGCACCGCGGTCGTTACGGCGAAGACCAAGTGAATTGCGAGGCTCAGGTTTACCAAATGCCATGCCTGGCTAGCATGGTAGTATGCCGATTCGGCGGCACGGTGGCGCCAACCGTTGATTCGTATGTCGATTTCAAAGAGCGTGACGGTGACCGCCAGGACAGCCGCCAGTGTTAATTGGATTCGTTTATGCAGCAAATAGGCTTGCCGGTACTTAACAAGCCAAATGCCAAACCCAATCGCGGGAAGCACGGCAAACATTGCCAAAAAGACCACATCGAGCATCAGTGAAGCCCGTGTGCCGAGGAAACCGTCGATTCCTTCGTACATATCTGATTCTCCCTGCTGCGAAGGCTGGTCTCTGGCGAATGAAAGCACTACAACAGGTTTAGGATTCTAGACGATTGTCCACGATTGGCCTGCGCCAGATTCGTCGGGCATCGGGGTATGGCCGAGTGGCGGAATTGGCAGACGCATCGGACTTAAAATCCGAAGTTCCGAAAGGAGCGTAGGGGTTCGAGTCCCCTCTCGGCTAATGACTTACGTCGTTTCCAATGACAGCATCTCCATGCTGTTGACACCCCACTGACACTGGATTCTCC
>CAZNXE010000043.1:0-21701 GCA_964576465.1 uncultured Planctomycetaceae bacterium
CCGCATCCAGAGTGAACCAACAATACGAAGACAAAACATTGAATGAAACACAGCCCACCCAACAAGGTTACTTTCGACGCCAGGTACGGCAGAATTCCCAAATTCACCATCCGTTCTCTGCGGTAAATGGCCCATTCGGCGACAATTTCTCGCGCGGAGTTCGAACAGCCGAACCAGAGTGAAGACAGAGCGCTCAAGAAAATAGTCATCGCCGTGCCACTTTGCGCATCGAACCACTGTTCCAGAGATTCTTTGGCACCTGTTTGACGTCCGAAGACGACCACGATGAGAATTGCGATCAGAGGTGATTGCACCATCAGCAAAGACGTGTTCCAGGTGTCCCGAAGCTTGGCTGACAGCGCTCGGTGCACGAGCGCCCACCACTGTTGCACCAGACGACCCGCAGAGTTGTGGCGGAACAGTGTGTCTTGCGGCGCTTGTTCAACTGTGGGTTGGCCGGTACGGCCTACAACGTATTTCTGGTGATAGCCGGACATCGCATAGAGCGACATCCAATTTGGCACATCACGTGTTTTCAGGCCGCTCAATAGCTCGTCGGGCGAGGGCGTGTCCCCCAGGGTACCGGACGATTGTTTGTCCGGGTTGAAGAATTGAATCGCATCGGGGTAGGCAGGACCGTAGTAGCAGAGTCGTCCCGGCTCGTCCGATCCCTCGTCCTTTCCGATGAGCGCCAGGTTGTCCAGCAACCGATACGCTTCCAGGCTCGGTTGGTGGATCGTCAACAGAATTGTCTTTCCTTGATTGGCAAGGTCTCGTAGAAGTTTCATGACCGTTAGGGCATCTTCTGACGAAAGGCCTGAAGTGGGTTCATCAAGAAACAAGATGGCCGGGTCCGTCAACAGTTCCATTGCGAGGTTGACTCGCTTTCGCTGTCCACCACTGATGCCCTTGTTGGTTGGCGAGCCTATAAGCACATCACCGGTTTGGGTCAGGCCAAGCTGCTCCATGACCGATTGCATGCGGTCATGGATTTCCGCATCGCTGAAATCGACCGGCAACCGCAACCGGGCCGAGAAGTAAAGTGCCTGGGAAACGGTCAGGTCCCCGTGGATGATTTCGTCCTGCGGCACGTAACCGATTTGTCCTCGAAACATGTCATAGTGGCTTTCCAGTTCTCGATTGTTCAGCAGAACCATGCCCTGCGACGGTGGTGTGTATCCGTTCAGCGCATTCATCAAGGTCGACTTGCCGGCACCGCTGGAACCCATGAGACCTACGAATTCGCCGGGCCGAATGGTTAACGAAACGGTGTCGACCAATCGTTTGCCGGGGACATCGACCGTAACGCCGCGGGCTTCCAGAGTTAACTGTCCCCCGTCGGCCGAACGCGAAAGTACGCCACCGGAGGTGAGTGTGAGAACGTAATCCGCCAGGACTACCTCATCACCCGGCCTGATCGCCACCGGTTGCATAACGCGGCGGCCATTGACGAATGTGCCATTCGTGGAGCCGAGATCTTCGACAGTGTAAGATCCGGCTACGTGGGACAGCCGCGCATGCTGGGCGGAAACCAGTGGCGACGGAATCACTTCATCACAGTTCGCATCGCGGCCCAGCACGATGCTTTGGCCCGAACTGATTTGTGCCGTGTGCAAGTCCAGATGCGGACTCGCAACGAGAGTACCTCTCCCGGCGACGCTCAATGTGCCGACCAGCGTTGACGAAGGACGCGAAACCGCCGACGGTGAATCACTAGGCATCGTAAGGTGGTCCGCTTTTGCCTGTCCGCGCAGTGGATCGCTGCTTGGCATCGGAGGGACGGCCGGACTTCGATCCTTTCCATGTGGAGCGTTCGTCGGCATCGATAGGTTGCCTGCCTTGTTACTCCGTCCAACACGACTGAGCAGTTGTGAACCAGGGATGTGGTAGTCGCCAAAATAAACGTCTTCCGTCAAATCGAGTCGGGCGTTGGTGATTCGCCTTTGTGGCGACCCAAGGAAGGTGCCATTGGTCGAGCCAAGATCCTCGATATAAGTGTCATCACCCGAGAAGCTCAGGCGTGCATGGTGGGATGATACAACCGGAGAGGTCAGTACAATGTCGTTGTCCGGTGCACTACCGATCGTGAACACGTCTTGCCTCTTCGGCGAGGCGGTTTCAGGCCAAGGCACGGGAACTTGCGACCCTACCGTAACGGTGTCACTGAGCTGGACAACAGACCGTCCCGCGATGCGATGTCCGTTCACAAACGTTCCATTGGTCGAATCGAGGTCCTCGATGTAGTAGCCGTTGCCATCCGCTTGAATCCGGCAGTGGTGCCACGAAACAGTCGGTTCGTCGACTCTCAGGTCGCATTCAGGAGCTTTACCGACCAGCCAGCTCTTCATTGGATGATCCATCGTGTTCTTTCGCGAAGTAGTGGCCCGTCAGACGGGACAGGTTCGATTCACGCATTTCAGTGGAAAATATGGGCTAGCGATCTGGTGTGTCTTGGAGGCGCCGGCACCCTACACGTGACTCTCGAGTGGTCGCTAATCCCACGTGGCGTTCGTCACATGGCGGTCCACTTCGCTACGCAATTGAGGCATTGCCTGCGAGAAGTTCACATCGCCTGCGTCATTGGCCCACGTGTTGATTCCTGTGACCAAGCCTCTCTTTGTGAAGAGTGGTCCGCCGGAATTACCAGGATTGATCTTGGCCGAATGCATGATCACATTCACCAGATTATGGCGCCGACTGATCTGACTGACGGAACCATCGTTTTGTACGAACTCAAAATTATCGTCGGAGAAGTTCGACTTGATGGTTTGATGTGGCCCCGCCGGAGTATTACTGTCGTAGCCAGGAAGCGCTCCGCGGGCTGAACCTGGGAAACCAGCGGTCCAGATCGCATCACCGCGGATCAGATCGTTGTTTGCGGCCAGTTGAAAGTAGGGAGAGTCTTCGCGATCGACCTTCAGAATCGCCAAGTCAAACTGATCGCTCACGTGTTCGATCGTGGCAATGAAACCTTCCCCGCCGAAAAACACCCAAACCGTCGGGACGAGACTTGAAATTTTTTCGTCCTTCGTACGATTCTCCTCGCTGACGAGATGTTCGACTTTGCCTTCAGCCTGGGTGAGGCGGACGATCTCTTCAATTACGTGCTTGTTGGTCAGTGCATGGCCATCGGGGGTAACCGTGAAACAAGTGCCTGTCCCTCCGAGCAGCACTTCAAAATCTCCAGTTGGGTCTTTTCGCAGGGTTGTCTTGTCTTCGGTCAATTGGTAGCGACATTCCGGATTCGCGAAGCTGTTGTCTGCCTCGGAATCGATTGGGTTGATCCAAACTTTGCGCTCGATGCGTTGGCCTGACAGCGTCGTTACACGCCAGCCACAGACGACCAACCCAACCGCGTCTTTGAGCTGATCCTGCGTCTGCCGGGTATCGATCATTCCGATGGCCCCCTTGGGCAGTTCCGAGTCGTCGTTGCTGAGCGAGCTAAAGATGAAGTACACCCCACCGCCGGCAACTCCGACAATGCACAGGATCGCCGCCGCGAACTTGAACAATTGAGCCGCCGGGTGGCCAGAGCGGGAAATGTCCGAAACCGCTTGAGTTGCTATCGACAACTCGGCAATGTCTTTCGCTGGTGTCCATGCGGTCAACGTCGGCCCCCACACAAGTGACGTTGGCTGAATACTCCCGCTTTGAACGTGAGCCTCCAATTGCGGCAGATCGAGGGGGCCAACTTTCTCGTTGCCTTCGGAATAGTACCAGCCATCGGCCAACGCATCGTCCCCGGCGCCTGGGCGTTGCATTAGTTGCGTTCCGCCCGATTGGGACGACGCCGGATGAATTACAGGTGTTTGATTTTGAGTCGCAGCAGCCGTGGTCGCGGGCGTCGTTGTGGAAAACAGGGCTGGAAACTCACTCGCCTTTTTCCAAACGGCGCCGTCCTCCGACACCTCATGAATGCGGCTCAACTGGCCCTTTTTCCTCAATGCTACAAGTTGCGTGTAGTCAAACGGCCCCAGCACGCGGCCCCGAATTCGCACATAAAGATTCGGAGTGTTCAAGCCGGCTCTCCTAGGGGACGTATCTGAATTCCAGAATCCAAAGGCCTAGCTCTTCATGCTGAGCTAGGCAGCGGTCGTTCATCAGAACATTGCCTCTTCTGAACAGAAAACAAGGATTTCTCTTTACTCGGACCTCAGGTAAACGGGCCTTCCCTCTAGAAAGGCGTGATCTGTTGGGGCAGCGAACGTGACGAGCCCGTTCTTCATCCGTGCGACCTTAGTCATGCTGGAATTCTTGCTGTCCGGCTGAGGGTGGATAACAACCAGTTCGCCGCTATACGACTCAGCGTTAGGGCGGTAGCAATGCCATGAATCGTCGAATCGACGGCCCAGCCAGCCGATCCACTGTAGATCAGTCTTGACTGGCTCGTGAAACTCCGCGAGAAGCCGAAGAGTCTCTTCCTTCGCGTCGTCGAACGATGGCTTCAACGCGCTGAAGCGTTGCAACGCAATCTTCGCCCGGTTCCGCACTTCAATCCCTGCAAGGTTGCGTGGCGCAAGCCAAGGTTCACGAACGTTGATCTCTTTTATCTCTTCCTGTAGCAGATCCAAATGGCCTTTGAATGGCTTGGCTAAACAATAGCTTCCCGCGCAGCCTAGCTTGATGAAGTCGTCCAATAACAACACTTGCCATATCGGGCTCATCGATTCGTGTCGATATATCTCTTCAATCAGAGAAAGAAATTTACTCTCCCATTCCGCGTCGGGCAGGCTCTTGAAGTCCGTCTTCGCCTGGCTGATGAGCTGGACATGCGGTGCATGCACGGGGGCTTGGACGGATTCACGAGCAACCTTCTGCCTGTCAATGGTGAGGCTCATATCGCTATAGTAATTCAATGTCACAATGTCATTTTCCAAATCCGGTTTCTCCGGCAAGTAATAGCTCTCCTGCCTGTCCTTCAATCTCACCACCACCAACCACGATTCGCTCTCCAGGGGACCAACATTCTTATCGACGTAATCAGTCAACAGCGACGATCGCCCGCTCTGGCGGGCCGCCAGTTGCTCCAAGTAAGGTCGACGGTCGAGATATGCTTCAGCCATCGAAGTCTCTCCGGTCTCCTCCAGAAGCTTGTTCCCCTCGGACAACAAAGTCTTGGCCATTGCCGAAGTGATGGTTTCCGGCGATTGATATGCGGGAGCGCTCAATAAATCGATCCATTGGTCAACCATGGTCCAAATCGCGATCTCGGCGGCAACCACTTCCAAGTCCCGGGCTGCCCTTGAATCGGGAAACTCTTGGGCGAATTCTAATAGAGCATTTCGGTACCGCTGGGGATCGCCAATCGCCTGAGTCACCGCTTTTCGATCGCTCGAACGTCTCTTGTTAAGTTCTAGATCCTCCAAGATTCCATCAAGCTTCCTGTCAAACGGCTGTTTCTTGGCCAGCAGCTCTTTGGCGACCGGCTTATCGTGAGGCAACGCATCAAGACGTCGCTGGAAGCTCTGAACCTTCACGTTCATTACATCAAGATCCATCGTGCTGTTCAGGTCGAAACGATCAATCTCCTCGGCAATCTTGGCTAAGCCTTCTAGGAATAATTTGTCGCGAACTCCTTGGGATTGCTTGATCTTATCCTTAAAATCCTCCAACATCGACTTTTCGGACGCCGTGCATGCCGCCGAGCGTGCCTGGCTTAGCGCCGTAGGATCGGGCCGTTCGTGACCGGAGTCCACGAGGGCTGAAAAAGCATTCTGAAAATCAATGGATTTCTGCCGGCGTTCATCGAACAATGTCGAAAGCCGCACGCTGATCCTCTTGATCGCTGGTGAGCTGGCTACGCTCGGTGAGTCTTCCTCCAGCCCTGTGAGATACTGCTGGGCTTCGTCCACCTTTCCATTCTCCAGCAACTCTTCCAGGTGAGATGCCTCCAGGGCGACGACGTTCTCATGGCCCACGTATTGCACAACAAAGAAGATGCATAGAGCTAGAAGAAGTACTGCGGTTGCAACGGATGTGATCCGTATCAGACGCTTGCGCCGGGCAAGGTGACGGGACGAATTGAACACGCCGTCGTACTGCTGTTGCATCTCGGGAGGTAGTTGCGCTGCACTGGCCACGACCGCATGATGGAGTTGCCCGAGTTCGTCCAAAGTGGCGGATGCAGACAGCGCCTTGGAAAGTTCCGCTATCGTTGCCGCCTGTCTCGTGGCAACTTCGTCTCCGTGGTCCTCGTCTTCAAGCCACGCAAGCGCTTCGTTGGCCACCGCGAGCGTCTCTTGGTCTGGCTGCGCCACGGCAATGAGTTGTTGCCAGGCTTTGCGAAGCCTGCGGGCTTCATTTATGTTAGCTGACTTCCAGGCGGCAGCAAATCGATCGGCCAGGACTGGCAACTCGGCACGGGCAGATGTTTGCGACACCCGCGCGAAGCAATGCTCGATATTCCGCACGACGTGCGGTGGAACTGGTTCAATCCAACCGGGGCCGTTCACCTCAGCCAGAATGAGTTTCAATGCATCTAGGTCATTGCGTTTGGCCGCATCTTGGGCTTCGGCCCCCACTTGCCGGATCCTTTCCGCTTCGTAAATCTGAAGGTCTTCGAGCCATGCGAGGTTGTTCACATCGAGTAGATGGATCTTTCGCAACACGCCGATTCGGACCTTGAGTAGCCCTCGCCCAAGGGCCAGCAAACGGTGTGACTTGAGCAGCGCTTGCAGTGGCTCTTCCTCTGCATAGGCTTCGTTCAAGGCGCTCGCCATATCGAAATTCAATGGACGAGGCAGCTCCATTTCCCAATGCTCGAGACAGGCTTGCCAACGCTCCAGCCGTTCAAAATCCAAGAGGGCAACAAGCTCGACTAGATTCGGATCCTGATCAGCTGCCTGAATGGCCTCGCTACGCAGTCCGCGACGCAAGAGGTCGCCGCAGTGAAGAAGACGTTCGTTGGCCATCGCGCAGGCACTGGAGTACCGAGACGCCACGTCTGCGGCTACCTCCCGATCCGGCCCTTTCGAGCGGAGGATCGTATCGATTTCATCCACAATCCGCTGAAACTCGATCATCAGTTAACTACCCCTGTGTCGAAGATGGCTTGTGCTGCCAAGAATCGATCAAGATTGGCAGAGTGATCTCTTCGGAATCGCTGCGTCGTCATGGTCAATCCACCATCAGGTAGGCTGGAACTTCGTACTTTTTCCCATCTACTGACACGGTACGAACAACACGCACGTTGAATTTTATTACTTCTTTTCCAATGAATTCCGCCAGCTTGTCCTGCCGAGATTCCGCTTGATTTTCTAGGCGATCCTTAGCTTCAGGCCATTCGACCCAATCTTTCTTGCGTATGAAATCCAAGGCCTTCTGTTCCACGCGAGCTAGAAAATCTTCCCATGGCACGTGTGCTTTGTTGCCAGCCCCATGCACTTGCGTGTTGGCCTCGATCCGGTATTCAAAACGGGAAATCCCGGTATCGTTGTCTGGCAACTCTTTCGGATCCGTCAAGTGAATGCGGCAGGTGAGTGTGGCCTTCTGCCCTGGCAGGGATGGAAGCCGTCTCGGCTTACTAGGTGGCTTCTTTTGCAATGCCGTAAGTGCAAACCGACTGTTAGGCTCTTGATCCCATGCATCAAGATTGGTTGCTTGAGCCAACACGCGCGAAAAATCTAACTCAACTACAATCTCCTTGCCCTCTCCCGAAAGTACCCTCCACCCCGGGGACAACTTTCGGTTGACAAGCTTCATCTTCAGCGAGCGGTCTTTGTACGGTAAAATGAACTTCCTTCCGGGTGGAGTCTTTGCGTTTTGCCGTACTTCAAAAGCTGGAGAACTGAGAACCGAGTGCAGCGGAAGCAAAGCCGTCGTGCTCGCTCCCGTCGCGGGCCGGTAAGTCAGACTGAGCAATCCACTCGGCAGACGGTTGGCGGTCGTGCGACGTGCGGTGGCTGCCCGCTTACTCACTTCATCCCACCGGAAGCTCAGCATGTCATCTCGAAGTTCGAATCGTCCAACTTCACCCTCTATATCCAAACGCCATATTCCAAAGCTCTCTTGAGAATCCTCCGCGACTGGTTCAATCAAAGCCTTCGGTTGCAGCTCGAAGCCGGAAACTTCTGCCAGCCGGAGAACCAGCCACCGCGGTGCAATCGTAAGTCGAGCAATCTCCGTAGGCGCAACCCAATCTTCACCGAACGAACTTAACGGAACGGAGTGAATTTCGCCAAGAGTACCGGCACCGAGATTCTCAAACGGGCTGTTTGCCGTGCCGCCCATCGGCCGACCGGAATCCGCGGTACTACTTGCTAAGGCTAATTCCCTTTCAAGTAAGTCTGTCAGTCCACGATGCTCATCTCTTAGATCGGATAACGCCGCGTGAGCTGTATCGCTAACCTGAACGGCAATACTATCTAGATCGGCGAGCATCTTTCGCATTTTCAGGGGCTCGTCCAGATTCGGCGGGTCGCTTACTTTTTCTAGCTCTACGACCAAGTCCTTGGCCCACCTCAGCTTCTCATCGTCACGCAATGATTCAGCCGAACGGTCAATTTCTTCTAATGCCTCCTTAGCCAGAAGGCCAATTTCACCGTTGTCCGAACTCGCTTCGCTGTCGAAGGGGCCGCAAAGTCGCTCAATCTCGCTCAGCAGTGCTTCGACTTGCTTGCGGTCCTCCGCATATTCGGCACTTAAACGCTCGATTCTTGGAAGTACAAACCCAACATCCGGTAACATCAGGTCGTGATCGACCCCCATGTCATCAGCAGCCTTGTCGAAATCACCCTGAGACTTCTGTTTCAGTAGTTCTAAACGGTTTACGCTCTCCGCAATCTTGGAAGGATCGTCCATATTACTTTGTTGATCGGGCGGGGGCTGTTCTCCATTGCGCTGGGCTATGTTCGTGGCTACCCAATGCTTGACTTCATTGGTACTCACTTGAAGGGTATCGACTGAAGATTTCCAAGCAGCTACGTTGCGAGAGGTTTTTTCCAGATCCCACGTGGCCCGATTCAACTTATCGACTTGATCTTTCAGTGCGTCGACACGTCGCTCGATCGCAGCCACTTTATCCTCTCGCTCTGAACGCCAGCTCATGATGAGGCCCGCGGAGGTACCGATCGCGATGAAGACTGCAAACACCGCCGCGGGAATTACAATTTTGCTCCATCCGACCGTGCCGGGTAGAGGGTCACTCGTCGGCAGTTTCGGAGGTGTGGCAACCGATGGGACAGTCGAGGTTGCCGCCGGCCTTGAATGTTGTTCGGTTTTCAACACCGAAGTCGGTGCTGATTGCAGAAGATACTCCTGCCTGGTAGGGGCTGCCGTGCGATGCGATGCCGGTGCGATGGCCGTTTGAGCCTTAACGGTTGGTGGACGCCCGCTACGTGCTGAATCAACCCAGGCGCTTGGAGGTGGTGAGGACAACGGGCCGCACAGGTCGATTAATGGTCCACTCGAACGTCGGGCGCTCACAGCTTCTGGCGAGCCCTCGACGACACATCGCCACAGACAAGACGCTTCGGTTGGTAGTTTGGTGAAATACGTGCTGAAGGGAATCTGCCACCGAATCGCACTGGGAAGTATGCCCAGTGACTCTTCGATCAGCTCTAACACAGGCGTGCCAGGATTGAAGACAATGTATGCTGGTTTAGTCCGATCCGTCATGGCGGTCGCGGCGAGCACTCCGCCCCAACCCGCATCCCCGGTGACGGACTGCCAGCGGTGGCAGATACCCCCCACCTGCCCATTTCTGATAGGCAGTTCTCGAGGTTCGAGCCACTTCGAGTCTCCCTTCCACGAATTTCGCATCAGCCCTGTTTGCTGAAGCACGCTCGCCGGGTTCTCTTCGCTGACGCTTGCCGCTAGCAAGGCGACGTGGTGCGCGATCAGGTTGCTCCGACGCGAGTAATCGAGTCCCGCGTCGGCGATGCGGGAAAGCAAATGGAACTTCTGCTTTCCCAACGAGACATGTAAATGCGCGTGGACGACAAGGTTTGCCGAGTCCGTATTCTGGGCAGCCGGGCCTGCGTGGCGGTAGCTGCTGAGTAACTCCAGCAGTTGGATCATGCGCGGCCGCATGCCCTTGGTAGCGGCCACAGTACAGAAGCCACTACTGCCAGCTTGCAATCCCTGCGGCGCCGATGTGTAAACGATCTCCTGGAGCATTGCAAATCCATGTCACATTGGTCCAAACGGCGAGAAGCTCAGCTGTCTGGATTGTGGCGTTAGCTTGGGGTACGTACCTTGGTAGACGCGATCAAGCCTCGGTCCCAACGGCAAAACGTCAATAGCAGCGGAACCTCGGCCCAGATGGGCTGAATGTCACGCGGCCGGATGCCAGCGATCTCGCCGGATTCTATATCCACTTCTGGCCCTCGCCCAGTCGCGCTAACCGGTAGGTACACAACATTCTCAGCAAATGACTCGGCTGCGGCCACAAACTCGGGCGAATATTTCAAGAGAACGTTTCTCACCTGGCCAGAAACTTGGTTGATGCGGCCCAGGTCCAATGCGCAAACCGACTTGTCACGGATGGAGAGCCACGGTGGGTCGAAATGCGACTTCCCCAGCATGAAAGACCAGACGTCGAACTTGGTGACCAGGACAATCAGCGGACGACCGTGCTTCTGGCTGTGTGAAAGGCCCGAATGCCGGCGCACTCGGCTGGCTACTTCGTGGAGGATAACATCCTGACGCGAAGTAACGTCGGGCCGGTGGATCTGGGGGTCATTCGTTCTTTCCCGACAAGCCTCTCGAAATCGCACGTCTTGGGTCGGGTCGAACAAGTACATCAGTACCGTCGACTTTGCTACGTGCTGCGTCACCGGATTTGCAGTGGTATCTTTGCCCGGCTCGAACGACTCGCCAGCGTTGTCATATAGGACCAACACTCGGGAGGCCCGGCGTCTCTCGTGAGAATTGGGATGGTCATTGCCAGGCCGCAGGGCAAATACAAACGGCTGCGGATAGATGACCGTCTGTGATCCGTACCGCACGACGTCGTAGTTGTCTCCCCGCTCCTGGGTCTTTATCAGTTTGACGGGTTGGTCCCGATTTGGGTTGAGAAATTGTTCCTGTTCATAGTGGTTCAGTGTGCGATTTGCTTCCGGATCGGCGTCGGAAAAGTCTAAACCAAAGTATCTGGGCAAACTTTGCCGAAGTTGCCACATCATCGAGGCCAACAGATAGGACTTGCCGCTGGAAGGCGACCCAATGATCGACATGAACACCGGCTGAAGCTCGAACATTGCCCGGGGCACGTCGAGATGACATTGAGGACAGGCCAACTGATGGCAGACCAGACCGCGGGCGTCCAAAGCATTGCCGTCAACGGTAAACCGAGTTGGCAGAAATCGCTTTTGAGATTCTTCGCCCAGGCGAGGATCGCCCAATAAGTTAGGGTCCTGCGATATCCACAAGGCGCTTTCGGGGGAAAAACTGTGCCAACAATGGGGGCAAGGCACGCTGGCGCGCAAGTTCACCCGGATTGGTTCATCTGGTTCAACCATTGGCTCTTGGTGGATGCTCATTACAGGCGAAGAATCAGTGAGAGGTTTACGAAGCGAGAGTTATCGTAGGGTACGTCGAAGCGTTCCGAAGGGAGCGCCCCGCGGTAGCCCGCCCAAGTTGGCATGCCCTCTTGGCATGGCGTAGTGCCCGAGCACCTGCAATTCCGCTGGCAATTGTGCCTTCGAGTTACCCTCAACGAGTCGAGCAAGCACATCTGCCCCGCCTCGCGCGTCTGGGTTCTGAAACGCATTCTCCATGCCTCCGGAACGGGAAGTGAGCATGCTGGTGCCATCGCTCATTGCGTAGAATTCTGACCGGCCATCGGGACCGACGAGCTTGAGATGTCCGCGAATTTGATCCATCTCTGTAGCGCTCACTGAGTCGGTGTCTCCGGATTCAGGGAGCTTCAGATCGGCAATTAACAAGGGCCGCTCTTCCTGGTCAACGGTCGTGGTAATCCGATACTCAATCGCCGCAAGATTGTCTTGTAACGTGGTCGCGATTTCCCCCATTTTCTTCAGATCAGCGATCACCTTTTCTAGACCGGGGATCATTTTTATCTTTCGGTTGATTGTGCTATCCGCCTTCTTCATAGCATTGTCAAGTGCGCCGGCACGTATCTGCCAATTGCGGTTTTGCTTGATGTCTCTCGGTGGCGGCCCTAGGTTTTTCCGAGCCGTTTGCGCGCCGTCGAAATTCCGAATGGCTGCCCTCAAATCCCCCTCACTTTCGTTAAGCAGTCTTTGCTTCCGAAAGAGTGCCTGCTTGGCAGACTTCGGTGTCAATGGCTCGTAGTGCGTGCCGGACTTGAAGAACGGGCTGAACCAAATGTCAACACCGTTCTCGTTGGCATCCGCTTCGACCCTGAGACGAATCTGTTTTTTGTTGCCAACATAGAGTTCGATTCTCCCGCGCTTGTCCAGACTGATGCGACCGTCAATAGGATTCATCTCGGTCGCGACCTTAAACCTCTTCAATTCGGTGATCTTCAGAGCCAGCGTCTCATGGGGCGGCAGGTCGTGCAGGACAAGTTGGATCTGCTCTCTTTTCTCTTCCAATTTCAAGACCAGTGGCAACTTTCTTTCCAGTCGCCGCAGATGAATTGCATGTTTTTTTCCCGAATGTCGCACGATGAGAATGCAATTGCTAAGCTGGCCAGCGAACTCATTGTCTCGGTTCTCTCCAAACGCCCACGTGTTCTGAGAATTCCAGCTGAACATGAGTTCTTCACCGATGGGGGCAATGAATGCCAGCGGTCGCTCGAAATCAATCCCTGTGTCGACGACTTCAGGGCGCGGCTTCCCGATTACCTTATGCTTAATCGTCATCACTTCCCATCGTCCGGTGGAACCCTCCATCGGTCTTAACTCAAAGCGATGAAAGCCGCTCAAGTTGACATATTTGCTATCCAGATCCAACTTAACTGCATCGATCATACTCCCGGGGACGGTGCCCAAGCTCACCGATTCGCCAGACGTGTCCT
Organism: uncultured Planctomycetaceae bacterium; assembly: GCA_964576465.1. Lineage (GTDB taxonomy): Bacteria > Planctomycetota > Planctomycetia > Pirellulales > JAEUIK01 > CAZNXE01. The sequence goes on from CAZNXE010000043.1 coordinate 12,944, forward strand.
TGTCGATCATGTCACTCTTAGGCAATTCGACTTCAGTCTCGAGAGCCATGCTAGGCATCGGCACAACCGACGAAGAAGTTTCTGACTCGACCGCCGGTGATTGGGCCCCCAGGGGGGTCTCTGGAGAAGACGAATCGGAACCCTGGTCGCGCGGATTCGAAGACGCATCCACTCCGGCGGAAGGATCCAGAGAAGCAGCTTCATCACCGGTCGAGGGCGGAGGCTCTTGGGGACCGGAGGGAAGATTCTCTGAAGGAACGGCCATCAAATGTTCGAGCGCAGAGCCTGCAACTGGTTTCGCGTGTTCGGTGTTCAGTTCGCCATCGTCGATCTGGTCGTTGTTGGGGTTGTTTTCTGTCGGGCTATTCTCTTCGGTCGCTGGCGGCTGAACGGCTATTTCGTTCGCGTCATTCTTCATGACAACCACAACGCCGACGATGGCGACCATCGCGACAAGTAACATCGCGCCCATTCCAATGCCCAAGAACAACCATTCTCTTTTCGACAGCCAACCAGCAGCGCCGACTGGCGATGCTGGTTCTTCCTTGCTCGTTGTCTTGGCTGGTAAGTGCGGTGATGGCATGCGAAGATTGTGGCCGCTGCCATTCGATGCTTCGCTAGGCTTCTTCGTCCCTGCGGCGACCTGTTGTCGCTTAGTGATGGCGATCCGTTGGGTCTTCTGCCGGCCAGCCGAGGAGGAATCGCGTTGATCAAGTCGCAGGTCGTAAGCGGCTCGCTGCTTTGCGTTACAAAGACAGTTTGCGGCTGCCAGTACCTGTTTGTGTGCCGCTTTGACATTGTCGCGGTGGTCTTGGTCTTTAACCTTCCGCAACGTTGCTACTCGAAGCTTGGCCGCCTGAACGATTGTTTGCTGGTCTTGTTCACCACGCTCGATGCCCAGAAGGTCATAATGATCGAGTGGAAATTGTTTCCGAGCAATGTGAAACCACTGCTTGAGGAACTCGTCGTCGACGCGTCGACTCTGTGATTGGGACACGGGCAACTCCATAATTTCTTATGTGTCAACATGCGCGACCGCCCTTCGTCCCGTGCGTAAGTGCCTCCCCAAGCAATCGTCTTCGGGTAGGCATGCCCCTTCCGCAAACAGCGGACACCACTATTTGGAGGTTAACTATAACCCTTCCTCTCTCGGTGTAGCAAGTGTTGGGGCTTTTCGCACTCCTCACGGTTCGTGACAAGACGACTGTCGCGGCAGCATAAACGTGGTACAAGTACATGGCCTTCTACAATTGAGAACGTGTTCTTAACGCTGATCTTGCGCCCGAACAGTGAAAATCTTACAAAGGAAAATCCGTACTGGATATCGCGATCAATAACCCCCGCTGTCGCAGGCAGTTGCGCGAACTCAGATGCAACAGCCCAGGACTTTCGACCTCTATCTGGGTAGGGGTCGGTAGAAGTTGATTTTGTGAGGGTAGACGTCTACAAACGTTAGTTGGTTCAACCGCCTCTGGTACAGAAGCGAATCAGTCAGCCGAAAGCAGCCGCATGGCGATGCGAGTCATCTTGAAAATAGTCAGCGGACCGATCCAGGGCAGGACATTCGAGTTCGGTGCTCACGATACTTTCTTGTTCGGTCGCCAAGACGATTGCCACGCTCGAATCACCGAAGACTTCCGCGTATCTCGGCACCATTTCATTCTCGAAGTCCTTCCACCAGAAGTGCGAATCCGTGATTTAGGAAGCCTTAACGGAACGTTCGTCAACGATTCCCGACTCGGCATCAACCCAGATACGCCGAAAAAAACTACTTCCATCGATAATTCGATGGTATCGATGCAATTGCACGATGGCGATCGGATCACCGTCGGCAAGACATGTATTACAGTGCATGTCGAGCCACCACGACACTCCGGCTCCGGCGAGACCGCCCTGCCAACGACAGAAAAGATAGCGCTCCACGAACTCCTTTCTGCCGCCTCGGAATTAGGCCATGACCAGCCGGGCGCTGTGGGCAGGCCAACAGGATCCCCTAGTGGTATTCGCAACCTAGCCCAACGCTTCACCGATGCGATGAGGTTACCCTTTCGTATTGGAGGCTATGAAGTGCAGCACGAAATTGGTCGAGGCGGCATGGGTGTTGTCTTTCTCGCCACTCGGGTGGCCGACGGTCAAACAGTCGCCTTGAAACTGATGCGTGCTCGGATCTCTCACCAGCCCCGAGCGCGGCTCCTTTTCCAGCGCGAAATTGAGACGAATCGACAACTCCGCCACGCCAATGTGGCAGCGATGCTTGAGAGCGGAATGGCCGGCGACACTTTTTTTTTCGCAATGGAATTCTGCAACGCCGGATCGGTCGCTTCGTTGATAGCTAAAAGTGGAGGCACCCTGGAGTTGGAGTCGGCCGCGCCGATCATGCGCCAAACGTTGGCTGGTCTGGCCTTCGCGCACCAACAGAAATTTGTCCATCGTGACGTCACTCCTCGTAACATTTTGCTACACGATACAGGCGGACGGCGTGTGGCCAAGATCAGCGACTTTGGCCTCTCGAAGAATTTTGAATTAGCGGGGCTTTCCGGCATGACCGCAACGGGTACTTTCGCCGGGACCTATCACTATGTTCCGCGTGAGCAATTGACTGACTTTAAGTACGCACGCCCCGCTTGTGACGTGTGGGGTCTCGCGGCGAGCTATTACCGAATACTTACCGGCGAGACGCCCCGCGACTGTCCTGTCGGCCAAGATCCGATCACCTGCGTTCTACAGAACGACGCAATCCCCATCCAAGAGCGACAACCGAAACTGCCAATCCGTATTGCCAAAGTGATCGACCGGGCGCTGGCCACCAACCTTGATAGACGGTACTCGGATGCGTCCGAACTGAAATCTGCTCTGAACGAGGCCTTGCGTTCCGAGGGCTTCTAACACGCCCGTTGTGTTGCTATCTTGATTTCACCCTAACTTACACGTTGTGTGACCCATGTCGTCGGAAAACTGGATCGACGAGAAGCTCGGAAATCGCTACTACGTGCTGGCGCTGCTCGGCGAAGGCGGCATGGGCCGGGTGTATCGCGCCCACGACGAGCGACTTAATACAAGTGCGGTGATCAAGGTTCCTAAACAGGTGATCTTGGAGCAGGCTGAATTCAAGATTCGCTTCACACGCGAAATACGCTCGCTGGTTGATCTCTTTCATCCGCACATATGCCGAATCACCGACGTTGGTTCGCATGCCGGGTTTCCCTTCTTTGTCATGCAGTTTCTCGGCGGTGGCAGCCTCGAAGATCGGCGCCCCAAACTTCAAGAGACAACCCAGCCGGTTTCCCCCGAATCATTGCGGGACTGGTTGCCGGCGATTGCCAAGGCGCTCGATTTCGTGCATGGACAGGGTTACGTACATCGCGATGTCAAACCAGACAACATTTTGTTTGATGAACATGCGAATGTGTACCTCAGCGATTTTGGCATCACCAAAGTGATGGCCGGTTCCAACGTTCAGCAGCAGGATGCTGGTGCGACTTCAACCGGCTTTATTCTAGGGACGCCGCGATACATGGCCCCAGAACTCATCATGGGCGAAGAATTTGATGGACACATCGATCAGTACGCGCTTGCGGTCACCCTATACGAAATCCTGACTGGAACACATCCGTTCGAAGCGCCTTCGCACGGCGCAGTCCTTGTGCAGCAGCAAACGCACACGCCGCCGGCGCTAGATCAGGTAAACCCCATGGCGAGTTCGTCGCTGAGCCAAGCCGTGGCCCGCGGTATGTCCAAATTGCCGCAGGAAAGATTCGTTAGCTGCGCTGAATTTTCGGATTCTGCGCTGGCCAATCAAAGCGAGGCAACGCGTCCGGGAACGCTGAAATTACCTAGCGACGATGTATCCCCCGCGCTGCGACCCACAGAGAACCTGGTACCACCATCGCAGGTTCGCCCCGTCACGGTGCAAGTGCCCGCTGGCGGTTTGCCTTCTGCAGATTTGCCGAGTGGTCGTCTCGATATGCCTCCTGAACTGGTAACGGAACAGGCTCCCCCTGCGCCTTCCATCGCTCAAGCAATCGCAACACCAACACGAGCTCCGCCGCCTTTGCCTGGTGGGGTCGGTGCGGCTCGATCTGGCCAGCCACCAAAATGGCTATTCCCAGTCAAGGTTTTAGCCGGTATCGGACTTGCCTTTCTTGCCGGCCTGATTGCGTATATTGCTAGTCAATGATGTACCGGTTGATCCTCGATCGCGATCTCTCCGCACGGCAAGAGCGAGCGGAACGGGCCTGATTCTCCTCCTCGTGGTCAAAATAGCCAAACGCATCGCTCCGTCAGACGGAGCCACAGCCGGACTATTTGTGGTCATCGGCCGAAGAAAATGCCTCGAAAACTAGGTGATTTTCTGCGACCGCAGTCGACAGAAGGAGAAAAACATCTTGGCCAGCGCAAAGTAGCGGCTGGACTCGCGTAGTAACTGGCAGAGTCAGGATAGCAAGACCACCCCCCTGCCAGGAGATGGAACCATGAAACACTTCACAACTTCTTTTCCGTCGCTTTGCTGTCTGGCCATCATCACGCTCCAGACAGCGCACGCCCAGCCAACTCCGCCCACTTTTCCCATGCCGGCGGTCGAGTCAGGTCCCGATTACCACCATGCCTCTACAGTCGCTCAGGGTTATCTTGACGGAAAAGCCCGGTTGATTCGGGCGATTGGGACAGCTAGGTACAACGCCTCTCTTGCTGCTCGCAATGAGGAGATTGCTTACGAATACTCCCTGCGCAATAGCCGGCTTGCAGTTGAAACCTACTTCGAGCGTAAATTGGCGAATCGAGAATACCGCAAGCAGTTGCGACGCGCCCCGGTTACCCAAGAGCGTGCCATTCGGATCAGTGCGGCACGACGGCCAAAGCCGCTGCCGGATTGGGCGATCAACTATTCGACAGGAGAATTATCATGGCCTAGCCCTATCAATGGTGAATCGTATCGGATGTCTCGCGACCGCGTGCTGCATGTACTTCGCGGGGACACGAGCTATACGGACAGGCGACAAGCAATCGACGCCATGCAAAACGTCATGAAGCGAGAACTCCATGCCGGGAACATCTTCCCACAGGAATACGCCATCGCCAAGAAATTCTTGCTGAGTCTGCGATACGAGTTTGCGACCCCTTTATCACACCCAGTGGGTGGAGGGGAGATGGCAGCAGCCTCGAAGGACTCGACACGTGTCGCTGTGCAGTGAGGATTTCCGAGGACCGTCGATCATGCATCCCCGAAATTGGATCTTACAGAGTAAGAACCGTAGAACGAACTCGTGATAAACTCCAGCGATAGGCTGGCCAAGATATTGCGACGGATTGAGCGTCAATAAATCTGCTGGCAAGCCGATCGCCTTCTCGCTACCTTAGGCTCGCACGGCGAAATTCCATTTCACGCTGAACCAAGACGAAACATGGTGAGAAAAAAATATGGCTGACCAGCGCAAGCGTAGTCCCGACGAGTTCGCCACAACGATGTGGACCACCATCCGACTTGCGTCGAGCGAAGACTCTGAAGTACGGAGTGAAGCCGTAAGTGAGCTCATCCTGCTTTACTATCCCGCATTGCGAGCGCACCTACTCCGAAGAAAGCGACTGCCACCAGATGAGGCAGACGATATCTTGCAGGGATTTGTTACGGACAAAGTACTGGAACGCAACTTGATCGGCTCGGCAGTTCAACGCAAAGGAAAGAAATTTAGATCGTTCCTGCTCAAGGCATTGGAAAACTACCTGCGAGATAGCAAACGCCGACAAAGAACAAAGAAACGTGCTCCCGAAGGTCAGGCCATTTTCGTGAGTGACGCGGTCGAGGCCGCTTTGGACACCGCTCATGAAGGTGTAGACGTGTTTGATGTTGCATGGGCCCGAAGGCTGTTGGATGAAGTCATCGCTGTGATGCATGCTGACTGCGAGAAGAAACGACAGGACCGTATCTGGGGCGTCTTCAACCATCGCCTCCTCGCTTCAGCGAGGAGGGGCGTGGAACCGGCATCCTACGACGAACTCGTGGAACGTTTCGGGTTCGATTCGCCAGAGCAGGCCTGTAACGCACTGGCTACCGCGAAGCGTAAGTTTGAAAAAGCGTTTGAGACCGTCTCGAACCAGTACGTCTCCGAATCCGAGGGAACCAACGACGTGCTGGCAGAACTGATCGATATCTTGGGGAAGGCCCCCTCACTCGATTGGCAAACCGCGCCCGATTCTTGGTCTGATCTGGCGAGCCAGGATGACGCCAGCCTGACAGATCTTAGTGATACGCAACCTCAGCTCTTAGGTCATATGCTCGAGTCCGTATCCAAAGTTCCATGGACGTGGGGTACGGAAGACTTTGGGACCATGTTGACGCATCTCTTGCAATGCCCTGTGCTTCCGTTAGTGGGTATTCACTCTTCTGAAGCGGGCAGTGGAGATGAAACAAATGAGTTGCTTCTCCACGAGGCGATCCTGTCTCCCACGACTGATCTTGATGTCCTGAAAGCCGTAAAACGCTTCGCGCGACGAAACGCGAATCAAGATTCTGGGTCGTTTCCCTCAGAAATCGCCTCGGTCATCTATTTTGCCAGCCTAGCCTCGGCCCAGGTATACCACTGCAAACCGATCACGAAGTCGAACAAGGATGTTCTGGTGCATGGATTTGCCGTCATGGCCGATCTGGACTGGGTGCCAGACGAATTTCAAGCTCTTTACCACAGTGCTTTATCCGATCTTCAGTCCCATGATTGATCATCACATGCACCATATGATCACCCCGGTATCGAACAATCTCATCGTGGTTCGCTTCCCAAAGCCGTGGCGCATGGTCCATAATTTGTCTGCGAAGAGTTGCTGAGACGTAAACAAAGCGATCTGTCTTGGTTGGCTGTGTCGATGTGATGAATCGCGCGCCCGGGTGAACCACAAAGGAGTACACAACAGATGAAGAAATTCTTTCCTTGGATTCTAACTGGGGTCGCTGGGATCGTCGTGATGGCCATGATGGTCTGGCTCGTACGGAGCGAGGGCAAGCGAATGCGCGAAGAAGTTCGCAATGCTGCTTCCGAGTCGGTCACCGATGCAACTGAGAAGACCGTGGAGAAGGCAAGCGGTGAAGCAGGAGGTTTGCTCGATAAGGTGGTAGGTCACGCCGGGGACCTACTCGGTGAGGCTAGAAGAGTTCCCGGGGAAATCATCGGCGGCGCCAAAGACGAGGAAACCGAGAGTTCGACGGAATCTTCGTCCAAGAGGAGTATGAAACCGGTCGATCTGGTGGGCGACTTATTCAAACTGGGACAGGATGCCTCCAAGATCGTGGACGAGGCAGCACAGGAAATCTTGGGGCTTTCTGTCGAAGAAGAACGCAACATCGGCAAGGAAGTGCATGAGACCTTCCGCGAGCAACAATCGTTGGATCGGTCACCGGTGGCGATTGGACGGCTGACCCGCTTGGCCGATCCACTGGAACAGCTTTGTTCTCGCGAAGGGATCGATTACACGTTCTTGGTCGTCAAAGACGATAGCGTCAACGCGTTTTCGCACGTAGGCGGCTACGTTTACATGAATCAAGGACTGCTCGATTGGGCGAGCAATGACGTGGAATTGCAATTCGTATTGGGACACGAGATTGCCCATGTTGAACTAAAGCACTGCGTGAACAATGTTACCTATGCGACCAGGGCGAGTCAGGTTGCCGGTGGCTTAGGGGCGGGCATCGCTCAGATGGCATATCAATCCATCGCTCTGGGATACTCTGAGGAACAGGAGTTCGATGCGGATGCTTGGTCGTATAAATCCTTACGCAAGCTGGGCCGGTCACATGCCGAGGCCATCACATTTCTGAGCAGATTACTTGAGTATAATCAAGAGCGTGATCCCATCGGCAATGATGCATCGACGGAGCCGGTGACAGTTTCTTCGGCGAGCATCGAAGCGTTGCAGCAGCACTTCCGCTCGCATCCATCGACAAAACAGCGCATCGCTCGCCTAGAAGAGCTGAACTTGCAAATTAAAACGTCTCGCCCGTCCCGTACAAAAAGTTTGCCAACAACGGATTCGCTGACGTCGAAGCCCGATTGAACTGGTATGTTAGCGTGAAGCGGCGGTCACACAGTTGATCGAACGAGGTGAGATGCAGCGATTTGCTGCTTGTAATTGCCAAAGTGCTAACAGGCCGCGCACCGCTCGCGCAGATATTTGACAACTTGGCTTGCCACTGAACGCTCACGCGGCGCGATGATAGTGCTTGAGCAATCCGCCGAGGCGTTTGTCGCAGCGGACTTGGTCGAGTGAAACGACCGGCGGGATCTCTTCATCTTCATTCTCGCCGATTAAGCGATTGCCAATCCCTTGATGCGGTCGGCATTCGTGGTAGTACGCTACGAACTCTGAAACGATGTGGTCGAAGTGGGTGAGGCCAAACACGATGAAGTGACCGAGCGCCTCGTGCTTGAGACTTTGGATCCACCGCTCGACGAAAGCGTTTAAGTTCGGTGCTCGGGGTCCAACCGGTTTTACTTTGATGGCCTGACTTGTGAACATTCGGTCGAAGTCGGAAGAATACTTGCCGTCGAGATCGCGCATGATCATCGCGCAGCCAAGTCGCTCGACTTCGATATGCCTGAGAAACGCATTGGCTTGACGCTTCATCCACGCTTCATCCACGTAGCGTCCGGCTTGCACGTTGCCGGTGTCACAAAGACCCTGCGCGTGGCTACGTGAATGAAGATCATGGCAAACACTTGGCGAGGGCCTTGCGCTGGGCGGCCTGCTCCTCCTCGGTGAGCGCCTTGGC
>CAZNXE010000043.1:21711-27260 GCA_964576465.1 uncultured Planctomycetaceae bacterium
GTCGATTTGCCACAACGTATCGGCGTGGATCTTGAGGAACTCGCACCATGTGCCGCGACCGCGCTTGGGACCGGGATCGATGCCGTGCTCGACCAGAATGTTCTTGACGGTTTGTCGGGAGATTCTGCCAACGCCGAGTTTTCGCAACTCGCCCAGAATTCGGCTGTAACCCCAGCCAGTATCATGGGCGATTGTAACGACCAACTCGCGGATCACTTCGGCAATTCGCGGTCGCCCCTTTCGAGGCTTGACCACGACACCTGACTCTTTGCAAACCCAACGGCGATACGTCGAGTAGTCAACAATCGTGATGATGTGCCGGATCGCCGGACCGAGCTCCTTGCCCAGCTTCAGCAGCTGCGCTCGTTCACCAGCCTTCAGAAAGATACGCTGCCTAGGCACCCTTTTCCGAAGCAGTTCGTTCTCCGCCTTGAGGAATTCAACCTGCTTCCGCAAGTCGTCCGCAGTCGATCGAGCGAGCAGGAATAGAAGGGGCTGGAATAGTCGGCCCATGGCAATAGAATCCGGTGGGTAACGAGCAAAATGGCCAATTGGCAATCTTTTTGTACCCCGACGGCGGCCGATGCGCAGGAGCCAATCGCCACGCGCTGGACGGGCCGACCTCGCCCATCGGCGTGCAATCGGCATAGCTTGCCAGGCTTCGCGCAGGATGTTGACCCATTGCCGCCGGTTTCAAACGAAAAAGCATTCGGCCTTGGGTTAACAGCCCATCGCCAGGTCGTGTTAACCCGCAGGCTCTCAGTTTCGTAAACGGTTGCTTTCGTTCCGGACCGACCGAAAGGGACTCGAACTCGCTAAGTCCGTGACTCTCAAACACTTCCAGAATGCGCTCTCGCGCACATGGTTACGAAGAGGGTTGTTTACGGGGAGGGTCTGCGCCATGAAGCTGCCAGAGAGACCATCGTACGACAGTGATGTGACGGATGCCGAGTGGGCGTTGATTCGACCGCTACTTCCCGTGCATCCTCCGCGGGGAAACGATCCACGCATTCCTCGTCGGGAGATTATTAACGCGATCTTTTACCTCAACAAGCATGGTTGCACTTGGCGCGGACTGCCGCACGACTTTCCCAAATGGCAGACCGTCTATGGATACTTTCGTCAGTGTGTCAAAACAGGAGTTTGGGAACGGATCAATGACGCCCTCCGCCGCGCCGTTCGCGTCGCGGAGGGAAAGCAAGCCGAACCAACGGCCGCGATCATCGACAGCCAATCGGTGAAAACGACCGAAAAAGGGGGGTCCGTGGGTACGACGCTGGCAAGAAAATCAACGGTCGCAAACGCCATATCCTGGTAGATACGCTGGGGTTGCTATTGGCGGTCGTGGTCCATTCGGCCGCGATTCAAGATCGTGACGGAGCCAAGCTACTGTTCGTCAAGGCGGCCGCCTTGGTTCCGACGATCTCGCTGGTGTGGGCCGATGGCGCATACGCCGGGCAATTGATCGAGTGGTTGCATCGGTGCTGCGGCTGGGTACTGGAGATCGTTCGCAAGCTGCAAAACCAAGTCGGTTTTCAACTGCTGCCAAGGCGATGGGTGGTCGAGCGCACGTTCGCATGGCTTGGCCATACCCGTCGGCTCAGCAAAGATTACGAGGAACTCGTCGAGAACAGCGAGGCCATGATTCAGATTGCCATGATCCGCTTGATGCTGCAACGACTCTGCCGACCAGCAAAACCCCAAAACCGGTGACAGCGTTTCACAAACACCTTCTAAGACTCGCGACATCACCACCCCGCGAGATTCCGCTCCCTTCGCTCGTTTATCCCGCTCCTGGATGCAGCAATCAAGAATTGTGAACAGCTTGGGGTAACCTTGTCGCGTTTGCTGCCATGAATGCTATAGCGTGGGGTAAAAGCCTCCGTTGGTGGAGATTGCACTCGACAAACTTCTTTCTGCGGTGTGTACGCGGCGCGATGGTGGAATGGCTGCGGGGTCTGTCGTTCGGCAGTTTGAATGTCCGCTGTTGCTGTGTTGGCTGGTCAGCGTGGGCTGGACTGTAAACGAGTTTTTCAGGAAATTGACGACTAATGACAAGAAAACAAGATTCCCGTTTACTGGGCCTGGGTATTGCCGTTTTGGTGGTGGTGTTTGTTCCTACGCCGATCGGTGCAGCCATTATAGGCATCACGGCGGCCACGTGGGATGTGGCCGTGGCGGATCCGATCGATGACGATGCGAATCTTGTGACGATAACAGCCGGGACGACTTATACGGATCTCACGGGGGCAACCAGCGCGGCGGTTGTCGACAGCGGATCACTCGGCGGCTTACTGATCTATGCCGGTACTGCACCGGCAAGCAACCTCGTCGCTCTTACTGATGGGCCAGATGGCCTGAATGCCACGACTGGATCAGCCAACATCGGTGATGGAATAAACTTCTTTTTCGGCCAGAACGTAGATGGCGAAAGCCTGTTTTTTGTCGATTTCGGGGGAGCCGATACGACGGTTGTAAGACCCATTGACGGGGCTGGTAATCTTATCGGCGACTTTACTCTTACCACGCAGTCGGATGGAGGCGTGGCGGGAGGATTCGCAACTTTGGACGCGACAGCGTCTGGCATCGTTATCGCGCCCATTCAAGGAGTGGTTTTCAACACCAGCGATTTTACTGGCACCGGAACGCTTACCGGCGTTGAGGGAATTCGCTTGGCTGGCAGCACATTAGACGTGATGACCGTGGGGATCGCTGTGGTCCCCGAACCGACTTCGCTGGCGTTGGCCCTAATTGGTGGTTGTGGCCTGATGGCCTTGGCACGCCGGAGCAGCCGTTGTCGCCGTCGGGCGAACTAGTGCTTTGTCACGCTTAGGATTTTGCGCGGCACGGGCATGGCTAGTGCCCGTAAGATGTATCTATTTCAACACCGGCACTGGCGGAGCCAGTGGCACCCGATCCTAAAACGAAAGCTAGACCGAGCACGAAGCATGCGAAAGTATTAGCTCGTAGGATGGGTGCTTGCATCCATCTTTAACATCTGACGTCAAACAGCCGCCATGTCGTAGCCAATCGCGGGTAAAGCGGAAAGATGGGTGCGAGCACCCATCCTACAGATTCTGCATGAAGTTACGGAAGGATCACAAACGTTTCCATGTTGAAAGGCTCCAGCGACGACCCTCTGTTTGACGATGCGATTCGCAGTGTGCGCGATGGAAATGCGGCTGCGTTTGAACCGATCGTTCAACAATTTGAACGTCCACTGCGAGCGTGGTTAGCGGTTCAGGCTCCTCCGGGAGTTGACGTGGATGAAATCGCCCAGCGAAGTTTTGTTGCGGCCTTTACTCGCATGAACGATTTCGAGCCGGGAACGAATTTCTCGGCCTGGTTGTTCACAATCGCCCGATTTCAACTGCGGAGCGAGACAACACGGCTTCGGCGAGTCGCGGACTATCACACCCGCTACGGACCGGATCTGCTGCAACGAGAACTCGATCGCCGAGGATCGGAACCGCCGGAATTGTGGACCACTCGGCTGGATCATCTGCAGGCATGCCTGGACACGCTCGGAGAGCATGTCCGCTGCTTCATCACTTGGCGGTATACGGAAGGGATTCCTCTCGAAGAAATGGCGACTCGTAGCGGACGTTCGGTCGCCGCCGTCAAAAAGCAACTTTGGTTGTTGAGGCAGAAACTTCAGCAGTGTATTGAAACTCGAACGGCGGCTGCCGAAGGAGGACCGTCATGAATACTCAGGAGCGCTTTGCCGAACTGTGGACTGATTACCTTGAAGGCGATCTCGACGAACTCGGAATGGTCGAACTGCATGCGTTGCTCAAGGCCGATGAAAGCCTGCTGAAGGTGGCCACCGACCTGTATCAGACGCATCGCCTGTTGGGACTAGCTGCCACGGAGGAGACGACGCGACACGACGAAGTTGTTCGCGGTATGCTGGCTCGGCTGCCAGCAGATCAAGACCGTTTCGTGAATGGTGTGATGACACAGGTAACAGCCTCACGCCGCGAGCCGCCCGCAAACGTCACACTGAGAATGCCTGCTAATCTACCGACCATTCTCTGGACCACGGTCACACTGACGATCATCGGGATTCTGTGTTTTTCGTTTTGGCCGAAAGATCGTCCGCACGTCGCACAAGACAATATCAAGCAGGCCAGCGAAACGACGTCCAAGGGCAACGTGCGCCTTGCGAGTCTGTCGCACGCGAAATTCTTTGGCGAATTGTCGCCGCCCGTTGATTCGGTTCTCGATACAAATCGCGACTACGTGCTGACTGAAGGGGCGGTCGAGGTTATGTTTCCGCTTGGGGCGTCCGCGATTATCGAGGGCCCTGCCGTGTTTCGCGTGCTGTCCGATGAGAGCCTCGGCCTGGATGTGGGACGCTGCTCGGTCCATGCACCCAACGGCGCGGAAGGTTTCCGTGTGGAGACACCTGTTACGCGCATCGTCGATCGGGGCACACGATTTACCGTGCGAGTCTCCGAAACGAGTGAAACGGAAGTGCAGGTGGTCGAGGGTGCCGCCGACATTTATCGGCGTTCCAACGGTCCGCGGAAACAATCGTCAGGGGGCAGTGATATAGACTCCGTTGAGGCGGCATTTGAACTTCGGCTCACCGGTCGAGAAGCACGTCGCTTTCTGAATGACGATGCTCTCTCGAATCAGCCTGCGAGCTTCAATCCAGAATCTTATCGCAACCGCTTGTCGGACCGCATCGTGTCTTTCGAGGCGACTACCGCAGCCGATGGCGGAGCAGAACATCTCACAAGTGTCACCGTGCAGCGCGACGGCCGAGTAATTCACTATCCGGTACACCGTTTGATTCCTGCCGAACTCACATGGTTCAAGTCAGCCGAAGGCCCCGACCCAAACGGGCATCTGGCGGGTGGTCCATCGCTCGCTGAGTCTCGAATCGAGGCACTATCAGATTCCGCGCTGAACACGGGCGTGATCAATCCCGGGGGCAGTCTGCTGTCCTTGGAATCTGATCCCGTCATGGAGGAGATAGAAGACGCGGGCAATCCGAACACGCCAGGGTTTGCAGTGCGCTTTCAAGTGCCGGTCAAGAATGGGCCGGGGCCAGACGTTGTCTTTTTTGAACTGCAAACCGTATTGAACCCGCCGGACGGCGACGCGTTTCATGTAAGCCCGCTGAAGTTCGATGCGGGGCGGAAGTCACTCACAATCCATGCTTACGACCTGACGCTGACATCGCCTGAAGCACTGAAGCTGGCAGGTTTCAATCTCTACCGCTTCGATCAGGCCGTCGCTTCGCTTGCCGAGTTGCAGACTGCGGAATGCGTGCGAACGCCCGTCCGATTGAATTTTCAAGTCCTGGCCGTGGGGATCGATCTCTCCGATTTGGGGTACACAGCCGGCGAAGAGGTGGACGGTTTGTTTTTTCAAGATGCAGAGGATGACGAGCAGCGTGTCGATCCGGTCTTTATTGGCGGTTTGCCGTAAACAGTAGAAATAGGTCAGAGAGCGAAACAATCTGAGCAGGCTGTCCTGTGGGAGTGCGAATTGTGTGTCGGAAACTCATCGTATTTACCTTCATGTGTTCGTATGTCGCG
>CAZNXE010000044.1:0-27071 GCA_964576465.1 uncultured Planctomycetaceae bacterium
CGACAGCCGCAGCCAAAATCGTTGTTGTTTTCATCAGTAGCGTTCTCCGAATTCACATGTCACAAGATAAATATGTTGTCATGACCCGATGCGGGTTGTTGAGAGCCAAGCCATGTAGGACGCACCATGATTAGCCAGCAAAGCGGTGCGTCCGCGCTTCGCTTGACGGCACCCTACGTATTCGAGTTGGTAGGTCAGGGCTCGCCCTGACGTGGCCCCGGTGCTGCCCCGGGAACACTCTGGTTGTTTGTCAGGGCGAGCTTTGAGCTACCAAGGGAGGGAACAGAACGGCGGCGTGCTATCCCCCTAGTCCACTAGGGGTGGTTATTCCGATAATCCGACGAACAATATTCGGATTAGGCAAAGAAATTGACGTTGCGCAAGTAACTATCTAAGCTGGTCTTACAATGGATGACCCTGTCTGAGACGGAAGATTTGCACGCCAACCGCGTCGGATCTTGGAATCTTTGACCCCTATTTGAATGGGACCACGAATGGTCGACCCGTGTCGCGAAGAGCCACAACCTGATGGCGAGCGGCTGCCTGACATGCTGGCGGCGGCCCGCAGTGGGACCGATAGCGATGTGGGTCGGCTGCTCGAGTCGACCCGCCGTTACCTGCTGCTGGTGGCCAACCGCTCGTTGGGTCCACCGCTGCATCCGAAGGTTGCCCCCAGCGATCTGGTCCAAGAAACGTACGTCGACGCGCACCGCGACTTCGGCCAGTTTGCCGGAACGAGTGAGGCAGAGTTTTTTGCTTGGTTACGCAAGATTTTATTGCACAAGGCGTCTGCTGCCCGTCGCAAGTATCAGGGCACGGCCAAACGCGACATTGCCCGGGAGCAACCGCTTTCGAGCCCGAGCAAAGTTGCCGACTATGGCCCGACGCCCAGTTCGTTTGCGATGGGCAAGGAAAACAAGCGCCGCCTGGCCGACGCTCTGGAAAAATTGCCGGAGGATTATCGACAGGTCATCGAGATTCGGAGCCTGGAACGATTGCCGTTCGCCGAAGTTGGCCGAAGGATGGGCCGTAGCGAAGACGCCGTAGGGAAATTGTGGTTTCGGGCGATTGAAAAACTACGCGAAGAATTGACCGCAGCCGAAGACTCGGGATTCTCTTTCCCCTGATGACCAATCACCAAGATAGATCTCCTGATGGCCAGCAGATTTACACGCTGGTTCGGCAGTATGACGAAGCGCTTGCCCAGGGAGCAAGCACCACGCCGACCGACGCGGATACTTCGCAACTAAGGCATGGGGAATCCGAACAATACGAGCAACTTTGCCAGTGCGTCGCACTGCTCGAAGAGCTTCATCGGGAAGGCGACAGCCAACTCGTAGAGGCAGCAGCGAAGGATGGCCCCAGCGCGGCCTTTGGGGCTGCTGGTCTGCCGCAGCGAATCGGACGGTTCGAGCTTCGCGGCGAAATCGGCCGTGGCGGTTGCGGTGTTGTCTTCCGCGCCCACGACCCCAGGCTCGGGCGCGACGTAGCCATCAAGATTCCACGGCCCGAGGCGCTTGTCTCCGAAGACATGCGGCAGCGGTTCCTCCGCGAAGCCCGCGCTGCGGGGTCGGTGGACCATGCGAACATTGTGCCGATTCATGAGGTCGGCGAAGACGGCCCCATCAGTTTTATCGCGGCCGCCTACATTTCAGGACCGTCGCTGGCCACATGGTTGAGCCATCAGCAAGGCCAAATCGATGCACGGGAAGCCGCCACGCTGGCCGCAACACTTGCTGATGCACTGGAACACGCGCACGGGCGCGGCGTCGTGCATCGCGACATCAAGCCGGGCAATATCCTATTACAGCCGTTGACCGCGACGGCCGACTCCCCGAACCTGGATGACTACGTCCCTAAGATTACGGACTTTGGTCTTGCAAAATTGTTTGAATCGACCGAGGCCGCTACGCGCACCGGATCAGTGATCGGCACGCCTTTGTACATGTCGCCCGAACAGGCCGAGGGACGACTCGACGAGATTGGTCCAGCCACGGACATCTACTCCACCGGTGCAGTTCTTTTTGAATTGCTGACCGGACAACCGCCCTTGCGAGGCGAATCGGATGTCGACACGTTGCGGAGGATTGTCAGCGACGACGCACCGCTGGTGCGGATCGCCCGGCCGCGTGTCCCGCGCGATCTGGAAGCGATTTGCCTGAAGTGCTTGGAAAAGCGTCCTGGGCAGCGCTATCGAAGCGCCGCCGAGTTGGCGGAAGACCTCCGCCGCTTTCTTAACGGCACGCCAACGCACGCGCGGCCCATCGGTACGGCGCGACGCACGTGGCGTTGGGCGCGACGTCGACCGGCCATCACGGCATTGTTGCTGGTGAGTCTGATCTCGCTCTGTCTGCTGGTCGGCGGTACCTGGGTCTACAACACACAGCTAACCTTCGCCTTGGGCACGGCCGAAACGGAACGCAATCGGGCTGAGGTCGAGCGCAACCGGGCCGAAGCGGAAACGCACGTCAGTCGGCAGTTGCTTTATTCGGCCGAAGTGCGGTTGGCGTTCGATGCGTGGAAAGGGCTCAACCGCGCGCGGACGATCGAATTGCTGACGCACCACATTCCCGAACAGGGTCAGCCCGATCTGCGTGAGTTTGCCTGGCATTGGCTGTGGGGACAGTCTCATGCGGAGGTTCGCACGTTCGTCGGGCACACCGATGAGATTTTCATGGTCGACTTCTCGCCCGACGGCGCGACGCTGGCAACCGCGAGCAAAGATGGCACGGCCCGAATCTGGGATGTCGAGACCGGCAAAGTGCGACACATCCTCGACGATCATACGACGGAAGTCATTTGCGTCAGGTTCTCACCCGATGGCACCCGATTGGCGACCGGCAGCGAAGATCAGCGCGTGATTCTATGGGACGCGCATAGTGGGGAATCGCTATTCACACTCACCGGGCATGGGAACCACGTGTTGACCGTTGCGTTCTCGCCCGACGGACACCAACTGGCCAGTGGCGGTCGGGATGATTGCGTGCGGCTGTGGGATCTCGAAACGCGGGAAGTAATCCGCGTGCTGGACGAACCGTTGCGTCACGTGCGTTGCATTCGTTACTCCCCCGATGGTCAAGTTCTGGCAGCTTGCGATGAAGGGGGAATCATCCATCGTTGGGACACGAGCAACTGGAACCCCTCGCTGCCGCTCGCCGAGTCCGAAGGCCCGTTGTTTGCGTTGGAGTTCCACGACGACTCGCGGCGGCTTGTATCGGCTGGCAGGGATTCGATCCTCTTCGATTGTGGGCTCGCTGGTGAGGACGACGTCAAGTTGTTCGATGCCAATGAAGACGGTATCTGGATCCGCGACTTGAGGATGGCACCCAGTGGAACCACGGTAGCCACGGCAAATCATAACGGAATTGTGCGGCTATGGGATATCAGCAAAGAGGCTAATCAGGTTGACGACGCCCTGCTGGCGACTCTTCCAGCCCATACGGGCCGTGCTTGGAGCGTAGCCTGGTCACCCGACGGAAAGCAGTTGGCCACCGCCGGCGCTGATAAGACGGTGAAGCTTTGGAACGCTGCGGATCACGTTGACGCATCGCCCTATGAACCCGTCAACGGCTGGGTGTGGGACATAGACTTCGCCGAGGATTCGAAGAGTTTCGCAACCATTAGCGAGGGTGGCAAAGTCTGCCGCTGGAACGTCGACTCGAACAAAGTCGTCAGCATGCACTATCCACCCACTGGCGGGCACAGAACCTCTCTGGCGATTCATCCCGACGGGAAACACGTAGCCACGGCCGCATTGAATAGTGCCCGTGTCCATTATCTGGACTTAACATCAGGCAACGCATTGTTTGACCAAGACAACTACATTGGTGGAGTCAATGCGCTCGACATTTCTCGCGACGGAACCCTGCTGGCCATCGCTGCAGAAAACGGCACTGCAACGATCCTTGAACTCCCCTCTGGAAAAAAAATTCACGTCCTGCAACATGAACCCGGAGTAAGCAGCGTGATGTTCTCGCCCGATGGCCGCACGTTGGCAACTTGCTCGCACGAATTGCGTGTTTGGGACACGGGCACAGGCAACCTGCTGTGGAAACGGCGCCACCATGAGGCCGACCCTCGCGGCGCAGTCTTTTCACCCGACGGTCGATTGATCGTCACGGTCGTGGATGTCAACAAGATTGTTTTGGTAGATGCATCCAGTGGTGAATCGCTAGGGACGTTGCAGACCGACCAAGAGCCCACTACTTCCCTGGCCTTCAGCCCAGATGGAAGCACACTTGCTCTTGGTTCCGACGAGCCGTCGACTGTCTCCCTATGGGACATTCGCACGCGCCAGGAAGTAGGTTTGTTGCAGGCAAGATTAAGCGCAGTATTCACGTTGGCTTTCTCGCCAGACGGCAAACGACTGTTGGCCGCCGGGCCAGCCGAGGGGCTGTTGGGCGGGCGTAAGCCGTACGGCGTAGGCCAGATTGTCGAATGGAGATTACCAGCGACGACGAAGTAGTATCCCCAACACCCACCTTCGGTCCCCCAGTGCTCCGGTCAGGTGCCCATCGATTTCAGAGGTACGATACCTCGGCCGGACGCATACTGAGATTAGGATGTCATTTGACGCCCGAAACGACATTTCAACCCTACCGGCCAAATGACTTGGAACCAACTCGTACCCGCGCCGACGCCGCCCTTTTTTCGCTCCTGCTCATAGTAGTCCATCCAGGCTGCAACGAGACCTCGTAAGCCGCCAAACTGATCGAGCATTGCCTTGTAGATGAGGCGGACATCTTCGTCCTTGTCCCGATTCTTGAGACACGCAATGTGGCGACCCATGAGCCGGCTATTGTGTTCGGCTTTCCTCGTCGCCCGGCGCTGGCGTTCAGCAGCGTTGTGACAGGTACGGCACTGCCCGAAGCGGTTGGAACTTGCTCGGGAACGACAGCGAAACTCGGTGAGTGGTTTAGTGGTCGCGCAGGTCGTGCAGATTCGCGTGGCAGTTGTTGCGGTGGCCATGGGATTGCTGTCACGTTGAGTGGGCGGGCAGGCTGTCAGATAGATAGAATCGGGCGAGAGTGATGCTGATTCCGGGGAAATTGGCGTCGAGAGACTAAGTCTCACAACGACAATTTGGCCGAAGGCCATGGATCACCGTAGCATGGAACCTCGTCCTGTCGTTTATACAGAAGTCTGGAGTTTGGTGTCTTGGCCTTCGGCCAAAGAGCGTAGGACCGACTTGTGTATAAACGACAGGACAGGATCCCATGCTGCGGTCGGTTTCTATCTGCCGCTCGCCTTAACTGCCACACATCACAGCGGTCACTCTTTTGGCTTCGCAGGCAAGGCCAAATCACTTTCGCTCAAATCTACAACCGCACCGCTCTCTGGCACTTCGACGTGCGCGGTCCATAGAATTGCGTTGACGATCATGCGGCGGAAGGGCGCTTGTTGAAAGTTGCCGTAGAAATGTCCCAGCGTCGTGCCAAACGATCGACCGCCGCCGGGTCGCTCGAACGCCCAGCCAACAATCACGGACTCTCCGTTTGCAGTCACCTGCAACAGCGGCGTGGCGTCGTCGGTCATGGTGGGGTTGAGGTAATACTCATCGGTGATGTCGTATCCCTGCCAACCACGACTAATCGGATGGTCCGGCTGCAACTGCACTAGCGGCGATTTACCGGTGTGTAGCCCAACGTTGCTCACCCAAGTGCCACCGAGATAGCTCATCCAACGCGGGCCGAGACGTTCCAGATTGCCCTTGGCGACCGAAGACGCCCAATGAATGGTGACCAGTCCGACGCCCTTGTTCATCAGCGTGTCAACCTGATCGCGATGCGGCGCGTCGAGTAGGAATTCGGCGGCGGGCGTCGTGTACATGACAATCGTGCTCACTCCTTTCAGCACATCAGCATCGGTTGGCCAACCATCGGAAACAACGGTCTCCAACCCGTCGGTCAACGCAAGGCACTTCGCCAGCATGCCGCATGTGTGCAGGTACATGTGCGTGCCAAAAGGGTGGTCGGGCTGTTTGCCGACGAACAATATCTTCCCGGTCGATTCCGCCTGTACGCTGGACACTGCCCCGAAGAGAAATCCAAAAACGAGCAGTGCATGGAGAGTAGTCTTCATGTTGTTTGTCCTATTTCTCGGAAATCGCCTGGATCGATTCGTCTTGCGAACTGAGCACCTTATCCTAATTGATGCAGGATTCGCGTGAAAACGACGGGCAATTGACGGAACTTTACAAGACCGCTTTAACATGGGCCGCCGGGCGATCATAATTGGCTCTTGCTTGCCCCTTAAGGAACACACCCCACACTTTGGAGAAGATCATGGCCCGAGGTTTGATGGTCGCCGTCTTGGCGTTGTTCGCTCTACACACCGTTTCCGCCGCCGATTTCCAGATGCCCCCGGCAGAATCGGACGACATGCAGAGCATTTTCAATGGGAAAGACTTAACGGGATGGGACGGCGATCCGCGTTTGTGGTCGGTCCGAGACGGTGCAATTCGCGGCGAGACCACACTCGAGAACCCTGCCAAGGGCAACACATTCATCATCTGGAAGGATGGCGTGCTGAAGGATTTCGAGATGCGGCTCTCGTTCCGCTGCAACGCCACCAACAACTCCGGCATTCAATACCGGTCGAAGCACATCACCGAAGGCAACGTTCGCAACCCGTGGGTCGTCCGCGGCTATCAACATGAGATCCGCAACGAAGACACGCTGACGAGCGTTTCTGGATTCATTTACGATGAAGGTGGAAAACGTGGCCGCATCTGTCTCGTTGGTGAGAAGGCGATCTGGAACGAAGACGGCAAACAGGTCACCGATACACTCATCGATGAACAGGAATTCAAAGAACTATTTCGGCTGAACGATTGGAACGACGTCGTCATCATCGCCAAGGGAAACCACATCCGGCACTACATGAATAACCGCCTGATCCTTGATTTCACCGATGCCGAACCACGCTTGGCGCTGGCCGAAGGCATCTTTGCCCTTCAACTTCACGCGGGCAAGCCAATGTGGGTCGAATTCAAAAACATCCGCATGAAGACAGTCGAATAGACGTTCAACCAATTGGAGTTCAGCACGATGAAGTATCGTTGGTATTGGATTGTGATTTTGATTCTCTTGTGCAGTTGCACGGTCGCATCATCTGCCGCCATGGCCGAGGGTACGAAGCCGTACGATGGCAAGCCTCACGCGATTCCGGGAACAATTGAAGCCGAGCACTACGACGACGGCCCTGCGGAGAAAGCGTATCACGATATCGACGAGGAGAATTTGGGGGTCGACTATCGCCAAGCGACGCAAGTCGACATTGAAAAGCGTCCCGACGCCTCGAACGGCCATGGAGTCGGATGGACCCGAAAGGGCGAGTGGATTATCTACACCGTTGTCGTGAAGGAGACCGGCGAATACACGCTCGAAATTCCCGTTGCGTCGGATAAGAAGGGGGGCACGTTCCACCTGGAGTTCGATGGAACCGATGTCACCGGACCGATCCAAGTGCCCGACACGGGTGGCTGGCAGAAGCTAAAGCTCATCACCAAACGCGGCGTCAAACTCACCAAGGGAAACTTCACCATGAAGATGGTGATGGACAGCCAAGGCCCTTCCGGAAGCATCGGCGATATCGTTTTTCTTCGCTTCATCAAGAAGTAGTCCTTCATCTTAAGGCGACTCGATTGCCGGAGAAATGTATGCGTCTTGCCACCGTGCTCACGCCGATGTCGGATGAGAACCTTCAGTTGGCTGCCCAGTGCGGTGTAACGGATATCACGACCCGATATCCGGGACCGGAATTGAAGGATCTGCTGAGCGTCAAACGGCGCATCGAAGACTTCGGGCTGCGTCTATCGGTCATCGAGGGCTATCTGCCTATCGAGAACATCAAGATCGGTCACGACGATGGGCGCGAACTCGAAGCACTGAAGTCGCTCATTCGCAACATGGGCCAGGCCGGAGTTGGCATCCTTTGCTACAACTTTATGGCTGGCACCGACTGGGTACGCACGCGGCTGGATGTGCCTGATCGTGCGGGAGCGAAGGTGACCGCGTTCGAGTTGAACGAAGTCGAGCAAGCGATCCGTCTTGGTCACGATGGGTCGGGAACCATGGCCCCCGGCGATGCGAGGAGTATCTCTGCTGACGCATTGTGGGAACATCTTGAGTCGCTGCTCAGAGAGATTGTTCCCGTGGCCGAAGAAGCAGGCGTGGTGTTGGCCATGCACCCAGACGATCCGCCGCTGCCAGAGTTTCTCGGCAAAGCTCGCATCATGAACAGCGTGGAAAACTTCGAGCGTTTGGTGGAGATTGTGCCTAGCCCTGCCAACGCGATCTGCTTTTGCCAGGGAACGTTCGCGGAGATGGGAGTCGACATCCCCTCGACGATCAAACGGCTAGGCGAGCACATTCGCTACGTTCACTTCCGCGACATTCGCGGGAGCAAGGAATCGTTCGCGGAAACGTTTCACGACAACGGCCCAACCGACATGGTCGCCGCGATGCGTGCATACCACGAGATCGGCTTCAACGGCCCCCTGCGGCCCGACCATGTTCCGCAGCTTGTGGGCGAAGACGATGGCGAACCGGGCTATACGATGAAGGGCCGCTTGTTCGCCTACGGCTATATGCGCGGCCTGATGCAGGCAACCCAGTCGCCGTAACGACGTGCGAACAGTGATCGCTTACAAAATGATGGATGCCAAACTGGCACCCCAAATTTCTACGGTCACGTGTTGCAGATGTAGGCGCGACTGCTGGAGAAGGTGCTGGCCTGCCGGACCACAGCGCGACGCTTGCCCGACTTGTACTTCACTAGCGTGGTCACCCACTCTTCGGTGGTGAAGTGCCCTGTCTTCTTGAAGATTTGCACCGATGCGGTGTTGTCGATAATCACCGTATGGGGAAATTGATCCGCATGAAACGCCTTGGCAAGCCGTTGGCCATATTCAGTTCGCACGTCGACATGACACAGCTTGTAGCTCGATAGCAAATCGATCTGTGTCTCATCCTGGGCCCGGCTGCTTACCTGTTCGATGCGGTGTTCGGCCTCGGCAGGATTGTCGAGCACAACCAACAGCGGCATGCCCTCCATTCGGGTCTGACGATAGGCAGTCCCATAATCATCAAGCCAATCGACCTGTGGTTGGGGGGCATCTATCAAGACAAACGACACAACGCTCAACGCAATCCAAGTCACCATGGTGGATTCCCTTCTTCAACAGGCAACTTCGAAGCGGCGCGTCCGTTCATGGCCGCGCGATCCTGCTTCATGCAGTTGCACAGAAATCGACTCGACCCTCTACATCGCATCCGTCTGCGATGTTCGGGTCACAGTCTCCCAAGTCCCGTAAATACCTCAAGCTACTCAATCAGAATACATTCGCTGAAGGCAATCGAAGCAGACTATCGTGCGTTGTGCTGGCATTCAAGCCCCTAGCTATCATTTCCTATCGGCCTGAGGAGCGTATTTCGGCAATTTTTGGTCGGCATAGAGCGGTTTGAAGCGTGTCAGACGCTGGCGACCATCGATGATCGGCAGGCTTACCATTTCTTCTCCCACCAGAGGTTTGGCATAGCGAACGAACTCATCCGTCACATCACAGCCGCTGGGGGCAATCCAGTCTGCACGGAACTTTCTTTCGCTGTTGGCCACTTCGGCCAGCGGCACCTTGTCGTAACGCACGTTGTAAATGGGGCCGGGCGCTCGCAAGATTGTGGACATGTAACCGCTTTCGCCGCGTGCCGCCAGCAGGGCCGCCATCTGACCACAGCGATAGGCTTCGTCGAGATCGACCGTCGAGGCATAAGCCATCGAATGACGTTGGTCGGTTCCCGACACATTTCCTCGGGCGGCCCCCTTGGTGGCCAAACCACGCTCGTTGAGATAGTTCACCACCGCTTGCGCGACGGTCAACCGACTGGAGCTGAACGACGTGTGCCCGAACGCGTCGCGAACCTCGCCGACATCACCCACGTCGAACCCTTCACTGACAACAACCAAACATCGACCGTCTTTGCGCAACTGATCATTCACCTGATCGGCAAGTTGCTCCATGGGGCATGGTTGCTCGGCAAGATAGATTTGCAACGGCAGTTCTCGGTTCGGGTCGGCCAGCCGTGCCGCGGCGGGGATGAATCCGATCTTGCGGCCCATGGCTTGCATTACCAGGACAGGGTCTGCCGGACACGATCCGGCGTTTTCCTCATTGGCGTTCTGCACCATGTGCAACCAATACTTGGCCACCGACCCATAGCCCGGGGTATGGTCGATCAGCTTGAACTCGCTGTCGCCCACATCGTTGTCAATCGTCTTGGGAACCCCGACCGCAACCAGATCGAGGCCCTGTTGATGGGCTAGTTCGGCAATTTTGTTGGCGGTGTCCATCGAGTCGTTGCCACCGATGTACAGGAAATAACCAACATCGTGGGCCTTCAAGACTTCAATCACCCGTTGAAAATCTTCTTGCTGCTCGGCCTTCAACTTGTAGCGGCAACTCCCAATCGATCCGGCCGTGGGTGTGTACCGCAGCAGGGCAACCTCTTCGTGGGCTTGGCCCGAAAGGTCCAGCAACTCTTCTTTCAGCACGCCTTCGATTCCGTGTCGGGCTCCATAGACGATGCCGATTTCCGACATTTCGCGAGCCGTCTCGATGATTCCACGAAGGCTGCTGTTGATGACGTGCGTGGGTCCGCCGCTTTGCGCGACCACCATATTGCGTGCTTGGTTCATCATTGCTCGCTTTGATATCGGACCATCTGGAGTTCCAAAGGCGAGCGGCGAATGAGAATATACCAACCCGACGCGTCAGCGAGGGACCAACCGGTAATACACTGCGTTCCCTCGCTCACGCGTCGGGTTGTGATTGGTACGTTCTTGTCTACCGCACGCCAAACAGCCGCACGAAAATTCAATTCGTCTCCGAGCAGTCCGTTTGGGGGCCGAATTTTACCGAGCGGCCATCCGTGCCGCAATTGGCCCGTTTCACCTTCCTCCACGCGATTCAACCGGCCGAATCGCTACGAACGTGATCCCACGAACATCGATTCCATCATTCATTCCAACCAATTGCCGGGGGCAATCTATCATTTCGATAAGCCCGCGACGGGAAAGCAGATCCAGCGGACGAAGCGAAGCACTCGAAGTATCCACCTAGCCCCAGTCACAATTTGATGACAACTCCCTCGGTTGATCAAGCCACCGTATCGCCCGACCAGTTTCGGCATCTGGCGATGTGCCTGATTGCTTTCGCAATCGTGGTCACCATCGGAACGCTGGGGTTTCTCTGCACGGAAGATAACTGGACGACGTGGGACTCGCTGTTTTTCACCTTAATTACGATCACGACCGTCGGTTATGGCGATGAGAATATCTCGCTCGCCGGCGAACGCTTTGCCGTCGTCTTGCTGGTTGTCGGAATCGGCACCGCAACTTATACGTTCAGCAACCTCATGCAGGTTGCCGTGGGATGTCAACTTGCCTGGAAAGCAAAAATGCAAAAACGCATCAGTCACCTACACGACCATGTCATCGTCTGTGGATTCGGACGGATGGGAAAGTACATCTGTGAACAACTCCGTGAAGAGTCCGTTCCCACTGTCATCATCGAACAAGACGAACTCGGGTATCTCACCGCCGTTGAAATGGGGTACCTCGCCGTACACGGCTGCGCGACCGAGGACCAGATCTTGATCGACGCAGGCATTCGCCAAGCCCGCGCGGTCATCTGTGTCGTCGATTCCGACTCGGAAAACATCGTCATCACGCTCAGCGCTCGAGAACTAAAGAGAGACCTGTTCATCGCCAGTCGTGCCGACGGTGAGTCGGTGGCCCACAAGATCGAACGCGCTGGTGCGTCACTTGTTGTTTCGCCCCATGTCACGGCCGGACACAACATTGCCACCGCCATCTTGCATCCACACCTGGCCGAGTTGTTGCGCCACACGCAACAGCGAATGTCGGATTTTCAAATGAGTGAAGTGTCCGTCGAGCGTGAATCACCGCTGGCCGGTCAGACTGCCGAGACATACGGACGGAGTGAAGAAAGCATCGTCTTCGTGGCGGTAAGAAAACCCGACGGAGAATTGAAACCGACCCAGGGGCTACACTCAATTCATCGAGGGCGACGTGATCATCGTCGCCGGACCGGCAGAAGACTTAGCCCGCATGCACGAAATGGGGCAATCCGGTTGCAAGCAAGCGCCACAGCAGCCTTCCAACGAATTGTTCGAGGCCCCCAGCGCACCGACCCCGACAGAGCCCACCACGGTCTGATGAGCCGAGCCAGTTGAACGGCCGTCGTCACTAATGACGGTACGTGGGAGAAGTCTTCCCACAAGGTTCGCCACGCTAGCCCTTCGCCGGTGAAGGGGCAGCCGCCGGCGAAGGACCGCGCAGCCTATCCATCATGCACGCAGTATCGGCTCCGATACGATATCGGCTAAAATGCCCATGCCGCTTGTGGACGATCTTCCAATTCCTCCCTGGCGGGGAAAACCGATTCCTGCTGGGATACGAGATTCGGCACGACCGGCCTACCTTACCATCACCCAGCAGTTGCTTTCGGTTTGTTGCAATGCTCCACAATCACGCTGGCTACGGTTTGTTTCGGGATTGGTGACCGGGACATATTCGAGGAGATGGCGACATTTGAAGTTCGTCGCAAATGTTCGAGCCGTGCAGTATGCTGAAGGCAATGTATTTTGACTCTGCTGCTGTAAAAACGTTCTCGCGCCACGTTCACTTTTCGTGAGGAAACCATGAAGCCTACCGTCAGGTTGTTTTTCTTACTGGCACTCATCCTCTTTACCCTTGCACCAGGAATCGCCGTTGTGGCTGACCAGTCGGCGGTTACCGTTGTCGCGAATGACGGTGTGATCAACATCGAAGATGCGATGATCGATGGCCAGCATCTGTGGGTGACGGCCCAGGATGTGACCAAGATCACGGGCTTTGAACCAAAGCCTGAGGGCTTCTGCTCGGCCGACATTTGTATTCCCATTCCCAAGTCTGAAGATTGGGTGCGAACTCAAGACGGCGAAACGTATTTCTGCGTGACGCGTTTTGCCGAGAAGATCGATCAGGCGGTTGCAGTCGACGCCGGGCGGCGAGTCTGTGGATTCGGCGTGGTGCCCCTGCATCAACGAGCATTCTTCACCGAGGCAAAGGCCCCCGACTTCGCGCTGGCCGATCGTGATGGCAACACGGTTCGGCTCTCTGATTTCCTTGGCAAGAAAGTGCTTGTGCTCACTTGGGCATCGTGGTGAGGATGCAGCTTGGACCTGCCCGGGTGGCAGGCGATTTACGAGGAACTGAAAGACAAGAACTTTGAGATCATCGCCGCGGCACAAGACACCGCCGGCGAAGCGGCCTCGGGCAAGTTTTACGATCGCGCGAAGGCGACCTTCACAACGCTCAACGATCCACAACACACCGTCAGCACGCTGTACCACATGATCAACGTGCCGACCGGCGTGTGGATCGACGAACAAGGGCAAATCGTGCGACCGCCGGAAGTCGCTTACTCAAAAGAGCAAAAAGTGCTCGGCCAAACAATCGGCAGCAATCGCTACGTCGAAGGCTTGTACGATTGGGTCGAGAACGGCGCCGACAGCAAGTTCGTCGTGCCTGTCGAGAAGCTCACCGAGCAGTTTGCGTCCGTCGATCCAAAACTGCAATTGGCCGACACGCATTTCAAGCTGGCCGTCTACTATCACGAACAAGGCGATGAAGAAGCGGCCGCCGAACATTGGCAACAAGCCCAAAACCTCAACCCAGAGAGTTGGAACTACCACCGTCAGCAGTGGTCCTTCACTCCCAAAACCGCGATGAAGAATTGGTTTGAGAAGTTCAAGGCACTCGACGGCAAGCCCTACTACGCCCCGATTGATTTACCCGAGACCGAAGACTGATCGCGCCGAGTCCCAGAGAAGCCGGGCCCGGTCAAAGGCAAGTAGGATGCGTTGCTCGCACCCATCTTTCCGCGCATTTCATCGCTACGATCGGCTCTGGAAAATGCACCCAAGACAAAAGGTCGTCTGCCCAAGTTAAAGATGGGTGCGAGCACCGCATCCTACAGGCTAAAGCTAGCCAGAGCCCTTGGTAGAAAAGGGAAAAAGAGGCGCCGGCCGGATTCGAACCGGCGATGGCGGATTTGCAATCCGCTGCCTTAGCCACTTGGCCACGGCGCCTGATGGGGTTGTTCTTGCAGATGGCGTTTCTGCTACGCGGAACACGAAGAACTTGCGAAGCCCCCCCAACTTACCGGCTTCTATAAGAAGCGACAAGCCCGGTGTATCGCGGGTGATGGCGACGTGTCAAATGTTCACCGCCTTGCGAGATATCGAGTTCGACATGCGAGGCTCACACTCCGATGGCCCCACTACCCCAACGGTGTGCGGGCGATGAACTCGACGATTTTTGTTGCGATTTCCTCGCCCTTGTCTTCTTGTAGGAAGTGGCCTCCGCCTTCGATGGTGATCTCGGGCTGGTCTTTTGCGCCGGGGATGTGACTGCGGAAGAAGCGGTCGCCACCTTTGGTGATGGGGTCGCCATCAGAGAACATGACCTGCACCGGTTTGGTCCACTTCCCCAATACCTCCAATGCACGTCGATTGGCATCCGACGCGGGGTCGTCGGGCGTAATCGGCACCAACAACGGGAACGCCGTAACGCCTGCCTTGTACGAGACGTCTGGGAACGGAGCCTCGTACGCCGCGATCACGGCGGGGTCGGTCTCATCGCCGGTAACAAACGTACGTTTCATGAGAAACCCGACAGGCAAGTCGGGAGTATTCTTAGCGAATTCGCGCCACGTTGCGAACGCGTCGCTCATCTTCTGATCGCCCGTCGGCAGGCCGGTATTCATGATGACCAACCGCGCGAACCGGTCGGGGTGCTCCGCGGCAAGTCGCAGTCCGACGAGCCCGCCCCAGTCTTGGCACACCAGCGTCATATCGGTCAGCCCGACGGCATCAAGCAACCCCATCATCGAATCGCAGTGCATCTGATACGAATATTCTTCGACTTCGGTATATTTGTCCGACCGCCCAAAACCGATGAAGTCGGGGGCGACAACGCGATGCTTCGCGCTCAGCGTGGGAATCATCTTGCGATACAGATACGACCACGATGGCTCGCCGTGCAAACAAAGAACGACTTCGCCGGTCCCTTCATCGACGTAGTGCATTTGCACACCGTCAACATCGACATAGTTCGGCTCGAAAGGGAAGTCGGGTAGGTTTTCAAATCGCTCGGCGGGGGTACGAATGACCGGCATTGAGGTTCCTCTATTGAAAGGTTTGGCGCGGCATCGCCTTCGCATGTTAAATCGACGACGCGCCAGTAGCGTGCCTTAAGGAAGCCATGTAACTTGCCACAAGCGGCGCCACGATGCAAGGAACAACCGTTGGGCTCTGCTTGGAAGGAGACCGAAGCCCGGGCTCGACTACATTCCGACGACGCGGTAGTTGCGCTGACCTTCGACGGGGTGGCTGACCGGAGGACGCATGAGAGGAACGGCAATCTCCTCGGGAACTTCGAGCGTCTCGACCACTTGCGGAGCGACCGCGGGGGCCTCGACGATTGGCACGGGTTCGACAACCGGCGGAAGAACCAGTCCCTTGCGAGGTTCAAACACACGCCCCAGACGGCTCGTCAAGATGGCGGGCAATAGCACAAGATCGCCGATCAAAGCCGCGGCGAACAACGGAACCATCAACAGTCCGAATCGTTGCGTCGGCGTGAAGGTGCTCGCGGCGAACATCAACATTCCCAAGCCGGCGATAATCGTTGTTTGCACCATGGCCATGGCACAGTGTTGGTAGGCCAGGTTCGTGGCCCCCCGGCGGTCGAGACCTTGTGCCAAACCACGCCGAAACCAAGTGATGAAGTGAATCGTGTCATCCACCGCCACACCTAGACCGACGCTGGCAGCCATCATGGTACCCACATCAATGAGAATGCCGGACCACGAGAGGATGCCAAACACAATTGCCGTGGGAAACAGGTTGGGAATCATCAGTAGCAACCCGGCTGGCACGCTGTTCACCGTGCCGACAACCCGCCACAACAGGGCAACCATCACCACGGCGATGAGCGCGAACGCCAGGCCATAACTATTAAAGAGTCCCTTCAAGAGTTCGTTCTGAGCCTTATAGACCAAGGGAATGACGCCTGTGTAAGTGACATCGACCCCTGCGCCACGCGCGTCGGAGATGACAGGATCAACCGCTTCGCGAATTTCCTGAACGAAATGGCTGTAGTCAACGTCGGAGAAGGCACCCAATCGCAGACTCACTCGGTACAGCATTTCGCCAGTGTCGTAGTCCTGAGCGATGAATCCGGAGCGATAGTATTCTTCCATGTGCCGATCGAGAACGGAGTCGACCGAAGCCCGCCATACAAATCGCGGTGTTCGCCGTGGTTTCACCAAGCTTGGGGCAAACGTGACGGCGGAGAGTGTCGTGTCGACATCGTGCAGCGCCTCGATCTTTTGCCGCACCTGATCCACAAGACAGAAGGAATCGAAGACCGGAAGTGGGTGCTCGATGTGAAGCGAGGCGCCGTTCAGCTCACCCTCGACGGTCATGATCGGCGGCGGAAGATTATTTTCGAGCGTGATGTGAAACACTCGCCCTGAGCTGGTACCTCGAAGCTCCACTTGAGCGTCCTTCAGGCCGGCGGATTCGAGTGCGTACGCGAGATCTGGTGCCGTGGCGTTGAAGGGCAGGGGGGATGTCGTGGCGCGACCCTGAGGACTATTCCACCGTAGCTGGAACTGTCCGCCGCTGGGAGTTCCGTCGAATGTCAATCGCTCTGCTTGGCTGGTGTGAATCACCACTTCCATGGGAACCAGCGCGCCGAGCGTCGACTCGAGCCACTGATAATCGTGAATAATCTGCGCGTCGCTGTTGAAGAGCTTCATCAGCTTGACGGTTGTCTGCATCTTGTAGAGCGTGGCATACCCAAAAAAGGCAACCATCGCCAAACATGCCGTGATGATGATCGCATTGCGATTGACAATCAATTCACCCAGCGAGACAAAACGAGCCCGACGCCGCGCGGCGTGAGGGCTGGCGACCGTTTGTGCCACGGGCATGGCGGCAATCGCGGGTGGCCAGAACGAAAGCCATGCCGGCAGGAACAAGAAAATCCACGGCAGCGAAGCCAACACGGCAGCAGCCGAATAGATGCCAAAGTTCCGAATCGGCACAAGATCCGAGATATAGAGCGACGCCAAACCGACCGCCGTGGTCATGGCTGCCAGAGAACAGGGTACGAACCCCTTGGCCACGGCGTGTGCGGCGGCAGTGGCCGCGTCACCTTCGCCAAACGAGTCGCGCCAATAATTCACAATGTGAACCGCCGAGGCGATCGTGAGCATGTACACCAGTGTCGGCATGCTCAGCAAGATGGCATCGACCTTGCCGCCGGAGTAATGCACGATTGCCAGACTAGTGGCCTGAGAGAACATCGCGGTTAAGAACACATAGAACGTTAGTCGCCAGTCGCGAAAGATTAGCCAGCACAACAACAGCCCGACGCCGTACGATAAACCCGCCAGCCGGGCCAAGGTTCGCTTTCCTTCGAGATCGATCGCCACATTGTCGACCGGCGGTCCGCCCATCCGCAGTGTTTCCAGGGGGATCGCGCACTGCCCGACGGCAATCTGCTGAAGC
Source organism: uncultured Planctomycetaceae bacterium (assembly GCA_964576465.1). Lineage (GTDB taxonomy): Bacteria > Planctomycetota > Planctomycetia > Pirellulales > JAEUIK01 > CAZNXE01. The sequence continues at coordinate 17,643 of CAZNXE010000044.1, forward strand.
CGGTCGAGCGTCGATGCCATCCGTTTCTCATAGCTGCCATAGGGAGACAGCGTGATCATCATGCCTGTTTGGCGTTGCGGCGGAGGGCCAGACCAATCCCAAGCGAACGTCTGCCGATCATCAAGCGTTTGAATCGACAGCGTTCCGGCTCGGCTCCGCTTGTAAGTATCGAGCAACTGCCGCTTTGCGTCCTTGAGCGTTTCGGTCGACACACCGCCGATTTGGCAAATGACTTGTCCAACACGAAGTCCGCTTCGTTGGGCGGATGAATCAGGCTCGATTCGGGCGACCATTGGGCGACCTTCATCGTCGGCAGCAAGCTGCATTCCATGAACGTAAGCCGGCCCCACCAGCGAACCTTCAATCCGCCGCAGCGCCGTCGAACGATGCAAATCTAGCGGCTCGCTCGTAAGCTGTTCGAGCAGCTCCGGACCGTGACGATCGACTTGAACAATGGCTGCTCGGGGCTATCTGCCCTTAGTTTGGCGGCCAACATTGCCAAACGGGGATCGTCAAGCCGGCAGTCGGTCCAACTAACGATGACCACCTGATCGCTGCCGCTGTTGAACTTCGAGACGTACCATTTCAGGTCGATCGTCTCTTGGTACGACGCGGGCAACCAGTCTTGTACGTCGTTCGTGTTGCTGTTCACTGCCCGCATGCTGCCGCCCACAATCATCGGCAGCACGGCAAAGAAGGCGCAGGCGATCCAAAAACTGTATCGCTGCAACAGGCGGGTATAAAGGTCTCGGAATGTGTGCATCGACTAGCGAGCTTTCGAGAATGGCGCAGGATGATCCGTCAAGCGACGCCGTGCCGGCAATGCATTGCCGTCGCGTCTCTATGAAATCGGCATCCAAGTCGCGACAACTGGACTCATTGCACGCGCGATCGCCGTAACTCGCCCAAGCCGAAAAGTTTGCCACGCCGGGAGAACTGAAACGGACGCCAAAATGATGCCCCATGGGCTAGTGGCATGAATCAGCCAAATGCCGATCTCGCGAAACAAGCATCAAGAAGCTGCCATCGCGGCACGCTCGCCGGCTCGTTCTTCCCAACGGGCTACACACGCTGCCAGTGCAATGTCGCCGGTTACGTTGAGCGTGGTCCGGCACATATCCAACAGGCGGTCGATGCCAAGAATGATGGCAATGCCATCGGGTGGGACGCCAACGGTTTGCAACAGAATGACGATCAGCGGAATCGACCCTCCCGGGACTCCCGCGGTTCCAACGCCCGCCAAGACCGACATCAACACGACAGTAACCTGTTGCATCAGCGTCAACTCTACACCAAACACCTGCGCCAGAAACAACACCACAACACCTTCGTACAGTGCCGTACCGTTTTGGTTGGCAGTGGCGCCTACCGTTAGCACGAATCGTGAGATGGCGGGCGGAATGTTGAGGTCTTCTTGAGCCACGCGAAGCGCCGTGGGCAACGTGGCGTTGGAGGACGAAGTTCCGAAGGCCATTAAGATCGCTTCGGACGACTGGCGAAAGAACTGCACGGGATTTCGTTTCGCGATGAACCATAACGCCAACGAGTAAACCACGAACATTTGAATGGCCAAACCGCCGATCACCGTAAGGACAAACCAAAACAGACTGATGAGAATGTCGCCGCCAAGCTTCGCGGTGAGCGAAAAAATCAAGCACTCAACGCAAAAGGGCGCCAACCTCATTGCCATCCCGATGATGATCATGGTTGTCTCGAACAGCCCTTCCATGGTGTGAACCAATCCACGAGCACGCTCCTCGGGCACCATCGATAGGGCGATGCCAAACAACAGCGCGAAGAACATGATCGACAGCATTCCGTTTCCCTTGGAACTGCCATCCAATGCACCGACCGCCTCCTGCACGGGATTCTCGGGGATCATATCGAGAAGAATCTGCTGAAGCGGCTTTGCTTGTTTCGCGCGGTCGAGGGCCTGCTGCGTCGACGCGCCGTAGCCCGCTTGAAGCGTAGCGCGTTGTTCATCGGTGACTCCGCCGCCAGGACGGATGACATTGACCATGGTCAATCCGATCACGACGGAGATGCCCGACAGAACAATGGTGAACACCAGCGACGTGATGCCGACTCGCCCGAGCCGTGTCATATCGCCGAAGCCCATCACGCCGAGCACCAGCGCCGAGAACACCAGCGGCAAGACAACCATCAACACCAGCCGCAAGAACACGCGACCCAGCGGTTCAGCGATGTTGTTGGTGAATCCTTCGAGGCGATCGTCAACGCCGTCGCCGTTGGTATCGAGCGCGGCGCGTTGCTCTGGATCGCTGGGCAGCCGAAAACCAATATTGCAGGACGTCCCGACGACGGCGCCGATTAACAGCCCAACCAAGATTTGAAAATGCAAGGGCCGTCGCTTATCTTCCGAAGACGGTTCAACCGAGCTTTCGGATTCATTGGGCGGCAGGTCGTTGGCATTATTGTTCATCGGCGATGGTCTTTGAAAGGTTTTTTGGTCGTGATGTGTGGTGATTCTACAGGTTTGCTTGAATGCGTGTAGAACGGGCGCTAGAATGTCTGGCTTGCACGATTTCTCGCCTTCCTACCGAGATTGGACAATGAGCCAAGCGGACCGCACCACGAAACGAAAGCTCGATCCCGTCTTCGTGCATGCGCGGCGCGAGGCGATTGTCATTCTTGTCGTGTGGGTGATCTGCCTGATCTGGACCACCGCAATCTATTGGACATGGGGCCACGGGCGAGATCCGGCGGATGTGGAAACTTATTGGGGCATCCCCGATTGGGTGTTTGTCGGCGTCGTCGCCCCGTGGCTGGTCGTGGACGTCTTTTCCGCCTGGTTCTGTTTCGTGTTTATGAGGGACGATGACTTGGGCCACGCAAACGAAGGCCTTGATCTCGAAGAAGAGATTGCTGAAATGCATCGTGCCGACGGGGATCCTGTGAATGAGTGAACCATCCGCCAGCGCGTTCGGCACACTCGTGGCTCAGACTGCCGGGGTCGGTTCGTCTTCCGCGCTGATTACGTTTCTGATTTATACACTGGCCGTGTTTGCCATCGCCTGGTTTTCTAATCGGATGCGACAGTCGAAGAGCTTCCTCAGTGAATATTTTCTCGGCAGCCGTAGCCTGGGGGTGTGGGCCTTCGCACTCACATTCGCTGCCACCAGCGCGTCGGGGGGCAGCTTTACCGGTTTCCCGTCGAAGATCTATTCCCACGGTTGGGTGCTCGCCGTGTGGATCGCCAGTTATATGATCGTGCCGATTTGCACCATGGGGCTGCTGGCCAAACGTATCAACCAAGTCGCGCGCAAGACCGGCGCGATCACCGTGCCCGATGTGCTTCGCGATCGATTCAATAGCGCGTCGCTCGGGTTGCTCGCGACATTGCTGATCGTCTTCTTTATGGCCTTCAATCTTGTGGCCCAATTCAAAGCCGGAAGTCTCATTCTGCGGACACTGTTGGCCGACGTGCCGCTGTTCAACGAAGCCGCGAAGATGCTCGGGCAACTTAGCCAAGGCACGTTGCTGTCCAGTTCCGAGGGGTCAGCCTATCAGTTGTGCCTATTTTCATTTGCCGCTGCCGTAATCATCTACACGACCTACGGCGGATTTCATGCAGTGGTCTGGACCGACGTCATGCAAGGCGTGGTGATGATCGTCGGTGTGCTGATTCTCTTGCCATTGGCATTGAGCCAGGTAGGCGGTTTGAGCCGTGTGAACGAACAACTGCGTGAAATGACACCACCTCGACTGGGAACTGCCCGGGTCGTTCTCGATGAACCGCCGCCGGAGGATGTCGAGATTCGGCCCGCCACGTTGTTCATGCTTCCTGGTGAACCAACCAGCCAAGACGCGACGCCGCGGATTCTGAGAACCTCGAAAACGGCCGTCATCCGCGCGGGAACGAAGGCCTCGAACGAAGTGCCTGTTTTGGAGTTCACGACGCCCGCGGTAATCGACCGCATGGTTCTCGCCTTTGAAGAACAACGACAAAACAATCCGCTGCCGCCGGTCGAACTCGATATTTCCGTGATGAAAGACTACGCCTCGGGTGCGAATCAGCCAGGCACTTATATCGTTGGCCCAGGGCCAGATGCCGAGCGGGGGTCGGGGTTCTTGCCGCTGAGTTTGGCGATCTCGTTCTTTGTGATGTGGGCCATCTCGGGTGCAGGGCAGCCCAGTAACATGGTTCGACTGATGGCATTCAATAACACAAACACGCTGCGACGGGCCATCTTCACCGTCTCGATCTACTACACCCTGATCTACCTTCCGCTGGTGATTATCTTCTGCTGTGCGAGAATCTTCTTGCCGGGCATGGAACAAGAGTCCGATCGCATCATGCCGGCGGCTGCCGTGACACTGACCGCGAATGCCGGCTGGGCCTGGCTGGGCGGGCTGTTGTTGGCCGCGCCGTTCGCGGCAGTGATGTCGACCGTCGATAGCTTTCTCTTGATGATCTCCTCGGCGCTGGTACGCGACGTTTACCAACGAAATATCAATCCGAACGTTTCCGAGCAAAACATCAAGCGGATGAGCTATACAGTCACTTGCGTCGTCGGCGTGGCTGCCATGTTGGGCGCGATGCACCCGCCGCAATTCCTGCAAGACATTATCGTCTACACCGGCAGCGGATTGGCCGCATGCTTTCTCGTGCCGGTCGTACTGGCGTTGTACTGGCCTCGCTACAACGGACCGGGAGCCATCGCCGGAATGGTGGGTGGGTTTGCGGTTCATTTGGCACTCTACCTCAGCGGTTGGCAAATGTTCGATACCTTTCGCGCCTACACGCCACTGGGGGTCGACCCGATCATTTGGGGGCTGCTCGCATCGTTCACCATTTCAGTTGCAACCACCCATTTAACACCCCCGCCAGACGAACACCTGGTACATCGCTACTTTTACGTCGACGTCGATACCGCTAGCAACTCGACCACAAGCTGAGAGATGGATTGCTGATATCCGTAGGGGGCAAGCAATACAACCCGTCGACTTTTTGCTAAAAAAGGTCCGCCGCCACGTGCAATCCCGTGGTGGCATGGTTACGATACTGTACAGATCACGTAGATATTCAATTGACGGGTGCCTTTTAAGGCGAGCGGCGAATGAGAATATCCCAACCCGACGCGTGAGCGAGGGACCAACCGGTATTACACTGCGCTCCCTCGCTTACGCGTCGGGTTGGGATTGGTACGTTCTTATTTGTCGCACGCCTAACAGAGGTGCCGAGAACCTAACACCTTGGAGAACTCGATGATGAAACGCCGCATTGCTTTGGGCCTGACGTTCCTTTCGCTCACCTTCGTCGCAGTCGGGGCATTCAGTTCACTCGTAGCCGCCGACGCGACAAGCGATCACACTCTGGCAACAACGGCTGCCGTCTGTGTGGTGGTACCGGTGGGCGACCACGAAGTAAGCGGCACGTTGCGTTTTGTGCAAGACGGTGACACGGTTCACATCAGCGGTGTGGTCAAAGGTCTCTCTCCCGGCAAACATGGCTTTCACGTACACGAATTCGGCGATGTTAGCGGCAACAAAGATGGCAAGAGTACCGGCGGACATTACAACCCAGAAGCCACGAAACATGGCAAGCCGAGCGACAAGGAACGCCACGTTGGCGACCTAGGGAACATCACCGCCGACAAGAACGGTGTGGCCAAAGTCGACATCACCGACAAGGTCATCACGCTGTGCGGTCCGCACTCGATCATCGGTCGATCGATTCTGATTCACGCCGGTGCCGATGATTATGGTCAGCCGACAGGCAACGCCGGCGCCCGTGTTGGCTTTGGCGTAATCGGCATCGCAAAGCCCTCGGGGTCGTAGCCGATAGCGCCGAAGCCTCGAATTAGACCGATTGCTTAGCGATTGATTGTTTTACGAAATCAATACGTCGAAATAATCTTTCCATGATTTCGGTACGCGATCTCAGCTTTACGTACCCTGGCAGCGACGCCGCCGTGCTCAAGAATCTTGAGTTCAGCGTCGCGCAAGGGGAAGTGCTTGGGTTTCTCGGTCCCAATGGCGCCGGGAAATCGACGACGCAGAAGATTCTGATCAAACTCCTGCGCGGATCCCAAGGAGAGGTCCGTATCATGGACCGCCCGTTGGGCGAGTGGAACTCGGATTATTACGAACATGTCGGCGTATCATTCGAGCGTCCCAATCACTATCTCAAGCTGACCGCCAAGGAAAATCTTGAATACTTCCGTCAGCTCTATCGTGGCGAGACGGAAGACCCCCTTGAGCTACTGGCGACCTTCGGGCTGCAAGACGACGCCAATCGCCGTGTGGCTCAATTCTCCAAGGGCATGCAGGTGCGGCTGAATGTTGCCCGGGCGCTCATCAACAAGCCGCGGCTGTTGTTTCTTGACGAACCGACCGCGGGGCTCGACCCCGTGAATGCGCAAATCGTGCAAAACAAGATTCGCCAACTTAGCGACGCGGGTACGACGATTTTCTTGACCACCCACAACATGCGCGTTGCCGAGGAAGTTTGCGACCGAGTGGCATTTATCGTCGACGGCCACATTCGACTCATTGACTCACCACGCGAGCTGAAGCTGAAACATGGCGTGCGACAAGTTCGAATCGAATACGGCACCGACGGACAACTCAATCACCGCGAGCTGCCACTTGATGGGCTGGCCGACAACAGCGAATTTCTCGATCTGATTCGTCGCGAAGACCTACAGACGATTCACTCGCAAGAGACAACGTTGGAGAAAATCTTCATCGACGTGACAGGAACGGCACTCAAGTGAATCGATTGGCCGCCACGTTCAAGCTCGACTTCAAAGTCCAATACCGGCAAGGGTTCTATTTCGTCTCGGTGTTCGTGATGCTCACGGTGGCCGTGATTATTCCCTTTGTGCCAACCTCGGCGGGCTTTATCATTCCCGCGGTGTTGTTGACCAATATGGTGATCATCACGTTTGTCTTTCTCGGTGGCCTGTTGTTGCTGGAGAAAGGGCAAGGCACGCTCGAAGGTCTCATCGTCACACCGCTTAGGCCGGAAGAATATCTCGTCTCGAAAGTCGTCACGTTGACGACCTTGGCGGTTGCTGAAAACATCGTGATCACCATTCTCGCAATGTTCAATGGAATGCTGACGCACGTGAACTGGGGTTGGGTGCTGTTCGGCTCTGTGCTCAGCGGCATGCTGTACACGTTGTTCGGGTTTCTCACCGTCATTCGCTATAACTCGCTGAACGATTTCCTCATGCCAATGGTCGGCGCGACACTCGTGCTACAGCTTCCAAGCATGGTGTGCTTTGGAATGCCAGAATTCTGGCTGCTGTATCTTCTGCCAACGCATGGCCCACTGATTTTATTCCGCGCCGCGATCGATATTCAGCATCAGTGGCAGGTGGCCTATGCCGTGGTCTATCCCACGTTGTGGATCGCTCTTTTGTTTTGGGTCGCACGACGGGCGCTACATCAGTTCGTAACGCGCAACATCGGGGAGGCATAACCATGCACACCCTATCGCTCATCAGGGCGCTTGCGATCAACGACCTCCGGAACATCCGCCGCGACTCGTTGCTGAAGTGGCTCATCGCATTTCCGGTGGTCATTGCACTCTTGATACGTTGGCTTGTGCCAACCCTTAGTGCCCGCATGGAGCTCGATTTGCAGCCTTACCATGTCTTACTCATGAGCGCCCTTGTCAGCTTTGCTTGCCCTGCGATCCTGGGCTTTATCGTGGGGCTATTGCTGCTCGATGAAAGCGACGAGCGAACCTTACAGGCCATGTCGGTAACACCGGTCTCGATCGGTTCCTACCTCGCTTTCAAACTAACGCTGCCGGTCGTCGCGACAACCATCCTCACGCTTATTTGCATTCCCATCGCTGGCCTCATTCCTTTTCGTTTCGGCTACATCGCCCCGGTGTTGCTGGGGGCACTGTGGGCACCACTGCTGGCGTTGGCGATGGCAACTTTCGCCAACAATAAGCTACAAGGGTTCGTCCTAATGCGGGCGAGCAACGTACTGATATTCATCCCGATGGCCGCTTGGTTCTTCGACTCGAATTGGCAATACGCATTCGCCGTACTCCCCTCGTATTGGCCACTCAAAGCCTTTTGGCTAGCCTCCGCGGGCGAAAGCTACGCGCTCGTCCTAGTCGTCGGCGCTATCTTCCACTGTGCCATCATTGCGATGCTCTTGAGACGATCCACATTTGTCTTGGGACGTCGTTGAAGTGCGACTTCGGTTGAAGACAAGAAGCCCCCTGCATAAAGCGTTTGGCGGCTACTTCCGCAAGAGGTCCGCAAGATAAATGGCCGTGATGGTCTTGCCCTCGGGGTTGCGCTCGTGGCTGGAATAGTAGGAGACGACTGCGTGCTTGTCGTCGATGGCGACAAAGCCGGGATAGGAGTTATCGCCGCCGCTAGGCAACTCGGCGAATTCGTGTAATTCGTTGCCGACGAGCCAGCAAAGCGAGGTTTTCGCGCTGCCCGTTAACATCGATCGTCCGCCCACGAGGAAATGTCCGTCCCATTTCACCAACAGCGGTCCACCGACGTATCGATCTAACGTGCTGCGTTGCCACTGTTGATAAGGTGGCTGCGATCGGCAGAGTTCAGCCGGACGCCCACCGCCGCTGCGCGCGATTGCCAACACTGAGCCATCGTCTTCAAATAAGAAAGCGGTCTCGTCGCCATACTGCTCTTGGAACAATCCGGCTTTTCGCCAAACCAGCCCATCGTCGCTTTCTAGCAGAGCAGACTCAACAAGCACGTCCCGTTCCTCGCGATTCTTGGTTTCAGTAAACTCATGCTTGCGCCGACCGCACAGATAGGCCTTCTCACCATGGGTCGCCGCGCGCCAAATGTAGTGCCCGTAGGTTCCTTCGAGCATGATAGGTCCCTGCCAGGTTTCGCCATCTGCAGACCATGCGGCATAGCCCAACAGCTTGTTCATTTCGTAAGGGTCTGGAGACGAATCGCCGCAATACCAGGTGCCTGTGTAGACGAACAGTTTGTCGGCAAAGATCAAGAAATGTGGATCGCGAACATCTCGACGCGGAACATTGAAACGGTGTACTTCGCTCCACGTCTTCGTGTCATCGCTTGCCAGAACAACAATCGAAGACGTCGGGTGTACTCCGTGGCCATCGGGGCAGGTACGAAACGCTAAGTAATATCGACCTTGAAACTGGCACAAATCGGTAAAGGCATTGTGCTCGCCGTTGTCGAACGCCTTGCGCACCGAAGTGACCTCGATACTCGGCAACTCAGGCGGAGTTGCGACAGATTCGATCGACCAAAGAAGTTGCATCAATGTCGCAAGTGCCAGCATGGACGTTCTAATTGGATCAAGCCGCATGATAATCCTCTCGGAGTTGCACATCTGTGTTTGGGTACCGATGCACCAAGACAGTGGCACCGGGCATGAATAACCCGCACCCTGCGGACGGTTCCTACACGCCGCCCTCCGATCCTACACCAA
>CAZNXE010000045.1:0-27012 GCA_964576465.1 uncultured Planctomycetaceae bacterium
CACGCCCTGATCTGCCAGTTCCCGCGCCAGCACGCGCAGTTGATTGGTGTCGTCTCGCGGCAATCGCACGGCTATTGGGATTCGCGATCGAAACAGCCCACCGAACAAGCGACAGAGCGGTTGGCCGACGATTCTTCCCAAGGCGTCCCAGCAGGCCATCTCCACGGCACAGCGGAGTGGCGCGGTGGATAGTGCATCAAGGCGGGTTAGCTCCTCGATATCCGAGATGTTTCGTCCGGCGAGGGTTGGCAGCAGGGCATCGCGTCGCGCGGCCAGTTCTCCGGGTCGCCAGTCTCCGCAAGACTCACCCCAGCCGTCGATCCCTTGATCGGTAGCCACACGCACAAGCAGTGAACGCACCGCCTCGCCGCCAGCGGGGCGCGGGATCTCGACCAGAAAGAACTCCAAATCGGTGATGTTCATCGCCGGATGCCGAAAGGAAACAGGTTCGTGAATGCCGAGCGCACGAAACGAAACACTTCAACCCCCTGCACGTTCGGCCGTTTCATTAACCCCAAGTTGGAAACACGCTGCCACCATACAGGGCCGTATCGCCGAGTGCTTCTTCGATTCGCAGCAGTTGATTGTACTTGGAGACGCGGTCGGATCGCGAGGCAGACCCCGTCTTGATCTGCCCGGTGCCCATGGCAACGGCCAAATCGGCGATGGTGGCATCCTCGGTTTCGCCACTTCGGTGGCTTACGATCGAGGTGTACCCGCTACGTCGGGCCAATTCGATCGCCTCGACCGTTTCGGTGAGCGTGCCGATCTGGTTGACCTTGATGAGGATGCTGTTCGCCACATCGCCGGCGATGCCTCGCGAAAGACGCTCGGTGTTGGTCACGAAGATGTCGTCGCCAACCAACTGACATCGCCCACCGATGCGTTCGGTCAGCTTCTGCCAGCCATCCCAATCGTCTTCGCTACAGCCATCTTCGATGGAGCAAATGGGATAGCGATCGACCCATTTGGCAAGCAGGTCGACCATGTCGTCCGAGTCGAGTTTCTTGCCGCCAATTTTGTACACTTTCGCCTTCGAGTCGTAAAACTCGGTGGCTGCCACATCCAAGGCAATGCCAACCTGTGCGCGAGGTTCGTAGCCGGCGCGATCGATCGCTTCGAGAATCAGGTCCATGGCATCGGCGTCCTTCGCCAAGTTGGGCGCGAAACCACCTTCGTCGCCTACCGATGTGCTGAGCTTACGGCTCTTCAGAACGATTTTTAGGTGATGAAAAACTTCCGCTCCGCAGCGCAACGCATCGCTAAACCGATTAAACCCAAGTGGCATCACCATGAACTCTTGCACGTCGATGTCGTTGTCGGCATGTTCGCCCCCGTTGAGAATGTTCATCATCGGGGCTGGCAACATGCGTGCGGTCGCGCCACCCAGGTAGCGATAGAGAGGGAGCCCCACGAAATCGGCCGCGGCGTGAGCCACTGCCAGCGAGACACCCAAAATGGCGTTTGCGCCGAACTTTTCTTTGTTCGCGGTGCCGTCGAGTTCAATCATCTTGCGGTCGATGGCGACTTGATCCAAGGCGTCGCCACCCAGTAGTTCCTGTGCAAGCGAGCCGTTGACATGGTCGACTGCCCGGCTGACCCCCTTGCCTAGAAAGTACGCGCTATCGCCATCGCGCATTTCCAACGCCTCGTGCGCGCCGGTGCTGGCTCCGCTGGGCACGGCTGCGCGGCCAAACGATCCGTCGGCCAATTCGACGTCGACTTCAACCGTCGGGTTACCACGGCTATCGAGAATTTGACGTCCGACGATTTCGACAATGATGGAACTCATGGCTCCGTGCTACCTCTCTCGTGTGTTTCCCTTCGGCATCTTTCCACGGTCTTGGCGCCTGCCAGCCGTGTTTGTGAACAGAGCACAGTATTGCAGAAAAAGCTGGCCGCTGACCAGTAGGCCTCCTCCTCCGGTCGTGCATATTTTGCTATGATGCCATGCGAGGGAGTGCCGCTCGCTTTTGGTGGTCCATCGTTGTGACAGGACGGTTGGGTGAAATGAGTAAGCTCTGCTGGCGACTCGGGAGTTGCCGTGCGGAGTGCTCTGTCCTTGCGATGCTGCCGCTTGTCGGCTTTTCCAGTGTTAACACAGAGCGCACTGAAGGTTTCTGTTGGGGTTTGCGGCTCGGTGTCCGCGCTTCCTATGTTTTTTTGCAGTCGCTCATCGGTAGTTCGACCGTAAGGTGGATGTGGCAAATCGGAAATGAAAGAGGACCTCGCGGCACCACGATCAGTCGAAATTGAGCCACTGCCGGTGAACCTGCGCAGTGTTCAGCCGGGTGGTGGTAGGTGCTACGAAATCGAGCTGGCATGGGGCAAGCTGAGGCGGTGGTATCTGTCGCGATTTCGCCCTCGATACGTCGCGCGCATGCGGCAATTGCGGCAAGGTTCCACTGAAGGTGCTCCCCACCCGGTTCTTGATCCACGTGATCTAAAGTTTTGCCGCAACCAGTGTACGTGTGATTGGCGCGAGGAGGATGACCCGTTCACTTGGCGAGAACGCATCCCGTTGGCTCGCTGGGGTCTTGCCGAAGTGCTGTTGATGGGCGGCCCGCTGCTGGCCGCCACCGTGTTGTTGGCCGCTTCGCCATGGCCGGTCACGGTGTTGTTGCCAGCGATTCTGCTTGCGTTTGTGCTGTATTTCTTTCGCGATCCACATCGACAAATTCCAGCGCAGCCGGGCCAGTTGGTTTCGCCGGCCGATGGAAAAGTTGCCGAAGTGACTCCCGTAGATCACGATCCGTTTCTTGGCGGACCTGCCGTGCGGATTGGAATCTTCTTGTCGGTGTTCAATGTTCACATCAATCGCTCGCCGGTGCGTTCCCAGGTCGTGCGTCTGAAATATCATCCGGGTGCGTTTCTCAACGCGCTCGATCCCGAAAGCGCGATACGCAACGAGAACATGTGGATTGGTTTGCAGTCCGTCGAGAAGCCAGAGTGCCGCTACGTCGTGCGGCAGATCGCCGGTTTGATCGCTCGGCGGATTGTCTGCAACCTTCGCCCTGGCGAGGTTGTTGAACGAGGGCACAAGTTCGGCATGATCAAGTTTGGTTCGCGTACAGAGTTGATCGTGCCCCGCGACGACGGTTGCGAAGTTTGCGTGCAAGTCGGCGATCGTGTTCAGGGAGGAGCGACGATCTTGGCTCGCTGGAAGAGCATGCCGGGCGATCAGGAAGCCAGTGCAACGGGTGACGAATCGAATCAAGAACAAGGCGGACCACGGTGATGCGACGATTGCGAACGGTCAATGTATTGCCGACGATGTTCACACTGGGGAACCTCGTATGCGGGTTTTTCGCCATTGTGGTGGCCGCCCGGGTCGATGTGCCGGACCCGCGGATGATCGATCCGACGGACTGGACCAACTGCATGATCAGCGCATGCTTGATTTTGCTGGCCATGGTTTTCGACGCCTTGGACGGACAGATTGCGAGACTGGCTCGCAGCGACAGCGAGTTTGGAGCCCAGTTAGATAGCCTGTGTGATGTGGTGAGTTTTGGCGTAGCTCCGGCGTTTTTGCTCGTGAAGATCTGCCCTGATTTCACACTCTTACATCGCGAACAAGTGTGGATGATCGCCGCGGCGTTTGTCGCTTGTGCGGCCCTGCGTCTCGCGAGATTCACGGTCGAAACGACGGAAGACGACGATCACGCAACGTTTCGCGGCCTTCCGAGCCCAGCGGCCGCGGGGGCCATCGCCAGCTTCGCCATCATGTTCTACACACTTCGAAGCAGCGGGGTTGAGCTTCGACTTGGCCCACAGGCCGACGACCTGATTCAAGCGATCTTGCCATTCTATACGCTGGTCATCGCGTTGTTGATGGTGTCGCCCGTGCCGTATCCACATCCGGTGAATCAGTGGCTCCGCGGCAATCGCAGCTTCGCGCACGTTGTGGCTCTGGTGTTCGGCGTGTTGGTTGTCTCCCTGTTTCGCACCTATGCGTTTCCGTTGGTGATGACTGTGTTTATCACCGTGCCGGCAGTGCAGTGGATGTATAGTGGGGTGGTTCGACGTCGGTCGAGCAATCGGCTTTCGACATGAGTCTTCGGCCGCGGTCGAAGACGGAACCCGCTCGCTCGCTGGTAGTCAAGAAGCGATTCAACGTTGCGGTTGCCATGTGGTCCGCATGTGGATCCGCCAGCCAATGCCCCCTTGTTTTGATTGAGGCGTGAAATGTTTACCGGATTGGTCGAACAACTGGCCCAGGTCGTTGAGGTTGAGGAACTCGACCCGGGTCGGCGATTGACACTCGAAGTTGGCCCGATGGCAGCAGAGACGCGCGTCGGAGACAGCGTCGCACTAAACGGCTGCTGCCTCACCGCGGTGATCGTCGCCGAGTCCCGGCTTGTATTCGACGCCGGACCCGAGACGCTGAATCGTACGAATCTCGGTGACCTGAAGCCGGGAAAATCGGTCAACATCGAGCGCGCCTTGCAACTAAGCGACCGGCTCGGCGGGCATATGGTTACTGGCCATATCGACGCCACGGGGGCGCTTGCCGAGCGGCTGGATGAAGGAGAATGGTCGACCTGTTGGTTTGAAGTGCCCCACGAACTGACACGACAGATGGCCTCGAAAGGCTCGATTGCCATCGACGGGGTCAGCCTGACCCTGGTCGATGTGAGGGATGACCGCTTTAGTGTCATGCTCATTCCGCATACCCTGGAAGTAACGTCGTTGGGCCGTTTGAGCGTCGGGGCATGTGTGAACCTGGAAACCGACGTGTTGGCGAAATACGTTCAACGACAACTTGAGTACCGCGAGTGAACCGGGTTGAGCCATTGCTGGCCGTGCATTGTTCGCCGGCTTGTCGCAACCACCAAACACAAACGCATCGCCGAACGCAGCATCGATTGCAGGTTCGGTCTTTCGAGAAGGACGTAACCGCATGCCCATGGGGTCGACGGACAACCAGACACTTTCGTTTCTGAAGCAGCGCTTCGAGCAGGTCGGCATTCGACCCAACACGAGGCACGGTCAGAACTTCATGATCGATCTGAATCTACAGCGAATTCTGCTCGACGCCGCAGAGTTGAATGAGAATGATGTCGTGCTTGAAGTGGGCACGGGAACCGCCGGGTTGACCGTGCATATGGCGAGTCGCGCGGCGGCGGTCGTTACGGTTGAAGTCGATCGTCTGCTCGCTCAGCTTGCTAGCGAAGAGCTATACGACTACTCGAACGTTACCTTGCTGCGGCAAGATGCGCTGCGAAACAAGAATCGTATGAACCCCGAAGTGATCGATGCCGTGAAGGAGCAACTTGCAGCCGGTCCCGATCGGACATTTAAGCTGGCGGCCAATTTGCCTTACAACATCGCCACGCCCATCATCTCGAACTTGCTATCCACCGAAGTCATCCCGCGCCTGATGGCCGTTACGATTCAGAAAGAATTGGCCGATCGCATGATGGCGAAACCGTCGACCAAGGACTACAGCGCGCTGAGCATTTGGATGCAAAGCCAATGTCGAATGGAGCTGGTGCGAATCCTTCCACCGACCGCATTCTGGCCTCGTCCGAAAGTCACCTCGGCCATTTTGCGGATCGAGTATGATCCACAACTGCGACAGCGGATGGTCGACCCTGAGTTCTTCCACAAGTTCGTAAGGGCGATGTTCTTCCACCGCCGCAAGTTTCTCCGCAGCGTGGTAGCCAGCGCGTTCAAGAACCAAATCGAGAAACCCGAGGTCGATGAGATCTTGTGCAACCAGATGGGTTTCGCCCGCGACGTCAGGGCTGAACAACTCGACGTGGAAACGATGATTGCGCTGAGCGAAGTCTTCCGTCAGCGGTTTGAATTGGCCACGTAGCGCAGTTTAAAGTCACCGGTTCTGCGGTCTCCTCATGGAATCCGCAGTCACTGCCTTAAGAAAAGCGAGGGCATCATGCCAACTAATGCAGAGCCTATCGATGAGTTCACCGAAGAGAAAGTGAACCCGCCAGATATTCGCGAGGTTGAGGATGGTACCGACACCATTGGTGAGGAGTATTATCCCGTAGAATATGCGATATCGAGTTATGGGGCGGACTATCCGGTGGATGGACTAGTAAAGCGCATTAATGCCGGAAGTATCTACATCCCATCATTCCAGCGTAGTTTTGTTTGGAATGTGTATCGAGCATCGCGTTTTGTTGAGTCACTTCTCCTCGGACTGCCAGTACCTGCTGTGTTTCTTTCCAAAGAACTCGACTCCAGCAAGATGCTTGTGATCGATGGCCAACAGCGTCTCCGAACTCTCCAGTTTTTCTATAATGGAGTTTTCACGCCAACGGATCGAGCCTTCCGGCTGCTTGGAGTTGATAAGCGCTTTCAAGGCAAGACTTATAAGTCATTGAGTGAGGACGATCGGCTTCGATTGGATGATTCAATCATGCATGCCATTATCATTAAGCAAGAAAGCCCAGGCAATGCCGATGCTGTTTCTCCAAGTTCTGCGTATCATATTTTCGAGAGATTGAATACAGGAGGCGTCTTGTTGCAGCCTCAAGAGATTCGCAGCTGCATTTATCATGGCGCATTGATAGATTTGCTGGAGAAGTTGAATAAGGATCCAAATTGGCGTTCCTTGTTTGGCAACGTCAGTTCTCGGATGAGAGACAGGGAGCTCATTCTTCGTTTTCTAGCCCTCCATGAGCACATGGATCAGTACTCAAAACCCATGAAAGAGTTCCTGAACCGATTTGCCTCACGATTTCGGAAACTCGACAAAGCGACTGCGAGCCACTTCACGAATGTGTTCTTGTCGGCTGCCGGTGTTGTTTTGGATGCCTTTGGTGACCGCGCATTCAAGACTACAGCCGCAGTTAATGCCTCCCTGTGTGACTCGGTTATGATTGGAGTAGCTCGTCGTCTTGAGGCAGGCCCTGTTTCGGACAAGGCAGGCTTAAAGACAAAGTATGATCTCCTCTTGCAAGACAAGTCGTTCCTCGACGCGATCTCTTCTGGTACTTCGGATGAAGTGAATGTGAAAAGGCGTTTAATGATGGCGACTGAATCCTTTCGGGATGTCTCATGAAAAACGTAAGGGTTGTCAGTCACAAGCAGAAGCTCGACTCAGTGTTCGATAAAGTCAATGACTTGAAGAATGATCCCGAACTCACAGCGCACTTGTCTCGCTACTTGTGTGTATTGGTGTCTGGGTTTGTAGAGGCTTCGGTACGCACCCTGATTGCCGACTACGCTACAAAACGATCAGCGCCGGAGGTCGCGCATTATGTTGGCCAGCGTCTAAAGTCGTTCAGAAATGCGAAGATGAACAATATCATTGATCTTGTGTCCGACTTTGGCGACGACTTTCGAATTGAGTTTAAGAAGAGTATTAATGATGAGCTTAAGGATGCGGTTGATAGTGTTGTTGACAACCGTCACCAAATCTCCCATGGCGTAGATGTGGGGATTGGATTGCCTGCAATTAGGAAGTATTATGAATCCGTTGTCAGTGTGGTTGAGGAACTCGAAAAACGGTTCGGTGCGTGAGTAGCAGTAGATAAAACGCAGGGCAGAGTGAACATTGCTTAGGCTTGTCCCTCTCTCTATGGAATAGGTGAATGATGTCTCAGGTCGACACTGTGACCGCGAAAATGATTATGGACCGTATTGCGGACCTGCGACGGCTATCATTCGAGGAGGTGCAGAAGCTCCCAGAATATCGTGATCACAATGTTACAATCGACACTCATAAATGCGTCCTATCAGAGTTTGTTCAGACTCTTCCCTCTGGTGAAATACTCATTGCGGTTCGAATGTCTCGGCCATCGCTGTTCGGATTATCAAGTCTGGACGCGGAACGAGGCGTAATCTTTTCTGACGATGACGGCATACGAGACGCTACCGATAAAGAACTAATCGAATCGGGTGGTTGAGCCCGTAGGGTCCGCTGTGCGGACCAATGCCTCCTGGGGATGTGGTGATTGCAAACCAACATCAGCCGTACGGGTGAAAGAAGCCGGAGAATAGGTTTACGCGTTCATTGGCGGTCCGCACAGCGGACCCTACTCGCTCTTACGTCGCGTCCCTCTCCGTCGGCAAAAACGAGAACAGCTTGTCTCGCTTCTCGTCATTCAACGGGGCCGCGTACTCGCTGATTTCCAAGACTTCGGCAAAGCAAACTTGGGCACCCTGGCGTTTGCCATAAGTGGCAACTAGTGCCGGGCGGTGAATGTTGGCGGTCTCCTGAAGTCGGGCTTCGATCCACGCACGCAACCATGCCTGTCTGTCGGCTTTGTCTTGCGGGAATTCGTCTGCAAGACCGCGATTGTAGGGGAGCCATTCGAAGACTTGCGACGCGTGACAGGCCAGTATTGAAACAATGGTTTTGATGTGCGGGGTGACGTCGATGGCAATGTCCGCCTGAAACGGCGTGGGGCGGGTAAAGCGGTCGACCATGTACGCGATGACCGGAGGTTCGCGCAATGCGGGAACTTCCGGCACCACCGCTGGCACGGTCACCAAATAGGCCGCATCGCGTACGGCGTGCGCCACCGCGCGATGGTCTGGATGGTAATCTTCGGTGCGGTGCGTGAGGATCAGATGCGGCGCGAACTTCCGCATCTCGGCAACGATTTGCCAACGCAATTCAAGTGTCGGTTCCAATTCGCCGTCGGGATAATTCCAGACTTCGCTAGTTGCTCCTATCACTTTGGCCGCCGCGGCAGCCTCGCGACGACGACGTTCGATGAGCTTTGGCCCGAAATCGGTATGATGGCCTGCGCGCCCGTCGGTGACCGAGATCATCTTCACGTCATGTCCAAGATGTCGATAGATGGCCGCCAGCCCGCCGGCATGAAATTCTGCATCGTCGGGATGCGCCCCAAGGATGAGCAGCCGCAGCAAGTCGCGGTTCGAGTCGTGATTGGTCATGCGGAGAAAATCTTCCCTCAGCCATTTGGCATTTAGGCGAACGGCAGAAACATTTTACCGTAGCATGGGACCTCGTCCCGTGTACTCCGTGAATTCTGCACGGGACGGGATCCCATGTTACGGTGGGGTTCTATCTGCCGTGCGCCTTGCAGTAATCGATTGCTGGCCAACGAGCCCCGCTGGACGTTATCATAAGGTACATCAATCGCAACGAGCGAAGCGTGGCGATCATCGACCAACCGAGAATCCTAACGGAGCTTTAGGCATCAGCTATGCAATTCATTGAAATGTCGGGCAAGACCCTCTGCCACCTCGTCAATCCCGAAGAGTTTGATCCCGACGCTCTGCGCGCCGCCGGCGTGACCGACGAGAGTCTTGTGAGAGTGAATCTGCAAGGTGACATCGAGTTGCGAAAGACCAAGGAATGGGAAGTCATCGGCGGGCTGATTGGCGACTTCGCCGACCGCATCAGAAAGGGAACCGATCTGGATTGGGTGTAGCTCAAGTTGCCGCATTGCGAGCTAGCGACTCGAAAGCCGTCCCCCGCGGTTCGATTTGCTAAGTTTCAGCCCGGCATCTTCGACGGAGGGACTGCTAAATCCCCGGATCACCCGGCCTTCGCAATATAGATATAGTTGCTGGTAATTCTGCCACGGACGGGTGACCCAGCCGTTCGGCTGGGTCGCGCAGCGACAAGATGCCTCGGGTAAGGTTCTGTGTTGCGAGAGAATCCGGTTTCCTGGCTTGCGCATTCCTCAACCAGACTCTCCTGGCGGCCTTACCTCTGCAATAGTCCATCGCTAGGCACGGATTGAGCCAAGGCTCGACTCAATCGTTCCGCCACACGCCTCCCAAAGCATCTTGTCGCTACGCGACCCAGCCGACTGCGCGGCTGGGCCACCCATCGTCTTGTTGCATGCTAGTAAACTTGTGTAGATACCGATGGGCATCACCAATGCGGTTGCTGGTATTTCCGCCACGGCACTCCCCTGGGCGCGTATTTCGGTTGTCTCGGATTCCGCCTTGCGCTAGACTAATGGTCCGTGGGGATGTTGCAACTTGGCTGCTTGTTCGGAGTTCGACTCCGAGGTGGCCGGATTGTATGTCCCCGTTTTTTGTTTCCCGCCTTCTGAAATGACTGGTTGAGGGATTCCATGATCCGCCTTCGATTGTTGCTCATCGCATCATGTGTCTTGTGCGTCCCACTTTGTTCGTCCACGAAGGCGGCCGAGCGATCGGTGGCCATTGGTGATCAGGTCGGCGAATTGTCGTTCAAGGATCTACGCTATCTTCCGCGTTCGCTTGACGACTTCGAGTCGAAGAAGGCCTATGTGTTGGTCTTCACGAACACAACTTGCCCACTCGTTCAGCGCTATCTTCCCCGCTTGCAAGAACTCTCGGATCGCTACAAGGACCAAGGCGTGCAGTTCATTGCCGTGAACGTTGGGCCCGAAGACTCGATTATGGCTGTTGCCTCGCATGCGATTGAATATGGCGTGTTGTTCCCGTTTGTGAAGGATGTGGATGGTTCGTGCATCGCGGCACTGGGAGTAAAACGCACACCGGAAGTCGTTGTACTCGACGGCGAGAAGCGTTTGGTCTATCGCGGTCGAATTGACGATCAGTACCGCCTGGGCGGAGTGCGACCCGATGTGCGTCGGCACGATCTGGATGAGGCGATCGGCGAGTTGTTGGCCGGCAAGCCCGTTTCCGTGCCGGAAACAACGGTCGACGGTTGCAAGATCACGCTACCCGCCACGCCGGAGCCCAAGGAAGAGGTTACTTTCAGCAAGCACATCTCGCGGCTGATGCAGGAACACTGCCAAGATTGCCACCGGGAGAACACCGCCGCGCCGTTCTCGTTGATTAGCTACGAAGATGTGGCGTCGAACGCGGAAATGATTGCCGAAGTTGTGTCCGAGGGGCGGATGCCGCCATGGTTCGCCAGCCCCGAGCACGGACACTTTCTCAACGATCGGACGTTGACCCGAGACGAACGCAATCAAGTCGTGGCGTGGGCCCGCGCCGGTGCCCCCGAGGGCGACCCGAGCGACATGCCGCCGGCACGAGAGTTTGCCAAAACCAAGTGGCGTATCGGCGAGCCGGATTTGGTAATCACGATGTCCAAGGAAATCGACGTCGCGGCCGACGGCTATCTGCCGTATTCGTACGTCGTGTTGCCACATTTCTTCCTGAAAGATACTTGGATCGAATCGTTCGAGATTCTGCCGCACAATCCGGCGGTGGTCCATCACTGCAATGCGGCCTATGCGTCAGGAAAAGATGGTGCCAGTGCCGAAACGTTCATCACAGGATATGTCCCTGGCGGGCAACCGCTTGCCACGTCCACGTTTAGCAATGGGGTCGCGCTGAAGATTCCCCGTTATTCGGTCATTGGCCTGCAAATTCACATCGTGACGACGGGCAAACCCGAGAAGTGCAAAATCTCGGTCGGCATTCGCTTTCCACGCGAGACGGTAAAACAGCAGTTGTACCACGTGATTTTGGACGATCGTGGTTTCGAGATTCCGCCAGAGCATCCGGCCTACAGGGTTAGCGACGATGCAACGCTAGATCATGACATCACGCTGCTAGGCATGTTTTCTCATATGCATCTCCGTGGAAAGGACATGACGTTCTTAGCGCACCTTCCTGACGGAGCGACCAGAACACTGTTGCAGATTCCCAACTTCAACTTCGACTGGCAATTGGGCTATGAGATCGAGCCTGGCGACGTGCAGTTGCCCAAGGGCACCCGGCTTGAAGCAGTTGCCCATTACGACAATTCGTCATTCAACCCTTACAACCCCGATCCCGATCGAGTCGTGCCGTATGGCGATCAGACCTACGACGAAATGATCAACGGCTTCGCCTTCTTCACCCACGACGGCGAGGATCTGAACATCGAGGTCAATCCCAAGAACGGTCAAGAGATCAAGAAAGCCAAAGCCGATTGAGTATGAAGGTCAGGCTGTGCCTGACGTGCTCAATCTGTTGTTGTTTTGCGGGGGAATTGGGGTTGGTGATGTGGGTAGTTCTTGTTCGTCGTGTCGCTGTGTCGTCGTGGTAGACTTAGAGCCACGCCGTAGAAAGGAACCACAACGACACAACGGCACGATGAAAAAGAACAAAAGCTGCGCACAAGACAGCCTCGGCTTTCAACCTGTTTTAAGCTAATCGCAACAAAACCAGGATAGAAACCCTAGATCAGATTGATCAGCCCAGGCTGTGCCTGACAATGGATTGCCAATAACATCTCACGTCAGGCACCCGTTTGACCCACTGAATGAGATAGGCTCGTCATCCCCTCATGCTCTCGTCCTGGAAGTGCCTGCACACCTGGTGGTGGCCGCGGTCTTCAAAACCGTTGGGTCGCAAGTCAACCTTGCGACCGGTGGGTTCGATTCCCATGCACTTCCGCCATAGGTCTTTTCAAGCGTTTCGCTGTGGATCGGCAGATTGTGTACAAGTAGCGTATGGGTTAGATGTTACGCGCTGCTTGTGGGAGTCGTCGCGGTTGGCTGTGCGTCCTGACAGTGCGGCACTCTCAAGGTAATACGGGCAGGTTGGGGCCTGTTCTTGTGGGCTGGAGCTAGGGAGCGGCCGCTAAGTCCCGCAGGAAAGACAAAAAACTGGACCCGCCCAGATGGCCTAGTTACGATGGGTCCGTTGTATTACGTACCTCTTTGCGTCTGCCTCATTAAGCAATTTGCGTCTTAGATTCGATTATTGCGGCGTCGCTACGACTGGTATTGCTCCAAGCGGCTATGGAACAACCACATGATTTGCCTCACTGCTGAATGAGAACCCGGAAGGGAATTGATGATCGCTGCCACGAAAGCTTTGCGCCGTCGCTACACCATGAATCTGTCGGTCGAGCCGCTGGAACGTCGAACGCTCCTTTCTGCATAGGGCGGAGTGCTCGAAGAGCTGACTGAACTTGGCGGTCAAGGTCCGCAAGCGTTGATCTTGCCCCCGATCACTGCCAACTGGATCGCGCAGGGCCCCGGGCCAACTCAAAATGGTCAGGTCGAAAACGTTTCGCCGAACAATGAAGTTGTCGGGGCCATTCACACGGTCGCGGCACATCCGAGCGATGCGAACATTATCTACGTGGGAGCAGTCAATGGCGGCGTGTGGAAGACCACCAACGGAGCGGCATCCAGCCCAACCTGGACTCCTCTGACAGACGACTTGCCGTCGTTGTCGATTGGAGCTCTCGAATTCGACCCAACCGACTTCAGTTACAAGACACTGGTGGCAGGCATTGGCCGCTTCAGCAGTTTTGGCCAAGCCGGCGGAAACCGCAGTGGCCTGCTCCGCACGACAGACGGCGGGGATACGTGGACGGTTCTAGATGGAGGTGGCACCCTGGTTGGCGTCAACATCACAGGCGTCGCTGCACGGGGCAACATTATAGTCGCTTCGGGCAGCTTCACGGGTGTGTACCGCAGTACGGACAGCGGCGCATCGTTCGCGCTTGTGTCCGGCGGCAGCGGTCTGCCCAATGGTCGCGTATACGATTTGGTAGGCGATCCGACTAACCCCGCAGTGCTATACGCCCCGGTGCGCGGAACAGGTACTGACAATGGCATCTACAAATCCACGGACACCGGGGCGACCTGGTCCAAGGTAAGTGATGCCGTGGTCGATGCGTTGATCCTGGAACCTGGGGCGGGAGAAAAGGTAACACAGAACATCGAGCTTGCCGTCGGCAACGCGAATAATGTCTACGTGGCGATCATTAACGATGGCCAGCTTGCAGGCGTGTTTCGCTCAGGCGACGGAGGCGCTACTTGGGTGGAAATGGACTTGCCCGTTACCAATGAAGCAGGGGGCGACGTTGGTACGAATCCGCGCGTTAAACCAGGGGAGTTGGCCGGTGCCCAAGGCCAGATTCACTTTTCAATCTTGGCCGATCCGTTTAACTCCAATATTGTCTACGTAGGCGGTGATCGCCAGCCGCGCGGGTTCAACGACGAGGGGGAGTGGCCCAACTCGCTTGGGGCCAAGGACTTTACCGGACGGCTCTTTCGCGGCGACGCGTCGCTGCCCGAGGGCAGCCAATGGGTCCACTTGACGCACAGCGACTCGTTGGGCGCAGCTGGCGGTGGCACGGCCAGCAGTAGTGCCCCGCACGCCGATTCGCGGGAGATGGTTTTCGACGCCAACGGTAATATCATCGAAGGCGACGACGGGGGCGTCTATCGCCGCACCAACCCCCGTTCAAACACGGGCGACTGGTTTTCGATCAACGGAAACCTTCAAGTCACCGAGTTACATGACATCGCCTATGACAGCAACGCGAATGTGCTTATCGGCGGGGCGCAGGATACGGGTACGCCGGTGCAGTTGTTTCCTGGTTCGACCGTTTGGACCTCCGTCTCGACGGCCGATGGTGGTGATGTCGCCGTTGACGATACGAGCACGCCAGGTTTGTCCACGCGCTATTCGAGTACCCAGTTCCTAAACAACTTCGTACGAGTTATTTTCGATGCCAACAACAACCCGGTGGGCGGGGGACTCGTTGGCCTACAAGAACTTTCGTTTAACAATCTGGTGACCCAGTTCGTCACACCCATTGCATTAAACGAGATCATTCCAACACGGCTTCTCATTGGAGGCGGCAACTCGGTTTGGGAGTCGTTCGATCAGGGAGACACGATTGACGTGGTTGGCTTTGGCATCCAGGTCAACTCGGGAACTGCGAACCCGATCGCTTATGGGGGCCGTCTGAATGGCGTGCCGAATGCTGAGGTGTTGTATGTTGGTGCGGGCAATGAAGTCTTGGTGCGGACAACCGCGGGCGGGCCCCTGTTGCCAACCTTATTTCCCGGAGGCTTTGTCCGCGACATTGAGTTGGACGATAACGACTGGAGGAAGGCCTATGTCATCGACTCCAGCGATCAAATTTTCCAAACGACCGATACGGGTGTCAATTGGACGAACATCACCACCGATCTCGGCTCCGTTACAAACGGCTTCCGGTCCTTGGAATTCGTTCCTGGTCTGTTCCAAGATTCCGTCGTGATTGGCACGAACTTGGGTGTCTTTGCCACATCGACTAGTGTCTTGGGTGAGTGGGCGGAAGTTGGCCCAAATCTCCCCCACGCACCTGTATGGGATCTGGAATATGATGTCGTGGACGACGTTTTGGTGGCGGGGACACTTGGCCGTGGGGCGTGGTTGCTAGACAACGCGAACGTGACCATCAATCCGTTCGACCTGCCGGACTTCGTGGGGGACTTCTTTGATGTCAATCAGGCCGCTGTCGATACTGGCCAAGTAGTCGATGTCGACTATCGCATCCGCAACGCGGACATCGAAGACTCCGCACCCTTCCTGGTCGATTTCTACATCAGCAAAGACGCCACGATCGCCACGGATGATTTCTTCCTCGGCCAAGAGAACTTGGCCGGATTGAATGGTGGCGCGACGACGTCGAATCTCGCAAAGTCGTTGCAATTGCCGGCCACGGAGAACTCGTTCTGGGATGGCGACGGCACCTATTACATCGGCATCATCATCGACCGTTTCGATTTCGTCCTGGAGAGCGACGAATCGAACAACAGCAATGTCGCGAGCCTCATCGATTTCGACAGTTTCGCGGTCACCGTGCTCGATACGCAGCCCGATCTGCTCGGCACCAGCTTCGATGTGGTGCAGGAACCGCGGATCGTGGGCGACAACATCGACGTCGACTTCACCATTCAGAACGCCTCCACCATTGGCGCGGGTCCCTTTAAGGTGAACTTCTATCTCAGCTCCGACAATGTCATCAGCGACAGTGACGAGCTGCTCGGGCAGTTTTCATTTGCTTCTTTGGCGGGGAACGCCTCTCAAGCAAACTCGATAGCCCTGACGTTGCCCCTTGATGAATCCTTCTACGGCAACGCCAACGATACGTACTTCATTGGCATGATTGTTGACGGGGAGGACGTCGTCGCTGAATCGGACGAAATCAACAACAGCAATCGTGGATTGTTGATCGACCAGGACGACGTAGTCATCACGATACCACCGATACCGGACCTGCTGGGCACCAGCTTCGATGTGGTGCAGGAAGCACTCATTATAGGCGACAGCCTTGACGTTGAGTTCACCGTCCAGAATGCAGCGGCAGCCGCTGCGGGGCCCTTTGATGTGAACTTCTATCTCAGTTCCAACAATCTTATTAGTGAAAGCGATGAGTTGCTTGGGCAGTTTTCGTTTGCTGCCCTGGGGGCAAATACCTCTCAAGCAAACACGATTTCCCTGACGTTGCCCCTCGATGAAGCCTTCTTCACGAATGCCAACAATGCGTACTTTATTGGCATGATTGTTGACGTCGAGGACGCCATCGCTGAATCGAACGAGAACAACAATCGCAACCTGGGTGAGTTGGTCGATCTAGACAGCGTTCTCATCACACCACCACCCTTGCCCGATCTGCTGGGCAACAGCTTCGATGTGGTGCAAGCGTTTCGAATCGCGGGCGATACGATCGACGTCGAATTTGCTGTCCGGAATGCTTCGGTGACAGCCGCGGGCCCATTCACGGTGAATTTCTATCTCAGCACGGACAATATCATCAAGGTAAGCGACGAACTGCTCGGGCAATTTCCACTTGCTGGGCTGGGGGGGGATGCCACGCAAGGGAACACGATTACGCTTACGCTGCCCCTTGGAGAAACCTCCTACGGCAATGCCAACGATGGCTACTTCATTGGGATGATCATCGACGTGGAGGGCCAGGTCGCCGAATCGGACGAGAACAATAATCGAAATCTTGGTGAGTTGATTGACCGAGACAGCGTGGTCGTTGCATTGGCCTCGAGTGGGAACAATCCAGGACTGCCCGATACGATCGGGGCCTTCAATCCCGACACACAAACGTTCTTCCTTCGTAATTCCAACGATTCTGGCAATGCGGACATCACGCCATTCAATTTGGCCGGCGGCAATAGCGTCATTCCCATCACCGGCGACTGGAACGGAGACGGGGTCGATACCGCGGGCGTGTACAACACAGACACCGCCCAGTTTCGTTTGATTAACGAGAATGCCAACGGGGTTGTTGAGATCATCTTCAACCTCGGCATTCCGGGGTGGCTTCCCATCGCTGGCGATTGGAACGGCGACGGTGTCGATACGGTCGGCGTTTACGATGCTAATGCGGCAATATTTTTCTTGAGAGACTCCAACGCCGGCGGCATTGTTGATGTGACATCCTTCAATTATGGGGTGCCTGGCTGGACACCGATCGCAGGCGACTGGAATGGAGACGGGACAGACACCGTGGGCCTCTACAACCAAGCGACCGCCACATTCTTCCTCCGCAACACAAACAACTCGGGCGTGGCCGATGTGCCGGCTTTCAATTACGGCCTGCCCAACTGGGTGCCTTTCGTGGGCGATTGGAATGGCGACCAGATCGACACCGTGGGTGTACACAACCCCGGGACCGCGACCTCATTCCTCCGCAATTCAAATGACTCTGGCGTGGCCGACATACCGGCTTTCAATTTCGGCATTCCGAACTGGGTGCCACTGGCCGGAAAGTGGACTGACGTGGTTCAACCACTTCTTGCCACGGGTGGACCAAGCGGCGTGGTTTCGGCCGGGCCATCGTTGACGACCAGAGATATTCAGCTCGTCCTGAACGAGGCAGTCGGCAAATGGGCCGCGGCTGGGATCGACGCCAACGCCATCTCCTTGCTTTCATCGGCCGAGATCCGCATCGCCGATCTCCCTAACGCCACACTGGGACAAGTCGTCGGCAACCGCGTGTATCTCGACACTGACGCCGCCGGATATGGTTGGTTTGTCGATCAAACACCAGAGAACGACGACGAGTACGATCTGCTCGCCAACGGACAGCTTTCGGCCGAGACCGGCCCGGCGGCTGCGGGAATCGATCTACTCGCGGTTCTCACCCACGAGTTTGGGCATCTGCTGGGGCTGGACGATCACGCTGACGATTTGGCCGATGTGATGTACGAGTCGCTGGCCACCGGACGTCGAACATTGCCCACCGCGGCGCCCGTTGAAACCACATCTCCCTAAGCACGTCCTTGCTGGCTATCAGGCTGGACAATCAACGGCTCACACTACTGTTCCAGCATCTTCAAACTGTCAACCGGTACCATGTCGTTGAGATTGCCAGAGCGGAAGCCTTCTAGGTCGAGGGTGATGTAGCGGAAGCCTAGGGCTTTGAATCGCTTGGCAAGAGATCGGCGAACATCGGCGCGGCACAGTTCTTCGAGCGATGCCAAGGGGACTTCGATGCGTGCTAAATCGCCGCGGTGGTAGCGCACGCGTAGGTCGCGCAGCCCTTGTTCGCGAAGAAACTGTTCGGCCTTGTCGACCATTGCGAGCCGCTCGGGGGTGACCTCTTCTCCGTAAGCGATGCGGCTGCTGAGGCACGGCGCGGCAGGCTTGTCCCACGTGGGCAGTTCCCAATGCAGGGCCAACGCGCGTACGTCTTGTTTGTTGAGACCGCACTCCAGCAGCGGACTGCGAACCGCATGTTCGCCGGCGGCAGTCATGCCAGGACGGTAGTCCCCAAGGTCATCGAGATTCGCCCCGTTGACGACCACCGCCACGCCCAAGCGGGGCGCCAAACCGTCGAGCTGTGTGTAAAGCTCTGACTTGCAGTGATAACAGCGGTCTGGCGCGTTGCGGAGATAGGCGGGATTACTGAACTCCTCGGTTTCCATCACCTCGTGTCGAATGCCGATACGTTGGGCGATCTCGCGCGCCTCGCTCAATTCGCCTTCCGCAAGGCTGTCGCTTACCCCGGTGACGGCAACCGCCTGGTCGCCCAGTGCGACGTGGGCTGCCTTGGCAACCACGGTGCTATCGATCCCGCCGGAAAAGGCGACCGCACAGCTCTTAAAACCTCTCAGGAGATCCAAGAGTTGGTCACGCTTGGCGGCCAGTTCGTCTGATGCTGTGGTCATCGAGAGCCTTATTCCTCTTCTGGAGCAAGCAGGAACCGCGAATGGACGCTAATGAATACGAATAAGAGAAGACTATTTGCGTTTATTGGCGTCCATTCGCGGTTCAAAAGGCGGATAGTCTCCAATGTCTCGCAAGCCGATATTTTGCGCAGCCCAGTCCCATGTTACGGTGGTTTTCGATCGGTTGCTCACCAAAAAGTGTTGCCCAATTATACCCGATGGAGATTGGGTGGTGGGGCGAAGGGCAACGCGAAACGGGCGTCGGACCACAAAGGTCGGCGACGCCCGTTGATCTCGCGTTTGGGCGAGAAATAAACCCTCCGCCGCAATGCCGTGGCGATGCGGTTTTGAGAGCCCGCATTCCAAAAGGGGGCACCCGCAGCCAGGGTTGTGTGATCCGTCCGCTGGTTCCGGGCCAGTTATCGTGGCCCGGGCGTCGGCTATACACGCGGCCCGGCTAGTAATCTAGGAACCCAGCGGACGTCGTATCGGCTCCCCAAAAGTGACATCGACAGCACGAACATGGCAGAGGTTCGGCTCGTAATTGCAGAGCAATTCTTCGCCAACGGAAGTATATCACCACCCCCCCGGCAGCGACAAGCCGATTCGTTGCGAACCCCGTGGCACCAATGAACGGCGATTACAACTTCTCGCCCGGACCAGATTCACCAATCCGGTCGATCTCGTCTCGCAGGCGAGCAGCTTCCTCGAACCGCTCATGCTCGATCGCCTCTTGCAAATCAGATCGCAGCGTGAACAACGGATCGTCTTTTGAGATTCCCTTGCCCTCGGCTTTCTGTGTCACGATCTCTTCGCGCCAACTGAGCAATTGGGTTAACTCGGCGCACTGATCGGCATGTTTTTCCTGATCATAATCTTCAAGGAACCGGCGAATCTGCCCGATGCCTTCATCCACAATGGCAATCGCCTCATCGTAACGTTCGTCATTCACCAGGGGCATGCCGAGCGAACGTGCGTGCATCATCGAAAGATAGGGTCGCCATCGGTCGAATTGCAGTTTGTCTCGGTCTCGCTTGGCGTGTTTGCGAACGAAGCCCAACAGGCGAAGATTGCGTTTTGTGTCGCGTGCGCAGGCTTCAAAGCGTTCGAGATGCCAAAAGCTGAGGTAGCGGTGATAGTATTGAATTCCCTCACGCAACAACGCTTCGCAGTCTTCAGGCTGGAGTTGAAACCCGGCGGCGTCGGGATTCGCCTCATCGTGCGTTTTCTGCTGCTCTTCAAAATGCTCCAACAGCGACTCTCGGTCGTGGGGGCGTTGACCGTCGGGACGGCCTTCGATTTCCATTTGCAACAGCCCTAGATCGAGCCGCAACTGGACTTTCTCGCGGTTGTCGTCACCGCGCACCAGCCGAACCGAAATTTCGTTGGGCTGAAATGGCCACCCTTCGATCGCCTTGGAAATGTCGTCAGACACGACTTCTGCTCCGGCTCGATTGAGTAATTGATACGGGCCATCAGTCTAAAGTCGCGGGGATGAATCGACAACCTTGGGGAGTGCCTGTGTGATCTGAGGGAAAGATGCCGGGAGAGAAAGCGTCGTTTGCGCATAACCATCGCGCATACGGCAGATTCAGGGGCCATTGCACAATGACGGTAACTCGTGCATCGCAATCGTCGTCGAAGAATGCCGTTGGGGGCTGCTACTCGTCGGGATTGCGGATCAGTGGTTCCATGGTCTTCGTGTTCCGCTCGATGGCTAACACGATGGTCCGTTGTTCGACACCGTTGGCGGTGCTGGCAACCACGGGAATGACCTGCCGGCAATTGGGCAAACTAAAGCGAACCGTAAAGGAACCATCGGCTCGTAGCTGAACAGGATCGCCCTGTAGCGTGACATGCGCGTCGGGAGAGGTCGCCCCGTAGACGATCAACTCGGCATCGACCATGAAGTCGAAGCTGCGGTTGTGCTCTCCCGATCCGTTCGCGCCGACACCAAAGCGTGTGACCATTGGCGAACCCATCGGGCGGCGCAACCGCTCCTCGAATAGTTCTTGCAATTCCACACTCGCTGGTCCGTCGTCTGTGCCGGTGCTCATGGCGTAGACCTTTTCAAAACTATCGGCCACGTCGGTCCAGTTTTCATCAATCGAGTCGCTTGAACCGGCCTTAGGTGTCGTGACAATGTTGCTACGCGCCATGGAGAAGAACTCTCCGTCGATGCTGAGGTAGCCGATCTCGACGCAAAAGCTCTGCGGAGGATCGGGTGCATCGATGTACCAGTTGTTCACGCCGCCATGGATCGGGATATCGCGGATCACCGTTTCGGCTCCGTTTTCCGATGAGGTATCGACCATGACCAAGCGGAGAATCGGCTTGCACTCATGCCAACACTGGCCCATTGCCGCCTGGGCTCGTTCGACGCGCTGCCGCGTCAACTCCCAATGAGCGTGTATCCAATAGGCGTCGCGAACCATCAGCACAAGACGGTCGCGTTTGGGCGTCGACCCTCCCGCTTCTTCAGTTTTCGCCGAGAGGTTCTTGAACCAATGCTCTCGCATGCGAACTTCGGCAAGTCGCCGTTGAATGCGGGGATTCTGCTTGCGAACCGGCTGATTGTTCGTGGCTTTCGCGCGGCCGTTCATCACGGTTCGTGATTTAGGGGCTGCCTTCTTCGTGGCTTTCTTTTTCGCCACGCCGTTTCGGGAGACGGCCACCTTTTGCGTCGTGCGGCTTCGCGTCTTTTTTTGACTTGCCTTGACCAATGCGCGAACTAACTGAGCCTTGGTCATCGAGTGCCAGCCAAGAACACCCTTTTTCTTGGCCATCTGGCCCAGGTCTCGCGCCGTATGGGATTGGAGTTTTGCTGTGGTCATCTGTTGAACTGCCCTCCGGGTTTGCGAATTAGGTTTGCGCACATGCGCGGACCCAATGTCTGGGTAGTCAGGGCGTCATCCTTGACTGGTCGTGACGCCCGTACCCTCTTTGGCAGTCCATAGCCGCGAATGGTCTAGGGGAGATTTCTCTCCCATCGGTCTTTGGTTGGGGACGAATCGGCTCGTTGCCTCTCGCCACCTCCGCAACCGCACCCTGACCTCGAGTGATACACGTCATCCTGGGCCATTGCCTCTAGCCCAGGACTGGCATCCCCCCACGAGAGTATGTTCACGTTGCTTGGCGTCACCGAATGGTCCGTCTTTTGGACGGTTTGCCATCTGTTGCAGATGACGCCAACTAGCGTTCTCTCGATGGTAGTCGAAACCTTCAGAATCCGCAATTCCCCCATTAGGACGGCATCGGAAATATCGGGCAAAACAAATCGTCATAAATGTAATAATGGTAATATCTTGCGCATGATGTCACGAAACTTCCTCGGCTCTTCATGTTGGCAATGCTGAGCGAGAGCATGTGACCCTTGGCACTGGTGTGGGTAAAGGGTGCGACATGTCACCTCACCGGAATGGACGGTTTCACGCAAGGCGATAATCTGAAAGGAGTTGTAACAACCAAATACTTTGTGAAAAAAAACACGAATTGGGCAGAGGTTCATTGACACCCCCTGCCGGCTTAAGTAAATTAGCCGCTTTCCCGCCAAGATATCGCAATGCTAAGCCGTTGGCTGGGTATTGCGACCGGCCATATTTGAAGATTAAATAGTTACCCCCCCTAAGGAATGGAAGACCTTTCCCCTCTGTGGTTGGGGATGGTTTCCCGGGTTCGCGACCATCGTGACCGGCCCTCGAACTGATCGTAAGTCGACATCTGATGCTGCCGCTTCTTACACGCGTGTGGTGACGATTTCGACCGAGATGGTAGCGCCAGGTCTAATCGGATTGTGGATCGATCGGCAGGTGGGGACGAAGGTTGCATTTGCCGTCGGAGGGTTCGTTCTTGGCATGGTGTTAGGCATCCTGCAAATAGTCGCCCTCGCCAGAGAGCAATCGAGAAAGAACGCGCTGAACGAAACAGTAGAAGATGAAGATATTGCCGGCGATGCCGGCGGAACGAACAAAGAGAACAAACCATCGTCGTGACAGAGCAAGCCCCAGCACAGCTTTCAGGGACTCCCATTATTCCGCGGGCATTGAAACTTGCGGTAGTGGAATTGATGGCTCTGGCGGTAATCGGGACAGCAGCTTATTGGAGCCATGGCCCCCAGGGGCTCATCGCCGCCTTGATTGCTGCGAGTGTGTGTTGGCTGGGTGCCATCGTGGCATTGATCGTAACAGGGCGCGGGTCCGAACAAGTCAGAGCCGAACCGAGCCGAGCGATCACCATGGTCTATGTCTCCATCATGTTGCGAGGGGCAATCCCGTTGATTGCAGTCGTTGTCTTACAAGGATTGAATCCATCATTGGCTGCCGCCGGGCTGATGATCTACATCGTCGCGTTTTATTTGGTGACACTGGCCAGCGAGACAGTTGCTTCCGTGGTTGGATTGCACTCGGTGAGCCGTGTTGAACGACAGGTATTGGACTACTAGGAAGTGATAGAGCAGGCGGGGCCAACATTGTCCCGATGCTAGTGAACGATGGCAAATTCATCCGATTCTGATCATCTTGTGCAGCATGTGATGGACCAGGGAATGTTCGAGCTTCCCGGCGGATTGCATCTTGTCATTCCGCAGCCGTTCGAGGCGTTCGGGTTTTCCATTACAAAATTCATGGTGCTGGAGGTCTTGGCAGCCACGTTGGTCGCGGTGGCTTTTATCGGATTGGCCCGCCGCATTGCTGACGGTCGCCCACCCAAAGGGCGGTTTTGGAACCTTTGCGAAGTCTTCTTGCTGTTTATTCGAGATGACGTCGCACGTGCTGCCATCGGCAAGGAAGATGGCGACAAATATCTCCCCCTGCTGTGGACGATGTTCTTGTTTATTGTCACCTGCAACTTGCTTGGAATGATTCCATGGCTAGGTAGTGCCACGGGTGCCATGGCCACCACGGGCACGTTGGCCTTGATAACATTCGGCGTGGTGATTGCCACGGGTGTCTCGAAGATGGGGCCAATCGGATTTCTCAAAGCGCAGGTTCCACATATGGACTTGCCTTTTGCAATCGCGGTCGTTCTGGTGCCACTGTTATTTGCGATCGAAATCTTCGGTTTGTTTATGAAGCACTTCGTGTTGGCCATTCGTTTGCTTGCCAACATGTTTGCCGGTCACGTGGTTCTGGTCGTCATCATGAGCTTCATCGTGCAAGCCGCGGGATCTTGGATGGCCCTGATTGTTTGGCCCGCGGCCTTGTTCGGGGCGACGTTCATTAGCTTGCTGGAGCTCTTCGTAGCGTTTCTGCAGGCCTACATATTCACGTTTTTGTCAGCATTGTTTATCGGAATGGCCCGCCATCCTCACTAGTCCTTCCAGGCTCGTGGCGCAGGTTGGCCGTCCGCAACGAAGAAACCAATACTTAGTAATTTCCGTCAGGAAGGAGATGTCCCAAGTGAATCGACTACTCAAAATTGCGGCCCTTTGCTTTATGGTGTTGCTCGTGGCGACCCCAGCATTCGCGCAAGGCGACAACGCTACTGGAGAGACCGCTGCTGCGATCAGCCACCTGGGTCCGGTTGGTGCCGGCTTGGCCATCATCGGCGTGGGTGTTGGCATCGGCTATATTGGTGGATCTTCTGTTTCGGCGGTCGCTCGACAGCCGGAAGCATGGGGTACCATTCAGACCGGAATGCTAATCACGGCGGCTCTCATCGAAGGTGCGGGGTTTTTCGCGTTGATTATCTGCTTTATGAATCCGTAACGCCGGCATCAGGCCGTGGTATCTGGTTGCGATACAAAGGGTGACATGATGATGGTGATGAGAGTGACGGTGCTGTGCGTGCTGGCCGCAATCGTTCCGATGAGCTGGGTAACCCCCACGTTCGGGAATGAAGAAGCCGTGCATGCGGATGACAGCGCGCACGCGGAAAGTGGTGCCGACGAACATGCCGCCGGGGGCGCCAATCCGCTTCGTTTTGATGAAGACCTTGCGGTATGGTCTTTCGTCGTGTTCATCATCTTGTTGGTCGTGCTGTGGAAGTTCGCCTGGGGGCCCATTTCCGCAGGGCTCGATCTACGCGAGCAGAACATCGCTGACCACATCGCGGCCGCCGAAGAAAAGCACGAAGAGGCCAAAGCGCTCTTGGTGCAGTACGACGAGCGATTGGCCGAAGCTGCCGGTGAAGTTCGCGAGATCATGGAAGAAGCTCGGCGCGATGCCGAGCACACGCAGAAGGAAATCTTGGCCAAGGCCGCTGATGATGCCCGGGCCTTGCAAGACCGCGCACGACGTGAGATTGAAACCGCAACTTCGGCCGCACTGCAGGAGTTGTCCGAACGCAGCGCCTCGCTGGCCGTCGATTTGGCGGGCAAGATCGTACAAGCTCAACTGAGCCGGGACGATCACGCCCGACTTATTGAAGACGCGGTCAACCGATTTTCTCAACCCAGCACGAACTGAAACGGCAGACGCGAGATGAGTTCAAACGGATCTCCGAGCCCAGAACAAAGCTCGGCATCAAACGATCCCGGTGCCCAGCAGATTGGCATGGTGTACGCGCAAGCACTCGTGTCAGCTACTGAAAACACGGGCGAGACCGTATCCATCTTGGAAGAGTTCGATTCATTTATCGAAGATCTTCTCGACAAACTACCACGTTTTGCAGCCGTACTGACGTCTGTGCTGGTGAAGGCTGAAGAGAAAGCTGCGCTGTTGGATCGCACATTGGGGCCCCATGCATCGAAGACATTTCTTCAGTTTTTGAAAGTGGTTGCGTTGCATGAGCGTCTCGACTATCTGAGGTCGATGCGAGATGCGGCGCATGCCATCCATGACGAATCGCGAGGACATGTTTCGATCGAAGTCCGTACTGCTGAAGAGTTAGACCCCGCAAGGACCGAGCAGCTTCGCGCGACTCTTGCTGGAATGTTGGACCGCCAAGTCGACTTGATGCCGGTGGTCGACCCTGGCCTCATTGGTGGGTTAATCGTGAGGGTGGGTGATACGGTTTACGATGCCTCGGTGTCGACACGTTTAGAACAATTGCGCCGAGAGATGATCAATAGGAGCGTCCATGAAATTCAAAGCCGACGAGATCGCTTCCGTTCTACAACGGGAGATTGAACAATATGATTCGCAGCTCGATGTTCGCGAAGTAGGACGCGTGCTAGAAGCCGGCGACGGCATTGCGCGAGTGTACGGCCTTGCCGGCGTGATGTCAGGCGAGATGGTCGAATTCACGCGGACCGGCGTGCAAGGGTTGGCGTTCAACCTCGAAGAAAATTCGGTCGGAGTTATCATTCTAGGTAACTTCTTGCAGGTGGCCGAAGGGGACGAGGTCCGCAGCCTGGGCCAGTTGTTGAGTGTGCCGGTAGGCGAGGCGGTCATCGGTCGCGTTGTCGACGCGCTGGGCAATCCGCTGGACGGGAAAGGGCCCATCGTCACCAGTGAGCGGCGCCCCGTGGAAACCGTGGCCCCGGGAGTGTCCGGAAGACAGCCGGTTTGTGAGCCGTTACAGACGGGGATCAAGGCGATCGACGCCATGACACCCATCGGGCGCGGACAGCGCGAACTGATTATCGGTGACCGAAAAACCGGAAAGACCGCTATCGGCATCGACACGATTATCAACCAGCGTGGCTCGGGCGTGAAGTGCTTTTACGTGGCGATCGGTCAGAAGGAATCGACCATCGCTGGCGTGATCGAAGTGTTGCGCGAAAAAGGCGCAATGGATTACACCACGGTCGTTATTGCCGGTGCCAGCGATCCGGCTCCGCAGCAGTACATCGCCCCCTATGCGGGAACGTCGATGGCCGAGTTCTTCACCTACCGTGGCGAGCACGCCCTGATTATCTACGACGACTTGTCGAAACAGGCCTCGGCCTATCGCGAGCTTTCGTTGTTGATGCGGCGTCCGCCTGGACGAGAGGCGTATCCGGGTGACGTGTTCTATTGCCATAGCCGGCTGTTGGAACGTTCGACCAAGTTGAGCGACGCGTTGGGTGGCGGCTCGCTGACCTCGCTGCCAATCATCGAGACGTTGGAGGGTGAAGTCTCGGCTTATATTCCGACCAACGTGATTTCGATCACCGATGGCCAGATTTATCTACAGCCCGACTTGTTCTTTGCCGGTCAGCGCCCGGCCATGAACGTTGGGATCTCGGTGTCTCGCGTCGGTGGCGCGGCACAGATTGCCGCGATGAAGAAAGTTGCCGGCGGTTTGCGTCTCGACTTAGCGGCCTTCCGCGAGCTCGAGG
>CAZNXE010000046.1:0-10765 GCA_964576465.1 uncultured Planctomycetaceae bacterium
AGGAGTCAACAACCATGGCTGCACCAGTCGATGAAGCTGCCAATCGGTTTGTCACGAAACGCCAAGCGTTGGAAGTTGACAAACTGTTTCGCACCTTGGTGAAGCTTGAAGGGAGCGATCTCCATCTAAAGGTCGGGAGACCGCCCATCATTCGCGTGAATGGCACGTTGCGACCGCTGAGTCGGGGGCCGATCGAAGACGAAGAGATGGTCCGGCTCTGCTTTCCGCTGATGGACGAACGTAATCGAGGTATCTTTGAAGAGACCGGCGGAGCCGACTTTGCCTACACGGTCGACGTTGACGGCACCATATGGAGGTTTCGTGTCAACCTGTTGCAGCAGTTGGGCCACGTGGGATTGGTGGCTCGTCGAGTGAACAACTGGATCCCCGATTTTGAAGGACTCTTCCTGCCGCCGGGCATGGTCGATCTGTGCAAGTTCGATCAGGGAATGGTCTTGCTCGCGGGTGTCACGGGTTCAGGAAAAAGTACGACGATCGCCTCGATGCTGAATTGGATCAACCAAAACTATCGCAAACATATCCTCACGCTCGAAGACCCTATTGAATTCGTCTACACCGAGGAAAAGTCGCTCATCAATCAACGTGAGATCGGCATGGATGTCTGCGACTTTGCCACCGCCATGAAGCACGCCGTGCGTGAGGATCCTGACGTTATTCTGGTGGGAGAAATGCGAGACCGCGAAACGTTCATGACGGCCATCCACGCCGCGGAAACCGGTCACTTGGTGTTCGGCACCATTCACGCATCGACGGCACCGACCACCATCGGGCGTATCCTCGACTTATTCCCCCAGGACATGCATCCCGCGCTACGCAGCGCGATGGCATTCAACATGCGAGGCATCGTTGCCCAAAAACTGCTGCCCTCGATTGTCGAGGGCGTCGGTCGCGTTCCCACGGTCGAGATCATGACCTTCAACCCAACCGTGCGAAAATTGATTCTCGAACGCGAGGACCAGAAGCTGCCCGATGCCATTCGCATGTGCGAAAAAGAAGGCATGCAAGACTTTACGATGAGCCTCCTGGATCTGGTGAATCGCGAGCTGATCGATCGTGCGACGGCGTTTGAAGTCGCACCCAATGTCGAGGCCCTTAAAATGGCCCTCAAAGGCATCAGTGTGGCGCAACCTGGGATTATGTAATGCGGCGTTGGTGGTCCATTTCATTCGGA
Organism: uncultured Planctomycetaceae bacterium; assembly: GCA_964576465.1. GTDB lineage: Bacteria > Planctomycetota > Planctomycetia > Pirellulales > JAEUIK01 > CAZNXE01. Next base: position 1,193 of record CAZNXE010000046.1, read on the forward strand.
ATCTTCCTGCTTCTTGGCTGGCTGCTGCCTGGAGTTGCCACGGCACAGGAATTCAGATGGCCCGAGATCGATCTCACCGGCGCGTTTCCCTATGGACCGGGTTACGATTTGAGTCTCACCAAGATCGGGCTTAGCTGGCTCGTGTTCTGCATGTGGGTCTACACTTCAGGGTTCGTCAATGTCCAGGGACAGCAGCGCGGATACCGCTTCATTCGCTGGAACGCGCTAGTCTTCTTTACGTTTGTGCCCAGCTTCATTCTGCTGTGGTACATTCCGATCTTTTGGCTCGGCTTCCCACTGATGGTCATCACCTGGGTGGTTCCGCTGACGCTGTTCGTCCGTCACTTCAACAAAGATGTGCCCTACCACGAACAGGTGATGACCAAGCCGCATTTGCGATTCTGGTTCTCCGAACTTGTCGGTCGGTTGGGCATCAAGATGGAAGCAGAACGCCGGTCAGCGGATGAGTTGATTGCCGTCAAGCTGATCCCGATGGGCGGAGAAGATTCCACTCAAGACGGTGTGAATCTCTTGCAAGCCAAAGAGTCGCCGGCCTTTAATCTGACGCGCGAAATGATCGTCGACGCCCTGGCTCGGCGCAGCGATGCGATCATGCTGGACTTCACACAGCAAGCGGTCGGTATTCGGTACCAAATCGACGGGCTGTGGACCAACGGCGAACCACAAGACCGCGAAACGGGCGACGCGATGCTGGCCGTTCTCAAGATTATATCGTCGCTGAATCCGGCCAATCGAAGAAGCCGCCAGCAAGGCGAATTCGGCGCGACCTACCGCAATACAAAATACAAGTGCAAGATTACCACGCAGGGCACCAAGACCGGGGAACGTGCCTTGCTTCATTTCGACGCGGGCGCGGCACACTTCGAAAATCTTTCGGACCTCGGCATGCGCGACAAGATGATCGAGCAGGTCCGAGAGCTATTGGCCCGCCATGAGGGGTTCTTGCTCTTCTCTGCTCCGCCTGCCTGTGGACTGAGTGCAACGATTACGGGCGCACTTGGTTCGGCCGATCGTTTTATGCGCGATTTCAAGGCGATCGAGGATGTGCATCATCCCGAGGCCACCGTCGAGAACATCGACGCGGTGACCTACGACTCTGCAGAGGGCGAGGGGCCAGACTCGGCGCTTCCTCAGTTACTGCTGAAACACCCAGACGTGATTATCTGTCGCGATCTGGTGAACCTTGAGACCGTCAACATCCTCTGCGATCAGGCGCAAGGGCGGCTCGTCGTCAGTGGCTTGCGTGCCAAAGACAGCGTCGAGGCCTTGCTTCGCGTTCTGGCGTTCAAGGTCGAACCGGAGAAGTTCTCCGGGGTTGTCTCCGGCGTGCTCAATCAACGGCTTGCCCGAAGGCTGTGCGAATCGTGCAAAGAAGCCTACGTGCCGCCACCGCAATTGCTGAAAAAACTGGGGCTGCCTGCCGGACGGGTCGAATCGCTGTATCGACCTCCGCAACAACCCGAGGAAGTTTGCCCCGACTGCGGTGGCATGGGTTATCGTGGCCGAATCGCCGTATGTGAACTGTTGGTCGTCGGCGACCATCTGCGAAAATATTTGGCCAAGGGTGCCAAGCTCGATATCTTGCGGAAAGTAGCCCGCAAGGAAGGGATGCGGTCGCTTCAAGAAGAAGGCATTCTCCTAGTGGCCAAGGGAGTTACGTCGCTCCCCGAGTTAATGCGAATTCTAAAAGAGTAGGAGCGCTGGGTCGTGAGTTTCCTGTTCTCGGTATTTCTGATCGTCATCTTCATCGCGGTGGTAGCCTCGTCCTTGAGTGAAGGACTATGGGGCAACGCGATCACGTTCTTCAACACGGTCGTGTCCGCGCTGTTGGCCACCAACTTTTGGGAGCCGATCTGCAAGTGGTTGGGGAGTGAAGTCCCTTCGGCCCGCTATCTATGGGATTTTATCGTTCTGTGGGCGCTCTTCGCGCTGTCACTGTTCGTGCTGCGCGTTTTCACCGACGCGGCGTCGAAGTACAAGATGAAGTTCATCAAGCCTGTTGATGCCATCGGCGGACTCGGGTTTTCGTTGGCAACCGGCTGGGTTGTGGTTGCCTTCATGATGATGACCTTTCACACCGCGCCGCTTGCGCGAGAATTCCTGGGAGGAGCGTTTGATCCGGAGAAGCAAATGTTTTTTGGCATGGCTCCCGATCGCCATTGGCTGGGGTTCGTGCAACGGCTGTCCAACGGATCCTATCGACCGCTAAACGCTGGAGAAACCTATCCGGGATTCGATCCAGGAGCTGAATTCATGATTAAGTACGGCGCACGTCGAAATGAATATGCTGAAGAACTAGGGTTTTTCGCCGAAAAACCAACACAGAAATTTGAAGGCCTATAACGCGGTATTCGTCGCCTCGTTGTTCGCATCACGACAACTTGTCGAACCGTTCACGTCGAGCCCGTTCGCCCTTCTCAGGTGAAGCACATCGGATGTCTCAGGTCGAAACGCAAAACTGGTCACAGGACCATATCGCCGACGAACTGTCGGAATACAATTCGGTCAGCCGTCTAGCGGTCATCGCGATACTCTTGGGAATTGCCTCGCCATTGGCCTGGCTGGGCCCCTATCTATGGTGGATCCCCGTTGTCGCCGTCTGCGTCAGCATCGCAGGGCTGATCCACGTCAACCGTCCGCAGTTGGGGCTGATTGGCCGCAAGGCGGCGATTGGTGGCTTATGTCTCGCGTTGATCTCCGGAATCGGTGCGCCGACACAACATTACACCTACCGCTATCTCGTGCAGCTCGAGGGCAAGCGGTTCGCGTTGCAGTGGTTCGACTATCTCCGCAAGGGAGAAGTTGAGAAAGCCCATCAGATGACGGTCGCGATCACCGACCGGCAACCACTGAATGAAGACTTATGGGAATTCTACCGCGAGCGTTCCGACTGGGCTGACGACCTTCGTGAGTATGCGAATACCCCCGTTGTGCGAACCCTGTTGGCACTTGGCGACCGGGCGAACGTCCGTCTCTACGATCGACACGGCGTTGTGGTGCAGCCACGGACCGACGGAACGATCGATCAGTTTGCTGTAACTTATGAAGATGAGGGCGTGAAAAAGTCATTCTTCCTGTACGTCTTCCTCAAACGACATTACAACTCGTTTGCCCAACGCGGGCAGTGGAAGATCGACGAAATTCAGGTGCGAAAAAACATAGAACCCACGGGCGCGGAAGAAGACGACGAGGGCAAGAAGGACGTCTTACCGGCACGGGATTAGTCCCGCATCCGATGTGTTGTCGTTCTCTTTGGAACAGGCGCCGCCACGTGCGGCGCGGGCACCGGTGTCGAACGCTTGCCGCCGGTCTCCGCGGCATCGATTGCTTTGGGTGTGGCTGAGCGCGGTCGACCGTAACGCCGCAGCAGGCGTTTGGTGATCCAACGAGCGTACGAGGCAATGTGAGTCCAGCTATCGCGCGATAACAACCGTGTGCTGGAACGCTGCTCCCAGTGATAGGCGTACGTACCGCCAAAGAACATCACCCGCCAATCGGCTCTTGTCACGCGTCCACAGTAGTCGACATCTTCAAAATACTTGCGAAAACCCTCGTCGAATCGGCCTACTTGTTGATGACACGCGCGACGAAGCATTAGAAAACAGCCCGAGAGCCAATCGCACTGGAAGGTCGCCTCGCGGTCATGGTCTTCGTAGAGATAGTTTTGCAGTGTCCGCGGAGCCCGAATGATGCTGGAGAACCGCCGAGCGACAATGGTCGTCAATCGCGGAAACCTTCGAGCCGGATATCCATAGGTTCCGTCGGGATGATAGAGACGGCAACCTGCTAACCCGCACCGTGGGTTTCGATCGAGAAAGGCCGTCATTTTGGCAAGACACTGTTCGTCTGGGTCAAAGACCATGTCGGTATTAAGCAACAAAACATACCGCGCGGTCGAAGCCTCTAGAATTCGGTTCAGGTTCGCCGCATAGCCGAGCCGACGTGTGTTTCGTAAGACACGGATCTGTTTGAATGTGTCATTCCACTCTCCGACACCAGCGTCCGAAGCGTTGTCAACCAATATCAATCGCATCCGCAATCCCTCGCCCGATCGGGCCAAGGTCTTCAGCAGCGAGGTCATGTAGTCGCGTTCGTACGTGTAGATAACGCCGATGTCGAGATCGAAGTCTTCGGTCTCGTGAGCAGGTTTCGTGTTCTGCGCGGGAACCATCTTCATGGTGCTCAACTGGGTGAGATGTTACGTATTGGATTGCTTACTTGCGACTTCGTAGATAGGGCGCGAACCAACCTCGCGCCATCTGGCGACGAATCGCGGCGACACGAACTTGGCGCGTCGATTGAATGTGCTGCCTTTGCCGCCAAATCGTCGGTAGTGCCATCAAGGCGTCCCATTTACTGCGGCAGATCACTCGACTCTGTCCACGCAGCATGAACCAAATCACCGTCACTAGCCCCAACAACAGGTGCTGGGGAAGGTACCACCACAGCAGCGGCGTCGGCATGTTTTTGAACCACGTCCATTCGAGATTGCGCTGGGCATGATAAACCGTGAAGTCGCTTCTTCGGCCCGACACTGCCGAGCCGACATGTCGCACGACGGCACGTGGCACCAACAAACAGCGATGCCCCGCCAGACGAAGTCGAAACGCTAGGTCGACATCTTCGAAGTAACAGAAAAATCGCTCGTCGAATCCACCACACGCGACGAGCGCCTCGCGGCGATAGCAGACCGCCGCCGCGCAGGCCCCAAAGACTTCTCGCTCATCGAGGGGTGATTCGCTCGCGGGCAATCCACAGTGGGCGCGCCATGCAAAACCGCTCACATGATACACGTCTCCATTGCCATCGCTCTGCGTCGGATTGTCGTCTCGCAACATGGCACATGCCAAAACGTCGAACTCGGGCCGTCGCGCGGCGGCATCCAAGAGTTCCTCCAGCCATTGAGGCTCAGCGAACGCATCGGCATTGATCAGCGCGATCCAATCCGCATTGCCAATCTGTCGAATGGCGATGTTGTTCGCCGCGGCAAATCCCACATTCGTTGAAAGCCGCACGGTCTTCACGTCAGGAAATCGCCGCTCAATCTCGCGCATCGAACCGTCGCTGCTTGCGTTGTCGACGACAATGATCTGGTCGCTTGAGTTGGTCTGGTTGTGAAGCGACTGCAAACAACGTGACAGGTATTCCCCCGAGTTGTAGTTCACGATGACGACTGCCACGGTCGGAGGTGCGGAATTGCGGCCGCGTCGCTGGATTTCTGGCGCACGCACGGTGGTGGCTGTCGGAGAGCCGTCGCGATGTTTCGACGCATCGTCCCGTGGGCCAAGCTCTCTGGCCGTTCGCTCCGTTGGTCTCCGCACGCTGGCAACTCCTTGGGATTATCTCGGGCCAGTATTTTGCTGTTCGACGTACCGAACGCAAAGAGCAGTGTTGTGCGCGGCTGCAAACCATTTGAGTGAACCAGCGGTGCTAGCACGACTGGTATGGCCGTCGCGCGGGCAATCGGCTAAATGAATGGCGTTGCGGGTTGCCCCGCGTCGATCTTCCTTTTGCATTCTTCTTCCACAGGGTCGCGGTTTGGCTTCTTGCCATCATTGCGATGGCGACGACCACCCTCGGCACAGGAAACGAACTCTCGCGGCATGTCCCACCCGACTCGATTCGGCTACTTACTGCCGGAGACCTACCCAAACCAGCTCCTCGACGCTGCGCCGTCTAGAAAGGCGCCACCGCGTCGCTTGATGCTGCTTGGGCTGTTGCTCATCACGGCACTGCTACCGCGAGTGTGGATGGCGGTGCGCACCGAGACGATCTGCCCCGACGGCACGTTCTACATCCAACTCGCGCAGGCACTCGAGCGCGGCGACATGGGCGTCGCCCTGCACGAGATGCACCTAAACACCTATCCAGTCATCCTGGCGGTCGGACACCAACTGGGGCTGGATTGGGAATTCACCGGCAAATGGTGGGGCGTGCTAGCGGCGACCCTCGTCGTGTGGCCACTGTTCAATTGGGTTCGCCGACAATTCGACGATGTGGTTGCCATCACATCGTGCCTGATTTATGCCATGCATCCCAAGCTCATCGAGTGGAGCAGTGAGCTGATTCGTGACCCGACGTTTTGGCTTCTATTGGCCCTGTCGCTCGACTGGCTGTGGCGTGCCATGGTCGAAGTCCGTTTGCGGTGGTTCCTGCTTGCCGGTGCTTCGACCACGTTGGCAATGCTAACGCGATTCGAGGGGCTGTTCCTGCTCTTTCCTTTGGTGATATGGAGCGTCGTCCGTTGGATGGCGCTACGCCAGCAGCGCGGTCGACTGGCGATCGGCGCCGTACTTTGCACCACCGCGTTTCCGCTTCTGCTGATTGTTGTCAATCTTTGGCTGCTGCACGATCATCCACGTTTCGAGGCCTTCCGCTCTGAACCGCTCGACCGCGTTGGGCAATGGCTAACATCGCTGTCCGGCTCTACCACTCAAGCCGCGCCGGGAGTGCCCCCGCTCGCTGTTCCACGAATCGAAATGGAGAGCTTACCGCTGCTCTTCATGAGCACGATGTTGCGTGGCCTGACCCCTGTCTTTGGTCTGGCTTTCATCGTGGGCTATCTGGCGTTTCGCCCCACCTGGGATCGCCGAGATCATCTTCCGCTGGCGCTATTCGCCATCTCGGTCGCCATCGGAGTTTGGATTCATCTTTGGTTTGCTCATCAGGGTAGCAGTCGTTATGCGTTGTCGATCGTGATCATCTCGACACGTTGCGCCGCATTGGGTCTGCTGTTTTCCGCACAATGGGCCGCAAACGCTGCACGCCGCCTCGGCTGGGGTCGCCGTCTGGTTTCACTAGTGCCGCTGTCTGTTGTGCTTCTGTTCATTTGCTTCGGTTGTGTCGAGGCCTTACGCCACCACGACGATAGCCGGCTTGCTCGGGCCGAATTGGGACGGTGGATCGAACGCCACTATGGATCGCAAGCGGTTGTGCTCTGCACCGACGATATGACGTATTTGATCGGGTATTACCAATACGGTCAGGCACGATTGGTCGTCACGGGAACCGACCCAGATACCTTGGTTGCGGCCATCGACCGCATGCAGCCCCAAGTCGTTGCCCTATCTCGCGATCGATTACCGGCCGAAGCGGTCGCGGCGGTTCTCGCGAATCGACGCCAACTGAACATGTCGGAGCCGGTTTGGGACAAGAATTACCATCCGCCAAGCAACATGCTGGTGCTCACTCGATCTCGCATCGAACATCAGGCGGAACGTCAAAACAAGCGATTGACCGAGTGACACCCGGAAGCATCCATTGATCGCTGCCGGCAGTTTCATCAGATCACCATCGATTGACACATAGACAAGCAACGGTTTGCCGTGAGCTATTACGCCAGTATTACGACAGATGATACCAACCCGTTGAAACGCCTTATTCAGCGGCGGCGTCTCGCTCACGGTTTACGCGTGCTGAAGTCGCTCGATGGCAGCTTCGAAGGAACGATTCTCGATGTCGGCGCTGGCACCGGCTTGTTATGCGAACAACTTGCCCAACGTCTTCCTCGTGCCCACATTGTGTGCTACGAACCGGTCCCCTCGCTTTGTGCCGAAGCTGTCGAGAACTTGGCCAAGTACCCAGGCGTCGAAGTGGTGGGCCGACTCGATGCGATTTCCATTCCGCGGTTTGATTATGTCTTTTGCTTGGAAGTACTCGAACATCTGCCACATCGCGAAACCACGGCGTTGCTCGACACGATCGAGCAACGGGTCACCCCCCATTCAACCGTGACCTTTGGGGTGCCGAACGAGGTCTTCGCCGCCGCGCTAGCGAAGGGGTTATTTCGCTTTCGCCGCCGCCGCGGTAGTTTCGATGCACGATGGTCTCACATCTGGCAAGCCGCGATTGGTCGCCCCCCTCGGCAACGTCCTACGGCTGAAATCTGGCCGGGACTGCGTTACCATTACCATCACCTGGGCTTCGACTACCGCTTGCTACGGCGAACCCTGGGGCGACGATTCGACGTGACGGAGACCTACGGAAGCCCCCTGACGATGTTCCCAACGGCGCTCAACAGCGAGGTCTACTTCGTTTGCCGGCCACGCCAAAGTGCAACCGTGCCCTCTCCCCATTGCACGGTCTCGCAGACACGGACGTCGACTTAACCCGAGTCAGCGGCTAGCCGCTCCAATAGTCGGGCAAATCGTCCTTGGTCTCACGCAAGATATCGAGGATCGCCTTGCGATCATCACTCTTTAGATGGGCGTAATCAGGATCGCGATTCTTGCCCGAGAGAACATCCCACAACTGCCGATAGACGCGGTCGGCAACCACGCTTGGCAGATGCACAAAGGTACTGCTGTAAATCATATAGCTGCATGGGTACTTGAACATCCGCTGATTGAGGTCGAAGTCTCGCAGCGATCGGTCACTTGCATCGCGCGGTCCTCGGGATGCGAAATCGTCGGCAAAACCAGAGGTTCCCTTGATCGGCGATGTGAGGCGTGTCTCGTTGCTAAAGAGCAGATACTTCACCAAGTCGTCCACGGCAGAGTCGATGCGCCGCTGGGTGGTGTCGCTGATGTAGTCTTCGGGGCGTTCCAGCGCTTCGTTCATGACCGAGTCGTACCACATTGCCGAACGTGCCTCATAAGCCGCGCGCGTGATGAGACTTTGCATCTGCGACTGATGCTCGAGCACCATCAGTGCCACGATGTCGCTATGCGGTTCTAGATACGGCGAGAGATTGATGCGTGAGCGGAGATCAGTAACGTTCGCGCCCGATTCCACGTCTAGCGCTTCGGGGTTCGACTTGTTTGCAACTACTTCGTTGCCCATGTGTCGCTGGTCGCCATGCGTTCCGGTAACGTAGTAACCACCCCAGCGTTGCTTGAGGGGGCTGGTGTGATTGATCGTAAAGGTTCCCGAACCCAGGATCGGCTGCCCGCCGCGATCGGGAAACACCGAGCGCACCAACGGAGCAGGCACGCCGTGCGTTCGTGATGATGCATGGCAGGTGAGACACTGCCCACGATCGCGAACAAACCGTGGATGCTCGACCTGTTCTTGTTCGATCGAATAGAAGACCGTTCCCAATTGTGGGTCGACCGACATGATTTCGACCACATCGCCGGCTTGTACCCAACCGAGATAGAGATCGTCGCTGAAATAGATGGCGCGCGGGCGGTGCGGATTGATACGCCGCAACTGAAAGCTGGTCTTGGAAAACACCAGCATCTGCGACGACGGGGATACGTTCAGCTTATCGAGCAACGCCGGCAGATATCCATGTTTGTCGTCAAACCGCAACTCGAATTCACCGGCATTGATGGATGCCTGAAGTTTTGCAATGGGGTCGCTTACCTCGACCGTTCCATAATTGATCGGCTCGTCTTCAAACCCCATCTGGGCAACCGCGGTCGAGGTGGATGCCAACAGCATGGAAACGGTGACGAGGAAAACTAGCCAGACAAACGAGCAGCGCCTTGCATCGTGATGCGGCATGATGGGGTACGGTCTTTTCAGGCGGGACTGTGAGATGAAGTAGTGAGGCGTGTGGGTGAGAACAAGGGCAACATTCGTACCGTATGGCCCCTTGATCGAAGCTAG
>CAZNXE010000046.1:10775-26210 GCA_964576465.1 uncultured Planctomycetaceae bacterium
CATGACGTCAAGAATCGGCAATCTGTTTTCATGGCATCGGAAGCGGTGAACGTGCCAAAACTGCACACCTAGCGTGCGGAAATAGCTCGCTCTCACGCCGCCAAGCCATCTTCTATTGCCCGGTCGATTGACCAATCGGTGCGACGCCTGAAATTCGCTGATGTGTTTTCGCATCAATCTCCGTGGCGTTCGTCATTCAATCGCGGTTTCCGACAGACGCCGCTCTTCATTCGGAACGCTGCCGGTGGACCATGCATGTGGAACTCCCTCGGCAACAGAGCCTCATGATGCCAAGAAGCAACGCATAAGCGTGCGCGAATGCATTGCGAATGCGACGCGTAGAAAAACTGAAACATTGTAGTGGCCAGCGGTGGTAAGTCAATTTCTTCACGCAAATCTTGATCGATAAAGCTAGGCTTCAAGCGTCCACATGAAATTCTCGCCCTCACGGGTGGAATTTGTAGCTTTTCGGATTTCACTTCTTTAAGATCACATCAGGCTAGTTGGACTGCCCTTCGTGGTGGTGGGAGAGAGAGGATGGCGTTGACGCTGCGCCGGCGGGTTTCACAACATCGAACCCAAACACTTGTTGCCGCGGAAACTTTGGAAGAAATCTGCCTACTGAGTGCTGCGCCGTGGCAAGCGGATATTGATTACGAAGCGTGGCGTTCGATCACGTTCGACACCGACCGTGTCGAGTCGCTCAGCTTCTCAACCGACACGCAACAGGTTGCATCAGCGACCGGCGGCGTGAGCGGCAACAATGCCACCGCGGGCGACCTGATTGGTTCGGGTGCTGTTGCACAAACCTTTGGCTACACCGGCACCGGCTATACGATCGCCGTGCTTGATACCGGGATCGATTACACGCATCCCGATCTCGCGTCGAGCTACATCGGCGGCTGGGATTTTGTCGACAACGATGCCGATCCGATGGACCCCAACGGACACGGCACGCACGTCTCGGGGATCATCGCCAGCGATAGCGCAACTTACGGTGGCATCGCGCCGGATGTGAACATCATCAGCCTGCGAGTGTTGGACGCCAGCGGATCGGGATCCTTTGGCGATGTGGAAGACGCCTTGCAATGGGTGGTCGATAACCAAGAACAATTCAACATCGTCGCCGTGAACATGTCACTGGGGGCTGGCAACTTCAGCTTCAACCCCTACTACTTCATGGAAGACGAATTGGCCGCACTGGAAAGCCAGGGTGTGTTCATTGCCGCCAGTTCGGGCAATAGCTTCTACAGCGAGAATAGTAGCCAGGGTCTTGGTTACCCGGCGATTAGCAGCAGCACGGTTTCGGTCGGAGCCGTATGGAGCGACAACTTCGGCTCGGTCAGCTGGGGAAACGGCGGTCGCGACTACTCAACCGCCGCCGATCGCATTACCAGCTTCACGCAGCGGAACGCGTCGCTCGATATTCTGGCACCTGGTGCGTTTCTACAGAGCACCTATCTGAACAACTCTTACGCCAGCATGGCGGGTACCTCAATGGCAGCACCGGTTGTCGCCGCTGCCGCCGCACTCATTCATCAAGCCTTGGACGCCAACGGTCAGGGTGATCTGGCAAACCAAGACTACATTCTCAGTTTGATGCAGTCGACGGGTGTCACGGTGATCGACGGCGATGACGAAAACGACAACGTCGTCAACACCGGACTGAGTTTCAAACGCCTAGATGTCATGGCGGCCATCTCATCCATCGTTGCCGCAGCGCCCAGCCAATTCGATCAGGCCGCGGCCGAGGCATTTGTCGAATCACTCTATCAAGACGTGCTTGGTCGATCGGCGGACAGCACCGGCTTGGCCACGTGGACCGCAATGCTTGCCAGCGGAAGTGGACGATCCGACGTCGTCGAGGCCTTATGGAATTCAGCCGAACATCGCGCCGGCCAGGTTACCGACTATTTCAATACGTTTTTGAATCGTGGGCCTTCAAACAATGAACGGAACGTTTGGGTCGGATTGATGCAGGCAGGGATCGAAGAGTCCCTCGCCATGAGAGTCTTCGTCTCGTCGCCCGAGTTCTCACAATTGCATGCTAGCAATTCCGACTTCGTCAATGCTCTGTATAGCAAAGTCCTCGGACGATCGGCCGATTCCGGGGGGCAGCAGTTCTGGGTCAACACGTTGTCCAACGGGGCAAGCCGATTTGACGTCGTACAGTCTTTCTTCAGTTCGACGGAGCGCATGGTGGGCGATATCGAGACGGCCTACCAGGAAAACCTCAATCGTGAAGTCGAAGCCGCGGGACGGCAGTTCTGGCTGAACGAACTTCGATCCAACGCCGCATCGCTCCGATCGATGACCACCTCCATGCTGCGATCGGACGAGTATTATGCAAATACTCAATCAGCTAGCAGCACGGGTTCCCCACAGTCGACCGCCATCGCGGCAGGCTCAATTGCCTCGGCGACGTCAATTCCCGATGTTTCCGGCATTTGGCTAAGTCCCATGCAGGCCGATTCGCTATTTGGCGACACCCAGGAAACGCCGGGGCTGCTGGACACCGCACCGCTAGGCATATCCGATATCGCACCTGCAGCCGACGAACTAACCATGGCGCAACTGCATCTTGCCGACAGCGTCTATTCAGTAGCGAAGAACGACGACCGTTGGGACGACCTTGCCGAAGACGAGATCTTGTCACGACATTCCATTCAGCAAAGCCAGGGAGCCGTCGACGATGTTTACAGCGTCGACGGATTGCCTGACCTGAACGACGATGGACTTGCGAGCTGATAGGTGTAGTGCTTGCCGTTCAAGTATGAAAGCTGCTAGCAGTTCTAGCAGCAACTGCTTTGAGATGAATCAGGTCGTTCGTTGTCGAACTGAGTGCGTTCTTGGGGCACCAAAATCGAGCATCGCCAGGGGAACAGGCTTTGTCTAGGTGATTGCGTGTCAACGGCGAAATCAGCCGTCGGAGTAGGGGATGGCCGCTTAAATTGCGTTGACCTCGCATCGCAATTCCAATACCTTGCCACCCTCGATGATCGATGCCCGTGCACTTGCTTATTCCCCATGGCCAAATCGAATCCAACCGATACCAATGCGGTGCCTCACACCGCTGGTCAACCGGTACATGCCCGACATCGACCGCCCGCGTTTCTCGTCAGTACGACTGCGTGCGCCGGAAACCTTCCCAATCACGTTGGCGATGCGGACTACTCGTACGCCTTCGTGCTGAATCAGCTCACCCCGGCGCTTGAACGTCTTGGCACCTGCAAGCGTATCGATCATCCAGAGAGTAGCTTGCTCGCGGCGGCTCGCTCTGCCGCAGCAGCCGGATATCGGCCGATTCATTTGGCGTTGAATCCACCCCAGAATTGTTACTTTACTCCAACGGTGCCGACCATTTTGTTGCCGTTCTGGGAATTCCCCGACGTGCCGAACCGCGACTTTGGCTTCGATACGCGACAGAATTGGCTGCGAATGTGTCGCCACGTCGACCGCATCGTGGTGGCTTCGCACGAAGCGGCGCAAGCCTTCCGCCGCGCTGGAATCGATCGACCCGTGCATGTGGTGCCTATCCCGCTCGACCCGAAATACTTCGAGGTTCCGGCCTGGAACCCAGCGGAAGAATGGAACATTACTTGCCGACATTTTGAAGTTGGTGGAGAGCCCGAACCCAATCCCACCGACCTTGTCCCGCCGCCAAGAGATACTGCGGCAACGCCCCATATCCCGGGTCGCCTCGCACGAGTTCGGCAAACCGTGGGACAATGGTCGCTGGCAATCGCGCGGCGGCTGATCGGGAACGAGCGGGCGGCAAGGCTCCGCGAATATGTTCTGCGCATCCGGGGCCAAGTACCACCGCAAGGATCACGAATCCGCCGGGTAGTACGGCTAGCAGGCCTCGTCTGTTTCGACATCGCGCGGGCGACCTATCATCGCCTCATTGTGCCGTGGTTAAGCCTCGAGGCGTTGGTGCGAATCAGCCGTGTCAAAGAGCGCGTGGTTCGTCACCAGCCGGCGCTGCCGCTATTACCCGCCACGCCATTGAAGATCAGCGGATTGGTGTACACCAGCGTCTTCAATCTTTCGGACCGCCGAAAGAATGTCGAAGACCTGCTCAGTGCGTTCTTGCTGGCCTTTCAGGATCGGCCCGACGTCACCTTGGTGCTCAAATTGGCAACCAACCCCACGCGTGAATTCCATGAGGTCCAACTCTTCCGGAATATTCATGCGATCCTGGGCATTCGTCACCGCTGTCGCGTTGTTGTGATAACAGACTACCTTTCCGACGACGAAATGGTCCTCCTTACCCAAGCCACGACGTACTATTTAAATGCGAGTCGCGCGGAGGGCGCGTGCCTGCCACTGCAAGAAGCACTGGCGGCCGGACGACCGGCTTTGGCACCGGCGCACACCGCAATGGCCGATTACATGGACGACAAGGTTGGCTTCGTGCTCGAAACACACAGCGAGCCAACCTATTGGCCACACGACCCAGAACGTCGTCTTGAAACGTATTGGAACCGACTCGTATGGTCCGACCTACACGACCGATTGCTCGAAAGTGCCGCCCTGGTTCAGCAAGACCGGTCGCGGTACGACGAGATGGCCCGTGCGGCTCAGGCAAGACTTAAGGAAATGGCAAGCTGTGACGCCGCTTGCCAGGCCATGCGACAAGCGATTGAAGGCATGCGAGATTTTGACGAGCAGTGCAATACTTGGGCCGCGTAGGGCCCTCTGATTATGAATTCCACGAACTAGCAGCACCTTACGGGACAAATACTCAATAAGACTCGGGACCGTGCCGAAGGCTTTTCAAGGCGAGTAACGGAACGCTCGTCAGGGCAAGGTCCCAACCATCGCACGCGGCTGTTGGATCGGCGGCGCGATACCTCCTTTCATTGTGAACCACTTCGGTGGGGGTTTCGTCTTAGGCCGGTTTGAAGAGAGGCAATGCAATGGCTCCGCGATTCAAGATAGCTGCGCGCAAATCCGCTAGCACCGATCAAAAAAAACGTGCCCTTCGCTTCGAAAACCTCGAAGATCGACGTGTTCTCTCCGCGGGGCCCACGCCTGGAGCCAGCTTCCAACTGCCACAAGACGGCGCGTGGCAGCACACGCCATTCGTGGGTTCGCCAATCTTTGCCGATCTCAACGGCAACGGACGGGAAGAACTCATCACTGCGGCCTCCGGCGGGCGCCTCATCGCCTACCAGATGAACAGCTCCGGCGTCGCCTCGATTTTCCAAACCTACAACTCCTTCTCGCAGGCCAACTTCCGCTCGACGCCAGCGGTCGTGCAGATGCCCGATGGTCGTCAGGCGGTCTTCGCCTCACTGGGGCGCGACGAAGCGAATCCCGGCACGCTCGAAACAGACCAGTTCTTTGGTTGGGATGCCGTCACCGGCCAGCTTCTGCCGGGTTGGCCTGCCACGATGGAGCGAAACGTCGCGGGTCAAGGTGGGTCGACCGGCGCCATCGCCACGGGCGATGTGACGGGCGATGGCCAGATGGAATTGATCGTCACCTCGTTCAGCCATTTCGTTGAGGTCTATCGCCTCGATGGCACGTTGTTGTGGCGTTACAACGCCGATGACACCATCGTATCGGGCGCCGTGGTCGGCGACATCGATCGCGACGGTCGAAATGAAATCGTCTTTGGTAGCGATTCCAGTGAAAGCCAGTTCTTTGGCGCCGGTGGATTCATCAACGTTCTCGACGACCAAGGGTCGGCGAAATATCGTTATGCCATCGACGAGGTCGTTTGGTCCTCCCCCGTACTGGCCGATCTGACGAACGATGGCTACTTGGAAATCATCGTGGGCACCGGATTGAACTTCGACGATTTCGATCCACAACCTGGCGCGCGAGCCGCGGGAAATCGCCTCTATGCGATCGATTACAAGGGCGATGTCCTACCGGGTTGGCCCTACAAAACCACAACCGACGATAACCTGAAGCGCCAAGTGCTCGGTTCGCCGGCCGTCGCCGATATCGATCAAGATGGCGACTTGGAAGTGATCATCGCCGACCGTGGTGGCTTCCTGCATGTTGTTCAAGGCAACGGACAAGCGTTGCCGGGCTGGGCGGGCGGAAAGCAAATCGCCACCCAATCGGCCCCGCAAGATGGCTATGCCTCGCCGATCGTGGTTGACATCAACGGCGACGGCAAACCCGACATCGTCGCCGCCAACGGACCGAACCTGACCGGCTTCGATCAAAACGGCAACGTGATTTTCCAATACCTCACCGCGACCAATCCGCCTGAAGGACGATTCAACGCGGCAGCTGTCGGCCAATGGGATGGCGTCGGTGGCTTGGAACTTGTTTCGGTGTCAAACGTGTCGGCCGTACCCAATCGACCGAGCATCGTCAGTGTGTTCAATCTCGACGCCAGCACACTGGATGCTCCGTGGGCAATGCTCCGACGTTCGGCAGATGGCGTGGCGGTTCAGCATTCACCCACATTCGTCAATCAGTTTGTTGCAGCGAGCTATCTAGGCCTACTCCAACGCAGCGCGGGTGCCCCGGAAGTGGCGTTCTACGCGGCTCCCATTCTGAACAACGATTTGAGCTTGCTGTCGTTCACAAGGTCTCTGTCTTCGAGTATCGAGGCTCGCGATCGCGTGATTGACGCGCTCTACAGCCAGCTTCTGAATCGATCGCCGGATGCCGGTGGCCGAGCTTTCTGGCAGGCGTTCCTGACGAACAATACCGTCAAAGCGATGGCGATCCAGTTCGCACAGTCGGCTGAGTTCAACGCCTTGGCTGGCGGCACCACCGCAGGCATCATCAACCGCTTGTATCAGACGATTCTCAACCGCACACCGGCGACCGAGGAAGTGGCGTTCTGGCTCAATGATGTGAATGTCATCGGCCTGCCCGCGGTCGCACGACAGTTCTGGATCTCCAGCGAGAATCTAACGAACCGCTTGCGGACTGCCTACGACGCGGCGTTTGGGGCCAGCTCAGTGATCGCGGAAGACACGCTGGCGTCGTTCCTGCTCGACAATCGCCAGGATCGCCGTCGCGAAGAAGAGATCTTCGCGCAGGTGATTGCCTCTGGCGGCAACTACGCTCGTACCGACAATATCTCGGCCTGGGTACGAACACTCTATCGCGACGTGCTTAACCGCGAGGCAGCGCCCGTGGAAGTCGCTTTGTGGCTCAGCGCGGTCGACCGTGGTGAAGTTGCCCTAGAGCAGATCGCCAACGTGATGATGAATGCCCCGGAATCTCGGGGCAATGTCATCCACGGAGTGTATCAAGCCCTTTTGGGACGAGATGCCGATGCGGGTGCCCTGGCCGCATTCGCGAACTATCAAAACCGTGAAGAAGTCATGCTGGCGGTGATGGGCTCCGGCGAGTACCTCACCCGCAACGGCGGCACGCTCGATGGATTCATCCGCGGGGCATACCGCGATCTGGCCGGAATCGATCCAATTCCCGCCGCCTCCCTGAATCAGTGGATCAACCTCATCAACTCGGGAACGCCCGCCTCGGCGCTGCCGGCAGCGTTGATGGCCAGCACGGAGTTCTATAACAAACAGGTTGTCGAGCTTCTGTTCCGCTATCTACCCGACGAAGCCATGGGCGTCCTGCGAACAGCCAACTCCTCGGCGGGGCTACCAATCAACCCCAACCCGGCGTTGGTGTCGTTTTTCACTGGCTTGCGGCAAAGCGGCGTCTCAAGCCGCGACGTGGTCGTTACGCTGCTCTCCTCGCCCGAATACGTAGCGAAAAGCTCGTACTTTAAGGGCCTGTATCAAAGCATCGGCGTCCGCATCTAATCGCAATGTCGGGCAGTTCTTATCGGCGTTGGTGCGACAGGGAACGTTTGCTAGACTCCGCGCCCGCGATACGCTTCAGTCTGGGTTATTCTTGAAGATCGTCGCGGGTATAGCACCGCTGTCATTCGAAGGAACGGGTGATGCAAACGACCGATCTTGTCGAAATGAATCGCATTCAATGGTTTCATCGCATCCCATTGTGCGACGATATCATTACCCCCGGTCGCGATGCCTCGACCGATAAGCTAGCAACCATCGGCATGCCCGAGGACCTCACCGGGCAGAGCGTTTTGGATATCGGTGCTTGGGACGGCTTCTTCTCGTTCGAGGCGGAACGCCGAGGAGCCGCCCGCGTATTGGCAGTCGATTCCGCCGTGTGGACCGTCCCCTCGATCGGCAAAGCCGGCTTCGATTTCGCACATCGGGTGCTCAACTCGCGTGTCGAGTCCTTGAATCTCGACGTGATGTATCTTTCGCCCGCGATCGTGGGCACCTTCGATATCGTACTGTTCTTGGGTGTGCTGTATCACCTCCCCGATCCGATGTCGGCCCTGCACCAAGTCGCATCGGTCACCGGCGAGCGGCTGATTATCGAGACGCATGTCGACCTGCTGGATAACCCGCGCCCCGCCATTGCGTTCTATCCCGATGGGGAGCTGAATCACGACAAGACAAACTGGTGCGGTCCAAATCAAGCAGCGCTAGAAGCCATGCTACGAGTCGCCGGTTTTTCGCATACCCAAGTCGTATACGAATCGCGAGAAACCTATCCACTTACCGGTGCAACCCCCGGCACCTACGGCCGCATGGTCATGCACGCCTGGCGTTAGAAGTCCGTCGGCCAAGTTGGCGGGCCGCTCGCCTTATGAAGAACTTCCTTGCAGGGCAGAAGACTGGCCGGGAAACTCAACGATCCGCTGCACGTAATTTACGGGGCGAATGGGTCGCTGATGATTTCGCCGGTTTCTTCATCCTCGACTTCGTCGTCCTCGAAGCTGATCAGCGAGAGGAACCAGTCCAGGCCGGTTCCGCCCCACAACTGATCGATCACGCCGTCGTCGATCAATGTGGTTCCGGAAGTTGGGTTGAGAAATGTGTCGTTAAGGATGTCATCGATGCGATCCGCATACGCTTCGGCAGTAGTCCATTCGTTTATCACGTCGTCCCAGTTGGCGGCAGGGCTCGCGTATTGTATTCGCCCTCCCCACAGAAGGTCGCTGCCTTCCTCTCCGTAAAGTATGTCAGAACCAGGGCCACCGTACAGCACGTCGTCTCCCGCGCCACCGTAGAGTGTATCGTCGCCATCAACCGAGGTATCGCTTCCGATGATCGTATCGTTACCGCCGTAACCGTAGAGCACATCTGCTAACCGGCTACCAACGAGCAAATCGTCTGCCGGACCACCATAAAATTCGGCCCGAAGCGAGCTCAGCCCAACACCACCGGCATAAAGAATATTGATGTTGTTTGATCCCTGAGCATAGGCCACAACCTTGCCGGTGATCGAGGATGTAGGAACAGTGATGGCAGATTCTACTTTGTCTCCGTCAACCCACTCTTGGAATATTGTTGTGATACTGGGCGGCGCTTGAAAGAAAAACACGACATCGAGTCCGGCTAACGAAGCGCTCGAACTCGGCTCCGTCCCCCCGTACACCAAATCCGTCACCGCGCCGTTGGCTTGCAGTTCATGGATGATGATGTCTCGTGTCTCGCTTACCGCGGGCGTGTTGTAGTTGGCTCCGTCGGTCACGGTTACTTGCAGGTTGTAGCCGCCGAAGTAGGGCGAGCCGGCGGTCCAACGGGCGGTTTCAAAGTTGTAGATGTGCGTGACCTCCAGTTCGGTGCCTTGGCCGGTGAACTGTTCGATCCGCGTCCAGTCGCCGGCGCTCTCGGGCACGGTGAAGGCGGTGTTGATGGTGTAGAAGTCGTCACCCAACACAGACGACATTACAGTGTATTGCCCGTCGTAGTTTGTGGTGCCCGTGATGACGACGGTCTCACCGACTTTCATCAACTGACCGGCGCTGGTGATCTTGGTCGTGCCCGCGCCTCCGTCGGCGATATCGGTGATCGCTCCGGCGCGGTCGCCCCAGTCGACGGTGTAGGTGAAGTTGCTGCCGGTTCCGCCGAGGTTGGGGGCGGTGAACGTGAAGGGCAGTGGTTGCCCTCGCACGCCTTGGAACGTCGGACCGGCGATGCCCAAGTGGCCCAGTTCGCTCGTCTCGACCGCCGTGCCGCCAAGCCCGGTCTTGCTGGTTACGGCCACAAAGAAGGCGTCGCTGGCGTAGGTCGTGCCGGTGAACGTTTGCCCGATGTCGAGCAATCCGGCGGCGTCGGTTTGCTGGTCGGCAACCGTCAGCACCAGCGTGGGTTCGCTGTTGAGGGCGCTATAGGCGAAGTATTCGATGTCGTAGTAGGTCGACACGTTGCCGACAAAGGTTCCGGTCAACACGACGTCGGTGCCGGCGACGACGTTGAAATCGAAATTATCAACTGGCCCGCCCGTGTAAAACTTTTGGCCGCTGCCGATGTCCCAGATACCGGTTCCGCTGAGCACGATGGCGGAACTGCCCAACGTCCGCACACCGTCGGTGGTGGTGGCGTGAATCTTACTGTCGGTGAGGGTGACATTATCCGCCTGCCCGCCAACGTTCACGGTGCCCGCCTCGACGCCGGTGGCAAAGTTCCGCAGTGTGAGATTCTGCACGGCATGCGGTTGCGTGGCGAGCAGCGTGGTCTCGAACTTCAACCCCACCGCCCCGGTCAGGTTCACGCCATCCACAATCGCATCCGCACCAACGATGGTCACGGCTTCGGTGATGGTCGGCAGCGCGCCGAGCGTGACGTCGAGCGTGATGGGGTTATTCGCCGGACCGGGGATATCGATCGTAATTGTATCGACCCCCGCCGTGCTATTGGCATAGTTGATCGCATACCGCAGCGAGCCGACCAAGTTAGAATCAACCGGCGAGGTGACTACCAATGGATCCACGACAAATGCCGCGAGTGAGCCTTCATTTCCGAAATCGGAAAAGACCTCGACCGCCGGAATACCATAGTTGACTGTGTACACGAAGCGACCATCTGGGCTAACCGCCACTCCAAACGCCCCGCGCATCTCCGACCTCTTGTAGGTCCAGTTACCCGTTGTTTCATTACCAACAAAATCGTTGATTACCGTGAATACGTTTGGCAATTGGCTGAGTGCAGCGTTCACTCGGGTAAGCCCGTTGTACGATGTAGTGCCAGTGATTTCGATCAAATCTGCTCGCTCCAGACCGTGACTTAACGAATTGATTAGCGCCTTTCCATTTGAATCCACAATAGACGTAATCGGTTTAGTGACACCATCGATGAGACCTCTCCTCTGAACTTCCTCATACGTTAACCTTCCCGTCGACGTATCCCTCGTAAAGATTGTCAGAGCCCCCGTGTCAACCGTGCCGATGTTTGTCGGCACGCCCTCGCCGTCCAGATGCCCCATGACATAAAGTCGACTGTCGTCGGGGCTGATGGCGAGGTTGATAGCCCCACCAAGTCCGTCCACCACCGTCGTTCCTTGCAGGGTTCCGTCGAAGAACTGTTCTACGAAGGTTAAGGCCCCTGTCGTTGGATTGCGGTCAAAGACGGTTAACGACGAGAGTTCAAAATCGCCCGGCTGAGAAGTGGAATCGGCGTCGGCACTGACAACATAGACGTTCTTGCCGTCGTTGCTCACAATGACGTTTGTCGGTGTCTTGAGCACCAGCGGCGACGTCCCGCCGGGTGGCGTCACTCCATCACGAATGATCGTACCGACCGTGAACAGACCGGTGGCGTCATTTCGGTCGAACTCAACTATGGTATTGGCATTCCTAGCCGTCACATAAATGTTCTTCCCATCCGGGCTGATCGCCAGACCACGGGCACCGGCGAGGTCGGGTGTTGACTGATACACGCCACCTGCAATCTCGCTCAGTTGGCCAAAAGTCGATCCGGGGGTCGTCTCGCGCCCAAAGACCGCCAGCGCGCCTTCGTCGCGACCGGTGACATAGACGAATTTTCCGTCGTCGCTGATGCGGACTTCGGCGGCCCCTTGGATGCCGTCTCCCTCTGCAGCAGTTGCGAGAATCGTCCAATTCTTTTCAGTGAGCGTTCCGTCAACATTGCGATCGAACGTGACAATCGCGGCATCGTTGCCGTTCCCGTTGGCGCCCTGTGTGGCAACGTAGGCAGACAACCCGTCGGGACTGATGGTCAACGAATGCGGACGAACGAATGTTTCCAATCCGGGCTTACTTGCATCCTGCACAATCTTTTGCAGCGGCTGGCCGGCAGTCAACTCGAATTCGCCCGTTACTTGGTCGATCGAGTAGACCGTCACCATGTTGCTGTCGGTGTGCGCTATATAGGCGAAATCGCCCGCGTCGCTGATCGTGATGAAGTAGGCAGCCGCTGTGAAACTATTCGCACCTGGTGTGTCGGATACCCATTGAAGGTCGCTCACTTGAGCGCTTAACAATCGGCGATCTTCAAGTGTTTCTAATCTCAGCCGCTGACTTCGTGCGTTGCGGCCGTTTCGGTGGAGATGCAAGCCCTTCGGTGCAGCGTCAAACATGAAATACCCCTTGTTGTCTAGGAATTCAATTCCTCCGCTGGCCATCGGAGGCGCGAATGTTTTCGCTTGTTGCTTAATTGAGATTGAGGATCAACGGAAAATCAGAAGAAGGCAAGGAACCACTATCCTGCGCCCTTGCATAACGTGCGTACAATCTGTCGCGCGCCGACTGTCATCAAGCCGACAAACAACAGCATCCATGTCGCGGGTTCGGGAATGGGAACGATGGTCAAGAAAGCTGGCGTCCCTATCTGCGGACCACTGCCTACACCTAGACCGGAGAGAACCGTTCGATCTCCCGTGACTGGGTCGATGGCGAGAATATTGCCATTGGCGTTTTCTGAAACAATTAGCATTCCATCGTTGGCTATCGCCACACCGTAAGGACTCATGGCCGGTCCAATGCCAACGCCAGGCCCAGAAAGAATACTTCTGGTGCCGCTTACCGGGTCAACGGAAAAGAGGACATTAGCACCGATGTCGGCGACAACTATTTCACCCGTGGAAAGGACTTCGATGCCGAGGGGGTCATCAAAATTGGGTCCTCCGCCCGTGAACATGTCAGAGACTGTCGTACGGTTTCCGGTGATGGGATCAACCCGCAAGACAGAAACGTTATCGATCAGAAGGATGTCACCGGCCACATCCAGTGCAATGTCGCTCGGCAGTTGAAGAGTTGTCCCTGATCCAACCCCCGGCCCGGAGACAATAGTGCGATTTCCCGTGGCTAGGTCAACTCGATAAACAGCACCCACACCAGTAAAACTGTCCGTCTGGTTGGCGACGAGCAAACTTCCATCCAGATCGACCATCATACCAAGAGGTCCAAAAGGCCCACCAAAACTCACACCGCTACCAATGGTTGGTCCAGAAAACTCCGTACGATCTCCGGTTGAAGCATCGATCCGATAGATCCCGTGGCCGACTATGGCTCCACTATCAGGATCGGAAGTAGAGCTCGATACATAAATATTGCCACTCGAGTCCACTGCGATTCCAACGACAAGATGTAATTCTGGCCCGCTGCCAACGCCAGGGCCGGAGATCATCATGCGATCGCCAGTGACCGGGTCAATCTTATAAACGGCACCCTCGGTCGACGTACCCGGCGATTGATCGGTCACCAGGATATCCCCTGGCGACAAGATCGCCGCAGCCACCGGTGTGGTGCAGAGACTGAACTGCACCAAAGCAACCATGGCCACGGCACGGAATGTGTTTCGTAAGTTCATTTTCTTACCTATCTCCTTCACGTGGAAGGTAAATCTCTTGTCATTGAGCCCAGATGCGACCGATCGCCTGCCCAGCCATTCGGTCGCTTTTTCGCAATGCACTTTCGCAGTAGCGCTACCAAGAGTGGTAATAAGAAGGGCTGCCCGAAAAATTAATTTGCGTCCTTACGTTAGTTGCCATCATCACCGCTGTCAACGAAAAGTCTCGCGATTCTGTCATTCTTTCCATACCCCCATCAAGCAGCCGTGAAGAGCGAGATCCCGTCCGGACTGATCGCCAGAGGACACACGCCCGGCGCGATGAAGATGCCGGCATTCGTTGTATTGAAAATATCAGTCGACTCGACACGCCCGCCCGTGTAACGATCGTCGGCATCCGCAGGCGTGAAGGCGGGGAGAGGGAAACGGGGCAGGTCTAATATCGAGGTCGTAGGAATCTCCTGAGACAAACTGAACTGCCTATTGTGCCAATGTTAGACCTGTCCCGTTCGTTCGTTTGTTTCCCGCCAGGCAGACCAACGGACTATCGCAAACCTGTTCGCGGCTGATATCGACACGACATTACAGTTCGATCGCCTCGACGTGTTCGCCTTCTTCAAATTCCAATTGTCCGGCTGGAAAATGAATCAGAGCATCGGCGTTGGACAACGTGCATAAGTCGGCCGAACCGTGCCAGGTGAGTGGCTCGACCTTAATCTCGTGATTGTCGCGATGAATCACCGCCGGGTGGTAGGTCGGCCGTTGACCTTTATGTTGAAATGCTGCTGCCAACGTCGCATGAAACACCGGCGTGGCGGCAAAGGGTTGTCCCGCCATGTGGATCAGGGCCGGTCGGACAAACAGCATGCAAGCGGCTAACGCCCCGACAGGGTTGCCCGGCAGACCGAACACGAGCTTGTCGGCCTCTTCGCCCGTGGAGGTGCCAAACCACACCGGCTTGCCAGGCTTTAATCGCACCTTGTGAAACACTTGTCGCACGCCGAGTTCGTCCAATACCTTGGGCACCAGATCGAGGACGCCTGCCGAGACCCCTCCCGAGAGCACCAACATGTCGGCTTCCAGTCCCTGTTGGATTGCCGCGCGTAATGCCTTGGGCTCGTCCGGTGCAATTCCAAGTTCGATTGGCGTGGCACCGCAGTCGGCCACGAATGATGCAAGCAATGGACCATTGCTGTTACGAATCTGCGCGGCCCTCGGCGTTGTGTCAGCCGGAACGACTTCATCGCCCGTGGAGAGCACGGCCACCCGGGGTCGTGCGATGGCTTTGATGCATACTCGCCCAACCTCTGCCAGTAGGCCGATTTCCACTGGCCGAATCCGCGAACCGGCCGAGAGCACGTTCTGTCCGCGGTGCATCGACTGGGCTCGTGGCATCACATTGTTTCCAGGCACCAGTGGTTTGCCGCGGATGATCACGCTCCCCAATCCGCCGCGGGCATCGGCTTCGATCTCCGTCGTCTCGACCATCACCGCCGCGTCGCATCCCTCGGGCAATGGCGCGCCGGTCATAATCCGCGTGGCCAGTCCTAAACTGATCGGCTGCGTCGGCATCCGCCCGGCGGTCACCTCCTCGACGATCTTCAATCGCGCGGAACCGCTCTTCAGATCGTCAGCCACCACCGCGTAGCCGTCGACCAGCGCCTTGGCGTACGGCGGAGAATCAACATCACTGGCCACGTCTTCCGCCAAGGTCATTCCCAGCGCCTCGACCGCCGCCACGTCAAGGGCAGCCTTGACCGTCGTATGCCGTTGGATCAGACGCAATGCTTCATCGATTTCAATCATTTTCTTCTTACAAGGCGAGCGGCGAATGAGAATATATCAACCCGACGCGTGAGCGAGGGACCAACCG
>CAZNXE010000047.1:0-11859 GCA_964576465.1 uncultured Planctomycetaceae bacterium
ATTTTCACGATGTGAAAGAGGTGTGGGGTTCGGGCCAACAGCAAGTCCGCAACATTTGGAACAACTTGGCCGTGTACAACTTGAATTTGTGGATGCATACGTTGGTCGAACTTTGGGCGTGGGACGAAAATGGGCGGCAACTTGTCGACCGCAGCGACTCACCGTGGGACGACGCCCGGCGTCGCCCTTCGCACGCCAACCACCGCAAAGCCTTTCGCACGCAGATTCTCCGCAATGAATTATCGACGATTACCGCCACCTGGTCGCTGCCGAGAAAAATCATTCGCCTAGCCCAAAACCTCATCTCCTTGGCCGCATAAGGTAAGTCAAAAGTCAGAAAGTGCAGATCAGTTGCTACGGGCTGCCATTTTGCAGGTACCAAACGTCGCCGAGGTGCTCCCGAACGCAACACGGGCCAATCTGTTCGGTCGCTTTTAGCCTCGCGAGTCGATCGATGTCGTACCCTGGGCCATGAAGTACCCCAGATCACGCGTTGGTAACACGAGAGGGACAGAAGAGGCACCGGTACTCCGAAGTACCAGAAAACGAAAACACCGCTCGAAGTTAAGCAGTCGGACTGTCCATCAAACTGGGGCCATCTCATTTTTTCCCTGAGATGGAGGGCCGACATGTTGAAGCGCCTCTCGGCGTGCTCTCAGAAGATGCGCCTTCCGATGTTCTGGTCGGCGTTCCCTTGGTTCGTAATGGAATCGATAGGGATCGTAATCGATGACTTCGACACCGATAAGGTCTAACATTTCGGCCGTGATTTCGGGCCATGGCGTCCAATGATTTCCGTCTCTTGTTGTAACGTTCCCAGCGACTCGTCCAACGGAGAAAAGGAGCATCAACGCACAGATCACTGCTAGAGCCATCCACCCTCTCGTTCGATGATGACTGGCTGGGAGAATCTCGTGTCGGTCATTCATGAGACGCAACACACGAGCGGGCAAGTCCGAAGTCGTTCCCTGAAACGCCAATTCCAGCGATGTGTCTTGCGAGACAACGGTCCGCTCCGCGATGCGAGTCAGCATGTTTGCGTACTGTCTTCGCGAACGGGTCGTTCTGGCCGCCCAGTCGTCGCATGCTAACTCACGACAGAGTGTCGATCTCTTGCTCAAACCGTACACCAGCGGGTGAAACCAGTAGAGTGCAATTGCCAAGCGGTTCAAGAACAATCTCACCGGGTGTGCAAAGCGAATATGTGCGATTTCGTGGCGTAGAATCAGTTCGAGTTCTGCGTCTGGAAGACTGAGTACAAAGTCGGGAAGCAGGAGAAACGAGCGGCGAAATTGCCAACAAGACGGTGCGCTCAACCCCGGGACAATCCTGACCTGAACCTGAATGGTATTGTCGATCCCGGCGAGGAGATTTTGAATGCGAGACGATTCGTGTGGTACTGAATGACGAAGGATTCGCCCGAGCAACCAAGCACCACGGCACAGACGAGCCAAGTGAAAACCGGCGATGGAAACCCAAACCAAGACGACCGTTGTTGCGACCAGCCCCATCCATCCCGTCCAGTCGGCGACCTGTTGATATGAACTGGGCTCAACGAATGGAAAGAATTCAAGGTCACGACCGGGCCACAATACATAGTGCGGCAACAGAGCAGTCACCAATGGCCCAACCAGGATTAGTACAAGTGCTGCATCCGCGATCATCGCCCGATCACCAGGCCTGCGCAGCCAACGCAACACACCGGAGGCAATCAGCAGCAGGAAGGTTGATTGCCATACTGCTTGACACAAGAACAGGGCAACGTTGTGCGCCCAGAGTGAGGAAGTCATGACGGCTACCCGATTTTTTCTTCGTTGCGGGCGATGATTTCCTTGAGCGCTTTGATATCGTCGCTACTCGGGGGATTTTGCCCTAACAGATTGCTGACCAGCGATGGTGTCGACCCTCCGAAGACGAGCTTGCAGAGGTCCGCGATGAGCGTTTGTGAGATCTGCTCGCGGCTCATGGTGGCTCTGTAAATGTATGTCTTACCATCTTCGCGATGCGCCAGGACACCCTTCTGATTCTCCAGTGTGCGCATCATGGCGAGTACAGTCGTATAGGCAACTGAACCAATTTGGTCGCGAACTTCTCGGACGGTTACTTCGCCAGAATTCCAAACAGCATTCATAATCTCCAATTCGCGGCGTCCAAGCTTGGGAACGTCGCAACGCATCTTTGTAGTGCCAGCAGACGCAGTCATTCGGAAGCTCCTGTTTTGTTGACGATCAGGCGATCGGATCTCGCAGCCATGCTTTGGTAGGTAGCGTGATTGATTTCATCGGTTAAGAAAACGACGCGTCCGTCTCCCATCAGGAACTGCGCGCCGCCCGGATGTCGGCTCGATAGTTCGCACTCGTCGGCGCTGGTGTTGTTCATTCCAAGATCGGCGAACCCCACGACGCGGGCGGGGCCCTCTTCACCTTCGGGGTGCATGCCAACCCAGGTCGACGGCAACTGACTGCTCGTTCGCTCGGCAACAAGAAACGTCTGACTCAAGCCATCCACGAAATTCGCCATGCGCATCGCGCGATCGCCGATAAAGGCGCCGTTGCCGGTCTCCCCCAGCACTTCGTCTGGATCCGTGGTTCCAAAGACTCCAACGTAGTTAGCCGCCGCAAGCTCGAAAAGGCGTTCCTCTTCCATGGGCAGATGAGACGTTGCCGCAGTCGTGTGGTCGTTTTCTTCCTCTTCTTCTTTGTACAGCCAAAATCGATCCTCCGCGCGATCCGACGGGCAAACAAACAAAGCAATTCGCTCAAGGCGCGCCGCATCGTTGCGGTGATCACCAATCGGAAATTCAAAGTGAACCTCGCTGGCAACGGCCGCTTGTTCGATTTGCGGAAGAATCATCGAGGCCCAACCCCAGCCTGATGCCAACTCGCCTCGCTCGATCCATCCTGGCGGAAAACTTCTAAAGGAATCGTGATAGGCAAAGAGCGACGTACCGATTTGGCGAAGATTGTTGGCACACTGCATGCGTCTGGCCGATTCACGAACGCTTTGAACGGCCGGAAGCGCGATGCCAAACAACATTGCCAGAATGGCCATCGCGACGATCAACTCGAATAGCGATAGGCCGTATCGCCGCTGCATCGAAACGGGATACCTCGGTACGAGCGATCGACGAATACAAGAGCCGATGTGCCACATTTGCGCAAGACCTCTACTCACCTTCCGTGCCTACTTTTCAGTGCAGCAATCAACGTAGATTGCCTGGATTGTGAACGTCAAGACGAATCGGTTCACCTCTAGGCCACTGCTGTCTACGCTTGCTGCCAGCACGGCAATCGATCGAATGAAGCCGCCTTGACGCTGCGGACCGATTTCAATTAGAAGTCTCGCCCTCTACTAGTTCACTAGTAGGCATGCCAGGGACTCACGGCTCCGGCAAAAGATCAACCGGCTCGTGGTCACGCAGATTGTCGCTGAAAGGATGCATGCGGTGAGACCACGATGAAAAAGATCTGAGGCGAGAACAAGTGGGAGCGATCCGCGGCGAAGGACAACTCCCGCCAGGGCAGCATTCGGGGGGCACCCACAATTCGACGGAACAGGGCACGCGAGGTAAACCATGGATGGTCCGATTCTGTTGACCGGTGCAACCGGATTTGTTGGCAGCTATGTTCTTCAGGAACTGCTCGCAGCAGGACATGACGTCGTTGTATTCGCGCGTTGTTCTACTGACACAACGGCGAGGCAGCGCGTCGAAACATCTTTCCAACAAGCGGGCAACCATCGTGAGGCCTTGCCCGAATCGCTTGTCATCGTTTCGGGTAATCTGCGTGATGAATCGCTGGCGGTGGATGCTGTCGGGCTACAGCGGTTGCGATCATGTCGAACCATAATTCATGCAGCGGCTTGCGTCCAATTTGAAGAGCAACCCAATGGCGACCCGTCGGCGACTAACTTTGACGGCACGCGACGACTTCTCGACATCTTGGAAAGCGGACACCTGCGTCACTGGCTGCAAGTGAGCACCGCCTACGTGGCGGGGAAGCAGTGGGGGCCCGTTTACGAAGACGACGAATCTCCACGCCGGTTCTATAACGCTTATGAATCGAGTAAATGGAATGCAGAGCAACTCCTGCGACAGACATCGAAAGAGACGGGATTTCGCCTGACGATTGCACGACCAGCCATCGTCGTCGGCGAATACGCAACCGGTCGTACATCGTCGTACCAGGGATTCTATCGACCACTTCGAGCATTTGCGCTTCTTCTCAGGAGAGCCAATCGCCAAAAGGCCGGATCGAACCAGGTGTCGTTGCGACTCGATATTGAGCCATCTGGAATACGAAATCTCGTGCCAGTCGACTGGGTCGCGCGACAAATTGTCGCGTTGGCTGAAACGCACAGGCACGAATCAGGAACCTATCACCTTACTCCAGTGGAACCGACACGAAACGACGAGGCAATGGAAGCTGTCCGACGCATTTGGAACGGCACAACAATTACGTTCGACCGCAGCGTTGTTGCCGAAGAGAAGAATAAGTGGGAGCGTCTTTTCTATGAAAACCTTGGTGCGTTGGGGCCTTATTGGAGACATGACGTGCGGTTCGACAATTCAAGTCTTCGCGCCGCCTTTCCAGACGACCCATGCCCCCGCATGGACGTTGCGGCAATCGAGCGGCTAGTAACATTTGCCGAGGCCAATAACTGGGGCGGGCTAAAGGCAGCTCGTCCTGGGCCAGGGTTTCCATGCGATTGGTATTTGCGACAGTTTCTCGTCGAGCGGGCACCGCGTTCGGCGTTACGACGCATTTCTAGCCTTACCCTCACGGTTCGCCTCCAGCTTGCGGGTTCCGGTGGCGGGAATTGGACTTGTTGCTTCAAAGACGGAGAACTGCAAAGTGTAACTTCCGATGCAGCGATTCCCGCCGATGTAACCTTCGTGGGCGATAGCGTTACGTTCGGCGACATCGTCAGCGGCCGGACTTCGGCACAACAGGCGTTCTTCGATCGAAGATTCGACGTATCGGGCGATGTGGAAATGGGGCTGAAAATGGCTGCCATTTTCGGTGAATTCATTAACGAGTTTCCTTGCTCCAAGCCGGAGGGCATAGCCCGTGGCTGACTTGCCAGTCGAGCATGAATCCGTGGCTGAATGCGTGCGTTTTTCGGCCAACGATGGCGAGATAGAAGGCGTCTTGGCCTATGGCAACGATGTTCAGCCATGGGCGCGCGTTCTGTTAACTGGCCCCCATCCGCTCTTAGGTGGCGACATGAATAACAACGTCATGCTCGCCGTGGAATCAATGCTGGTCGAGGCCGGCACCGCGACGCTTCGATTCAACTACGCCGGAGTCGGGGACAGCGATGGCCCCCCTCAGGCCAACGCATCTCGACTCGACGACTTTTGGCAAACCTCGCACGTCGACGATGAACCAGACCGTTGGAATGACCTAAAGGCAGCGGCCGAGTTTTTGGAATCAGCGGTTCACATGTCAACACCGTTGGCAGTGGTCGGCTACAGCTTTGGGTGCTCTGTCATTGCGCAGTGGATTGCAAACGAAGGGAACGCCGCCGCAATTGCTTGTATTGCCCCCACGGTAGGCCGACATGATTGCCAAGGACTAGCACGCAGCACGATTCCCAAGCTCATTCTTGCATCACGCAATGATTTCGCCACCGATGCAGAGACGTTGACCGCCGCGGTTTCACAATGGCAAGGTCGCAATACGATCGAACTGGCAGATCTTGACGACCACTTCTTTCGCGGTTGCGAGCAATGGCTTGCGGATCGCATCGTGCCATTTCTTGTAGACGCGTTAGGAGGCCCCTCCCATGAGTAGTATTCCAACGACAGAGTTGCTGGTTCACACAACCGACGATGTGCTGGTGCAACAGATCGTCGATCTGCATTTCCATCCCGAACACGGGTCGCTCTTTTGGTTGCGCCGCCAGCAGAGCCTGGGGTTCGACGTTCGCGACCAGGTACGTTCGGTGGCCGACTTACAGTTACTCGGAACGATGGATCCACCCGACTTGCGCGGCACAAGCGTGTGGGAGTTCGTTCCTCAATCACTCCACCAACAACGCGAACGATTCGTGCTAGCCGAAAGTGGAGGGAGTTCCGGCGTGCCGGTTCCCACGGCATATCTGGAAAACGAATTCCGAGACGCATTTGTAACTCCGTTCGTCGAGGTGGCCGACAGAATTGGCTTTCCACGTGGAGCCCAATGGTTGTACATCGGGCCATCGGGCCCACACATCATCGGACGCGCGGCCCGAGAGTTAGCGATCGCCCTTGAGGGTGCCGAACCATGGCAGGTCGATTTCGATCCGCGTTGGGCCAAGAAACTCGCTGCCGGCAGCTTGGCGGGCAAACGCTATTTGGATCATGTTGTGGAGCAGGCCGTGGCGGTTGTTCAGCGCGAGGAAATCGAGGTCCTCTTCACGACACCACGCGTCATCGAACGACTGATCGATGTGCTCACCGACGCTCAGCGAGAGCGTCTGCGTGGCATTCACTATGGCGGATTGGTCATGACGGCGGATGATGTCAATCAATATCGCCAAGCCTTTCCTGCCGCGGTTCATCTTGCTGGTTATGGCAATACACACTTTGGATGCGCGCTTGAAGTTGTCGACGAACCGCGATGTACGCTCGACTATTTTCCTCGTGGTCCACGACTGTTATTCGACGTGGCAAAGTCTGACGACGCGGAAGGTCGTCGCGGACAACTTGTCTTCCATCGGCTGGATGAGTCGATGTTGCTGGTGGGTGTCATGGAACGAGATTGGGCTGAACTCATTCCCGCAAGCCAGCAAGCACGCAATCTTGGCTGGCATGGCAACGGAATCCGAAACCCCGCGCCTCCGCCAAAGCAGACAGGTCAACTCAAACTGGGAATTTACTAACGTCACAATTGGGAAGAATGGAGTCTTTCGATGACGACACCGCACGAAATCTCGATCGCGTATACACCAGACAGTGACGATGCGTTCTACTACCACGCCCTGGAGTGCAACCGAATCTCTAGCGAGAAGTTTCGGTTGACGTTCCGTACCGATCACATCATCAATTTGAATCATGCCGCGATGCGCCGAGAATTCGGGGTCACGGCGATATCGTCTGTTGCTTATCCCATGCTCGCGAAAGACTACCGTGTCTTGAGTGTGGGAACGAGCGTCGGACGTGGCTATGGTCCCGTGCTGATTAGCCAAGGATCACGCACCGTTGAACAATTGCGTCACAAACGGATCGGTGTTCCCGGAATGCCGACCACCGGCGGGTTCCTGATGAAATGGGTGCAGCCTGAAGCTGAACTCGTCGAAATGCAATTCGACAAAATTGCCGAAGCCGTTGCCGCCGGCGAACTTGATGCGGGTGTGATGATCCACGAAGAGCTGCTGTTCTACCCACAACTCGGCTTACAAAAAGTTGTCGACCTTGGCGCCATGTGGTCGCAGCGCACGGGGCTTCCCTTGCCCGTGGGTCTAAATGTTGTTCGCCGTGACATTGGAGTTGAGGCCAGCAATGCTCTGTGCGACCTGATCCGCAAAAGCCTGCTTTGGGCCCTAGATCACCGCGACGAAGTGCTGAGCTGGACACAGCAGTTTGGACGCGGCGAAGCAGGCGGGTGCGGCGATCAGTTCGTCTCGATGTTCGCCAATTCCGACAGTATCTTCTTGCCCGCCGACGTGCGAACCGCGCTCGGGGTACTGCTAAGGCATGTCAAGGAAGTCGGCATGGCGGATTCACTACCCGATGTCGAGTTTGTTGACGGATCACCTGAAGTTACCGCCGCGTTGACGAAACGAATAGCCGCTTAACAGGGAGCCCGAAACATGGCAACACAAATCGAAACGCTCCGCGATGCACGGGAGTTAGTCCGTACGAAGAAGAAGCACATATGGCCGTGCGTTTATCATTTCTATCAAGACCCACCCGTGATCGTTCGCGGCGAGGGTGCCCATCTAATCGACGCCACGGGAAAACGCTATCTCGACTGTTATAGCGGTGTCGGCGTGATGAATGCCGGTCATGGCAACCGGCAGATTCTCGCAGCCGTAAGCAAGCAGATGGCCCAACTGCAACACACGACAACGATCTATCTTGCCGAGCCCATGCTTGCGTTGGCCGAGCAATTGGCACGTGTGACGCCGGGAGAATTAGACTGCGCCTTCTTCTGCGCGAGCGGGTCCGAAGCAAACGAAGCGGCGTTGCTGTTAGCGTCACTGGCAACGGGACGAAATCAGTTTCTTGCCTTCGATGGAGGATTGCACGGCCGTACAAAAGCCGCCATGTCGGCGACCGCACTGGCAATGTGGCGAACCGATCCAGCGCCTTTGGATTGCTTCCAGCACGCTCCTGCGCCGACCGATTCGAGTTGCCTTGCTGCCGTCGAACGCGCGCTCTCCGAAAACGATATCGCGGCGGTGATCATCGAGCCGATTCAGGGCAACGGGGGCATCGTCGTTCCGCCGGCTGGGTTTCTTCCTGCGTTACGCGAGCTTTGCGATCGTCATGGAAGTTTATTGATCTTCGACGAAGTGCAAACGGGCTTTAGTCGCACGGGCACATGGTTCGCGTCAGAGGCATGCGGCGTTGTTCCCGATGTTCTTAGCGTGGCAAAAGCCCTCGGCAACGGGTTTCCAATCGCCGCGGCGCTGACAACCAAGAAGCTAGCGGAGCACTATACCCGACCGGGAGCGAGTACTTTCGGTGGCAACCCGATGAGCTGTGCGGCCGCGCTTGCCGTATTGGACTATCACCACACACATGGATTGGCCGCTCGTGCCAAGTCAGAGGGGTCATGGTTCGGCGGAGCCCTTGCCGAGCGTCTGGATGGCAATCCGTGGGTTTACGAAATTCGCGGGCGGGGACTCATGTGGGGTGTCGAACTCCGTCGTCCCGATGGACAGATACCGGGCAATGAGTTCAATGGATTACTTGAAGCTCTCAAAGATCAAGGATTTTTAGTCGGGCGGACCGGCACGGATCGCAATGTGTTGACACTGATGCCGCCACTGGTTGTGCAGCGAGAAGACCTCGAGTCACTGCTGGACGTACTTCAACAAGAGCTTCGTGGCTTGGAACCAATCGACTGAAAGTTCCACAGGCAGAATCACTAGACCATTACCGTAGAACGGGCGAAGGAGCGCGAATTATGAGAGCGGCTTTACATGGATGCATGCTTGTGTGTTCGCTGTATATCAGCGTGGATCAAGTCCGCGGTGGTGACACGATCACACTTGGCACACGCACTTCAACAACGGCGTTGGTACCGATGGACCAAATCGACCACGCCGCGTGGGACGCACTTCTCGCGCGTTATGTTGATCGCGATGGATTTGTCGACTATCGCGCGTGGAAAGGCTCGACGCAAGACGTCGCCGCGCTGGAACGCTATTTGGAATCACTCAGCCCGGCTGATCCGACGGCACGCACCTCACGCGAAGCTTATCTTGCATTTTGGATCAATGCCTACAATGCACTCACCATGCACGGCATTTTGCGTGAATACCCAACCAGCAGCATTCGCAACCATACGCCGAAATTATGGGGATACAACATCTGGGACGATCTGCTACTCATCGTTGGCTCCAAGAGTTACTCGCTCAACACGATGGAGCACCAAGTGCTTCGCAAGGTGGGAGACAATCGTGTCCATTTCGCGATCGTATGTGCGTCAATCGGATGCCCACGACTCCGAAGTGAAGCCTACACGACTGCCCGGCTTGAAGAACAACTCGCTGACAACGCACGTGCGTTTTTTGGTAACACGCGAAATCTAAGAGTCGACCGGAGCAGCAAGACTATCCATGTCTCCAGTATCCTTAAATGGTTCGCCGAAGATTTCGGCGATACGGCCATCGACGGATTGATTTCACTCGAACCCTATCTGCCTGACAATGCCAAGCAATTGCTTCATGGCGGTCAAACGCGAATCGCCTATCTGAGTTATGACTGGAATCTAAACGATCAGGCGACACGAAAGGTTGCCCGAAAATGACGCGTGGCGGTCTTTTGATACTGATTGGCGTCGTTGTTAGTTCGGCAGGTTGTAATGTGACTTGGCCGATGCTCAACGAAACGGCTGTCTATGATCCCGTACAAGCAATGCACGGGCGAGCGATCGTGTATGCGCCCCCAAACATGGGTCGGGCGTGGAGCCAAGCCAAACTGGCGGACGCCACTCCGGAAGAACTTGTCTATGTTTACGCCCCCATTCTTGTCCAAGGCCAACAGGTGCCCGGCGAACATGACCGGACTTGGTCTCCTGACTCAGACGCCATCGGCCGAGCCTATCTTCACTTTGAAAATGGCGACGAGTTGAAAACACATGTGGACGTTGCACAACCAACGGTTTATGCGATCGTCAAGAAGCGGCTTCTCGGTACTCGAGAGCATGTGCAACTTACGTATGTCGTGTGGTACCCGCGGAGGCCACAAACCAAGGCCATTGATATCGAAGCCGCCAACATAGACAGCGGGATCGTTCGCATCACGCTCGATGACGCCAAGCTTCCGCTGTTCTACGAAACGGTGCTCGCCTGCGGTTGTTATCACAAAGCGTTCGTCGAGCAACGTGTTGAATCGGCCGCATGGCAGACGCTGGGTCCGCCAGAAAGTGGTAAGACGTTTGCCACCGAACGCAATGTTCCAAGAGTCATCGACTGGGAAGTTGCCGGCGTGGTCAATACACCGTCGGATGTAGCTGCTCCGCCGGTGCTGTTTGTCTCTGCCGGCGAACACCGCATGCAGGGCGTTCAATCGTCGGCCCATTTCAACTGGCCCACGGACCCCTCGCTCGTGCGTCCCTATCGCCTGGCCGACTATCGCGAATTGGATACGGTTCAGATCGCCGGAACTCCTCAGTTGGCGTCCATTTTCAACCCCGACAACGACGAGCAGGTTCTGGGGGCGGATCGACTCGAAAAGTACATCTTCATGTGGATAGGCACGGACGACGCAGGGCATCCTCGTAAGAATGATGAGATTTTGCTGCACTTCGACCAGAGTCGGTGGATGGATCCGGACATTTATGAACGGTTTCTGCGTCTGCCGCCTGGGTTGCTGTAGGCTTGCCCACTCAACGAGACAGAACCAATGGCCAACTCACGATTGCGTATCGGATGCATCGACTATTTGAACTCTCAACCGCTGGTCGCTGCGCTGCCCGAAATCCTTCCGTATACAGAGATCGTCAGAGATGTGCCCAGCGTGCTGGCAGACCTGTTAGCCGCGGGCGATCTCGATGCCGCGCTCATTCCGATCGTCGAACACTTGCAACATGCACACTACAGTCTTGCCCCGGGCATTGCGATCGGGTGCGATGGCCCCGTTTGGAGTGTCAAACTCTTCTGCCGATGCCCGATCGAAGCAGTTCGCACCGTTGCCCTGGATTCGGCGTCACGAACCAGCGCCGCGTTGACTCGCATTCTGTTCGCCAGGCACTACGGCATGACTCCCGAGTTCATCATTTGGAGACCCGAAGACCATCCCGAGCAGCTTGAAACCGACGCCGTACTCATTATCGGCGATCGAGCCATCGAAAGCGACGAGACATGTTTCCCCGTCGTGTTGGATCTAGGACTCGCCTGGAAACAATGGACGGGCCTCCCGTTCGTCTTCGCGGTCTGGTCGTGTCGCAGTCCGACGATTGCCCGACGTCTTAGCCAGCCATTCATGCAGGCGAAGCACCATGGACTGTGCCACCTGGACGAAATTGCCGCCGAGTGGTCGAAACGAATCGGTTGGAGCACCGATCAATGCCATACGTATCTTTCGAGTGTCTTGAGTTATGATTTCGGCCCGCGCCAGATGCTGGCGGTTGAACATTATCGCGGCCTTCTCGAAACGGTTCCAGGCTATGCGACGGTCCGACGCGATCCTCTCAAAAGCGCGGC
>CAZNXE010000047.1:11869-26188 GCA_964576465.1 uncultured Planctomycetaceae bacterium
GGAGACTGCGCGTCATGGACGCCCGCCTAATACACGCTTGGTACGCCCGCTGGAATCTCGTTCTCTATCTGCTGTTTCTAGGTGGGTGCGCCACGCTGCCCTATTTCGCATTCCACCTGCGCAGTAAGAATGCGATCGAGAAATGGCTGGGCGACGATACCCCCGCGGTCGTTGATTATCAGGCCTTCTGCGAACGGTTCGGAGTGAATGACTTCGTTCTGATGGCATTCGACCAATGTCCAGCAGCCGACCCTCGCTTGACGAAGCTTGCTGAGCAGGTGGATCCAATGCCGGTCGTGGCATGGTGTTGGACGCCCGAGCGCGTTGCCGACATGCAGGGCACGCTAGCCGGTGTCGAACTCAGCGAACTGACAAATCTCTGGCTTCCCCTGACGGGCCGCCATCCAAGATTCTCGGCCATTTTCGTCGCGTTGAAATTTTCAGCCGACCTTGACCGAGAGAAACTATTGTCTGAGTTGGCTCACGCCGCGGACCAGGCAGGCTTTGCGGAACACGACATCCATTGGGGCGGACCGCCGGTCATCAACGTCGCGCTCGATCGGCTGGCGACCGAATCGCTGTCGATCTTGTTCCCCACGGCCTGCGTTGTCATGTTTCTACTGCTGTGGTACCTGCTCGGCAGGTTTTCGCTGGCCTTAATGGTTCTCTTGAGTTCCGGCGTGAGCGTGCTGGCGACACTTTCGGCCATGGCTTACGTCGGCACGACGATGAACATGCTGCTAGTGGCACTGCCGCCCATGATTCTGGTTTTGAATCTTTCCTTCGGGGTCCATCTGATCCACCAGTGGCAACAGAGCCCCGACCGAAACAATTCAGTGGGCTTTGCCATTACTCGCTCCATCAAACCGGCAACACTCGCCGCATTGACGACGGCCATTGGTACGGCGTCTCTAGCGACAAGCCGGTTTGAGCCGGTGCGTAGTTTTGGCATTTGGGCCGCCGTCGGAACGGTCTTGGCGTTGGGAATCACCTACCTCTATATCCCCGTCATGTTGGTTGCTGAACCGCCGCTTGCGAAAGGGCCGAAGCGAACATTTTCCGGCTTTTCAAAGCCTGCGGTCCCGGTTGTCTTGGCTCTATGGATGGTCGCATTGTTGGCCTCCGCAAGCGGTCTTACTTTGCTACGCGCCGAATCGGATGCCTTGAAGTTCTTCCCGAATAACTCGCGGACCTTGGCAGACTATCGCCGCATCGAACAGCGCCTAACCGGGTTACTGGCTGTCGAAGCGATCATCGACATGCCGGAGTCTCTCTCTTGGCCCCAGCGTGTTTGGCTCGCGCGGCAGATTGAAACACGACTTCAAAACCATCCCGCTGTCGAGAGTACGGTGGGACTTGCCGGATTGCTTCGGGACGACCCGATCCGTGCCGGAGAGCAGGCCAGTGCCCTGCTCGAAGATGAGGAATACGGTCCACTTGTCCGTAATATGATCACCGACGATGGTCATCACTGGCGAGTGACCGCCAGCGTTGCCAGCCCTGAGTCATCAAACCTTTCAGAAATTGTCGAGCAACTGCGTCGGCGAATTCCCAGTAATATTCAGGTGGGATTCACCGGTTTAGTGCCGCTAATTCTTGCCGCGCAAGAAGAGATCTTTCGCAGCCTGTTGATCAGTTTTCTTCTCGCCTTGGCCCTTCTAGCTGCCATTCTGTCGCTTGCCCTTCGGTCGATCAGCGCGGCGATTGTGACGTTGTTGCCGAACATTGCCCCCGTCGTGATTGTCTTCGGTATTTATGGCTGGCTAGCGCGTCCGTTGAATGTTGGTGCCCTGTTGACCGCAAGCACGGCGTTGGGAATCGCACTGGATGATACGCTGCACCTGATCGCTCACTTTCGGCACCGAAGTCGTAGCTGCCCGGAGGCCTCGAACGCACAACTCGCTCAGGAAAGCATCGAAGCTTGTGGCACACCCATGGTCAAAACCACGGTGATCGCGACTTTAGGGCTGGGACTTCTTGCCTTTAGCCGCTTCGGCCCTTCTGCTCAGTTCGGTGCTTTGCTGGCTCTACTACTCAGCGTTGCACTAGCCTGCGATCTGTTGGTCATGCCCGCGATTCTGTCCACCAAGTTAGGGAACTGTTTTCGTCCCGACCCATTGCCTACCAACACCCGGATGAACCGGATCCCCTTCGCCATGGATCCGCTTCTTGGAGATCCTCGTCACAATTCCGTTCGCGAACTTGGCAATACTTACTCGCAAGAGGCAACCGAGGCTTCTCAGCCGGCATCTTCAGAATAGAATCCCCACTAGATTAGTTCCACATCGTCCGCCATCGGTCACAGTTTGGTGGCCGTTGCTCTCTGCCGACACGCCGATCGAATACTTGCATGTGTCAGGAGCCCTTGAGCTTGCCCGGTTGATGTGCGTTGATCTTCGTACCTCCATTCATGTCACCGGAAAACGCGCCGCGAAGCTGGACCTCAGATTTCGACCCTCTCAAATTGGCCGGCAAAATCGACGCCATGGTTGACAACGCCGTCTCGAACGTGTTCGGTACAGGTGAATGCAAGATGCGTTGCGAACACACACAGGTCCGCATCCGGCGTTAAATCCTCAACCACTTCTCGCCTGATTGGGCGATTCATGGCTCGATTGAGATTGGGCGAGAGGGCTATCGACTAGATCGAGCTGCCAAATACCATGTCAAAGATCGCCAATTTTGAAGACCTTTCCGTTGACGAAGCGATCCAGAATCTCAGGGTCAGTGTGCATGACGGGCTCACCGATGACGAGGTTCACCAGCGTCAACAAGAGTACGGCCTGAACGAGATTGCGGAGAAAGAAGAAACGCTGTTCGCGCGTATCTTGAAACGCTTCTGGGGACCAATTCCGTGGATGATCGAGACTGCCGCAATTCTTTCGGCGGTGGTTCAGAAATGGGCAGATTGTGCGATCATCGCCATCCTCTTGCTGGTCAATGTGGTCATCGATTTCCGACAAGAGGCCTCCGCACTGAAAGCGCTCAAGTTGCTCAAGGAAAAGCTGGCCCGCACGGCACTGGCTCGGCGTGGCGGCAAGTGGCAGGAAATCCAAGCCCAAGAACTCGTGCCGGGCGATATCGTCAAGCTGACGATCGGTCACATCGTGCCGGCCGACGTCAAGCTGATTGAGGGGGCTTATCTGCAAGCCGACCAGTCGTCGTTGACCGGTGAATCAATGCCAGTCAACAAAACAGTCGGCGACATCGCGTACGCGAACTCGATCGTCAAAATGGGCGAGATGACAGCCTTGGTGACCGGAACAGGGCTGAACACTTTTTTTGGCAACACGGTGGCTTTGGTTGCCCAAGCCGAAAAGCAACAACGCAGCCACTTCCAAAAAGCCGTCGTCAACGTGGGGAATTACCTAATCCTCATCTCGGCGGTGATGGTCGTCTTGATCATCTTCTCGGGGATCTTTCGTGGCGACTCGGTGATTGAGATCCTGCGGTTTTCGTTGGTATTAACCGTGGCTTCGATTCCCGTGGCATTGCCCGCGGTGTTGTCGGTGACCATGGCGGTGGGGGCCGTGCGGTTGGCCAAGCATCAGGCGATCGTCAGCCGTTTGGTAGCGATCGAAGAACTCGCTGGCGTGGATGTGCTGTGCAGCGACAAGACAGGCACCTTGACCAAGAACGAAATGCAGCTAGGTGTCCCGATATCATACGGCGAGCATTCGGTAGACGATACCGTCTTCTACGCCGCGTTGGCCAGCCGCGAAGAAAACAACGATCCTCTGGAGAGACCGATCTTCACAGCATTGAAGAAGGCAGGCGGCTTTGACCGGGTAACGTCTTACGATGTGAAGGAGTTCATCCCCTTCGATCCCATCAGCAAACGCACCGAAGCGACACTCATCGCCGATTCGGGCAAGTTGATCGTTACGAAGGGAGCGCCGCAGGCGATTCTGGCGCTGTGCGACGATTCGTCGCTTGCGACCGATGCAGCAGAGCAAGTCGAAGCGTTCGCCAAGAAAGGCTATCGCACATTGGGAGTGGCGTTCAAGAAAGCCGATGAGGGTGTTTTTCGTTTCGTTGGGTTGCTGCCGTTCTCCGATCCGCCACGCGACGATTCGGCCGACATGATTGCGCAGTCTCGGGAACTGGGCATCGATATCAAAATGGTGACTGGAGACAACCTGGCGATTGCTCGGCAAATTGCCGAGTTGTTGGGCATCGAAGGAGAGATTCGCGACCACTCCGAGTTGAAAG
Source organism: uncultured Planctomycetaceae bacterium (assembly GCA_964576465.1). Lineage (GTDB taxonomy): Bacteria > Planctomycetota > Planctomycetia > Pirellulales > JAEUIK01 > CAZNXE01. The sequence goes on from CAZNXE010000047.1 coordinate 16,082, forward strand.
AGGATCGGCCGGTCGAACTGCTGCTCATTGCCGAAGTCGTGGCCGAAAGCTTATATGGCCGCCTCAAGACAGAAGCCACGGCCGAAGAAATCCGCGAGGTTGCCGATGAGGTGGTCGAGAAGCTGGAGAGGAAGCTAAGGCACCTCCGCCCTCACGATGGCTTCGTCCGCCGCCACGAGTCGGAAATCATTCGTCTGATCGAGGAAACAGGCGGCTTCGCTCAGGTGTTTCCCGAAGACAAGTACATGATCGTGGACCGGCTACAGAAAAACGGCCACATCGTGGCGATGACGGGCGACGGAGTGAACGACGCACCGGCGCTGAAAAAAGCAGACGTCGGCATCGCCGTGTCAGGAGCAACGGATGCCGCGAGGGCCGCGTCGGGGGTTGTTCTGATGCAACCAGGTCTCACGGTCATTATCCGTGCATTGGAAGAATCCCGCATGATTTTTGGGCGGATGAAGAGTTACGCTATCTTTCGCATCGCGGAAACATTGCGGGTTGTGTTGTTCATGACATTGGCAATCGTGGTATTCAACTTCTATCCCGTGACCGCGATCATGATCATCATTCTGGCGTTACTAAACGACATTCCGATCATGGCGATCGCATATGACAATGCCAAGGTCGAACCACAGCCCGTTCGCTGGAACATGCGCGAAGTGCTGACGATCGCCACCGTGCTCGGATTTGCGGGCGTGGTGTCATCGTTCTTGTTGTTTTTCATCCTGGTAGAACTCAATTTTTCGCATCCCCTGATTCAGGCGATCATCTTTCTCAAACTGGACGTCGCCGGACATTCCACCATCTATGTAGCTCGCACGGGCGAGCGGCACTTTTGGCACCGACCGTATCCCTCGCTGAAGCTGTTCATCCCGGCGTTTTCCACACGCATCATTGGCACACTGATCGCTTGCTACGGCCTGTTCATGGAGCCGGTCGGATGGGAGTACACCATTTACATTTGGATTTACGCCACGGTGTGGTTCGTGTTCAACGACTTCCTAAAGGTGGCGGTTTATCGCATGCTGCACAAGACGAAGTGGCTGTTGGGGCGCGAACACGTGCATGAACTGATTGAGTAAGACAACCTCCACGGTGGAACCCTGGCCATTGGCATGAAATCCAACGACGAAAAACTCGGCCTCAAAGAAGTTGTCGCCATGGGCGTCGGCGGGATGGTGGGCGGGGGAATCTTTTCAGTGCTCGGTCTGGCGATTCGCGAAGCCGGACATGCCGCTCCGGTGGCCTTTGCACTGGGGGGCGTGCTCGCACTGCTTACCGGCCATTCGTATGCCAAGCTGGGTCTGGCCTTTCACTCTGACGGCGGGAGCTTTACTTATCTGGAGCACGCGTTCAAACACACGAACATCGCCGGGCTAGGCGGATGGTTGCTGTTGGTCGGCTATGTCGGAACGCTGGCACTCTACGCCTACACGTTCGGGGTTTACGGAGCGGCTATGTTGGGCGATGGCGCGGGACAAATCGCTACGCAACACTTGCTCGCCTCGTTGGTTCTGCTCGTATTTCTGGGGGTCAATCTCTACGGTGTGCAGGCAGCCGGAAAGAGCGAAGACGTCATCGTCATGGTCAAGGTATTGCTGCTGGGCCTGTTCGCGGTGATCGGGCTAGCGTACATCCGCCGCGACTATGTACTGCCCGTGTTCAATCAAGGGGAACTTGGCGTCGTGATGGGCGCGGCGTTAATTTTTGTTGCCTACGAAGGATTCGAGTTGATTCCCAATGCGGTGAACGAAATGCGTGACGCCCATCGCGATCTATCACGTGGCATCTTTCTTTCGATCGGAATCACGATCACGATCTACGTGGTAGTCTCGCTGGTTGCCGTGGGCAACTTATTGCCCGCGGAGATCGCCAAAGCCGAGGAATATGCGTTGGCGGTCGCTGCCAAACCTTTCCTGGGGCAGGCCGGGTTTCTGTTGATCGGGCTGGCAGCGCTGCTCTCGACCGCATCGGCAATCAACGCCACCATGTTCGGCACCTCACGGCTAGGGATGGTGATGGCACAAGAACAAGCCCTGCCGCAAGCATTTTCATTGAAAGAGCGCCACAAGGAAATTCCTTGGCTGAGCCTCGTACTGATCGCTGCCGCGGCTCTGCTCTTCGTCAACACCGCCAACTTGACGATCATCTCTTCGTTCGCCAGCGCGACCTTCCTGTTGATTTTCGCTTCCATCAATCTGTCAGCGCTGCGGCTTCGTAAGCAAATCGGCATTTCGCCGCTGGTACCCTTGCTTGGAATGGCGATGTCACTGGCGTCTTGGGTTGTGCTGATGGTCTTTCTGTGGCAGTCCGACAAGCCCAGCCTGGCCTGGATCGGGTCATTCTACCTGTTGATCGTCGCCGCCGAACTGCTCTATAGCGAACGACGACTCATTTTCAAATCAAGCGATAAATTCCTGTGGCGCCGCCACGGATTGACTTACCAACGCTCACCGAGGAATCATTCCATCATGCCGACCGATGTCAACGAATACGAACCGGGAGTGCTGCGGGTTTTGCAGTCGAAAGATGAAACCAAGGCCTACTACAACAAAATCGCCAAGGTCTACGATTTGCTCGCCGAACATTCCGAGCAACCCATGCGCGAAATTGGAATTGCGAAGCTCGCGCCCCAATCCGGCGAACAGGTGCTTGAAATCGGTTTCGGTACGGGGCATTGTCTGATGGCATTGGCCAAGGCGGTGCGGCCCGATGGCAAGGTGTTCGGAATCGACATTTCCGACGAGATGCTCGCGATCGCCCGGGCACTGTTGGAAAAAGAAGGCCTGGCGGACCGTGTCGAACTCACCTGTGGCGATGCCGAAACAATGCCGTACGCCGATGAATCGCTGGACGCCGTCTTCACGAGCTTTACCTTAGAGTTGTTCGACACACCGGAAATACCAAAGGTACTTGCCGAGTGCAATCGCGTCTTGAAACCCGGCGGTCGGCTGGTTGTCGTGGCGATGTCCAAGCAGGGCAAACAGGGCGTCATCATGAAGGCCTATGAGTGGACGCACAAGCACTTTCCCAACCTGATGGACTGCCGCCCGATTTATGTGCGCCGTGCCGTTGAAGCCGCCGGGCTGGACGTTCAAGAAGTCGACATCAAAAGTATGTGGGTGCCGGTCGAAATCGTGCTGGCGACTAAGCCGTAAGTCGATACAGAAGTGCAGAGCATCGCCCCTGTACAATATACTGCCTTGGCTAGGCACGTTACCTGACTGGTCGAATGAACCACAAATAAATGCTTGACGGTCACCTCAGTCACTCGGATGGGTTATACCAAGATGCCAATACGTGCATTCCGCCTAACCACTGAGCGTTTCCTCGAACCGTGCCACGTGGATGACGTTGTTAAACGCACAGACCACCATCTAGCCTACTGGATCGACGTGCATCAGGACGGAAGAGACTCGCTGGAAGAACTATTGAGTTCGCTGAACCTTCATTCTTTGGCCTTGGACGCATGTCTCGAAGCATCTCCTGTCTCGCGACTGGTCTCCTACGGCAAGTCCTTGGTCATTGGATTGCCGACGCATGCGACCTGGGACACTCCGGATCGCACCTTTCTTTTCGTCGTATGCCTGCCGGGAGTGCTGGTGACGATCCACGAAACCGACATTCCCGCATTGGGACACGTCCTTGAACAGTACGTTGATGGCATGCGGTTTCACGGTAACAACATATCGGCAATCTTGTATCAAATCGTAGACCACATCATCGACGAAGACATGGCGTTCACGTTGCGCACGCGCGACGCGATTGATCGATTGGATGACCTGCTTGAATCTGAAACCGACGATGAATTGTCCGAGCAGACGCTGCCGTTGAAACGGCAATTGGCTAGATTGGCGGCGGCGTTCGAGGATCAACTGTACTGCGTCGCTTCCTTGCAAACCGTTGAATCCGAGGCGTTCCACATCCAAGGGTTGCAGGACTACTTTCGAGATGCGGTCTCACATCTGGACCACGCCTCACGTTCGGTTGGGAGGCAATTGGCACACTTGGCTGCCATTCAGCAAGAATATCAATTGAAATTGCAAGACAAAGTCCACGACCGACTGCGTCTGTTAACGATCGTCTCCACCATCTTTATCCCACTGACATTGATCACGGGCATCTACGGCATGAACTTTCGTCATATGCCTGAGCTTCAGTGGGACTATGCCTACTTCGGCGTGTTGGGCATGATGGTGATACTAACACTGGCGATGTTGGGGGGGTTCTATCGAGCCGGGTGGTTTCGTTAAGAATGCCCCCAGAGAGGCAATCATTCCTGAAGGAGATGAATCGATGAATGAGGAAAACACTGAGAAATGGATTGAGGATCTTGGGAGCAACGATCCGGCTTCTCGACAGCGGGCACGCGAGCAACTTGTTGAACTCGGTGGCCAAGACGTGACTCGCGCGCTTGTCGGTGAACTGGTCGACCCGCGCAAGCAAGTTCGCTGGGAAGCAGCCAAAGCGCTGATCGAGATTGCCGATCCCGTTTCGGCCCCCGCATTGATGCATGCCTTGGACGATGAAGACTCCGACATACGTTGGATGGCTGGCGAAGGCCTGATTGCACTGGGCAAAATCGGACTGTTGACCGTTCTTAGCGGAGTGACAAAGCGAGCACGCTCGCTCGATTTTTGCAAGGCCGCGCACCACGTTCTGCACGATCTAAAGCAAGACGATATTGCCGAGACGATCGCGCCGGTTCTCGAAGCCTTGGATTCGTCCGAACCGGCAGTCACCGCGCCTCCCGCTGCGCTAACTGCTCTGATGGCCCTGAAGAACGGCAGCAACTAACCACGCCCAATGCGAGCATGTCACACAGACGTATTTCATCGCAAGAAATGAAAGCTGGGGAGTGCCGCATGCATGTGGCAATCGCTTCTGATCATGCAGGCTTGGATTACAAGGAAGCAATCACACGTCGGCTGTGCGAGCTAGATCATATGCCGCACGACTTTGGTACGCACTCGCATGCCCCAGTGGACTACCCCGACTTCATCCATCCGGCTGCTGCGGCCGTGGCACGCGGGGAGTGTGAACGTGGAATCGTGCTTGGCGGTTCTGGAAATGGCGAAGCGATGACAGCCAATCGCCATCATGGGATCCGCTGCGCGTTGTGCTGGAACGTAGAGTCCGCTCGACTGGCGAGGCAGCATAACGACGCAAACATGCTCTCTCTCGGGCAGCGATTGATCGACTTGGATCTCGCACTGCTTGTCGTCGAGGTTTGGTTGACGACCCCTTTTGAAGGAGGCCGTCACCTGCCGCGAATCCGTAAGATCGACGAAGTCACCTGAGAAAGTAAACACGATGAATGATAATGCCGCGTAAGGCTGCGAGGTTCGGTGAATGGCCTGGTCTCGAATGCCAGCCTCGTTTTGGGCGAGCTTCGGTATCAGGTAGTTGATCTTCTTTCGATCCCCGAGCGTACATCGGCGCGACGACAAGTTTGTGGCCATCGAGAACGGCAAATCGCGAGGTGGATCCCATCGAGTGCCAGGCAGGAAATACCTGCTTGCCTGCAAGAAATTGCGCCAAACAAACTGTTTCGGTTGCGCAATCTTTGCCGATAATTCAGATGGCGTCGTTCACTCGACTACCACCAATGCTATCTTTGAATAAAGAAAAGAATATCTGGAATGGCTGGCGTTTCGCTTTCACATTCGCACATCAAGACCTTGGAATCGTCCGTTTCTTCGCGATGGGCCCGCCGTAGCTTTCAACGAATGCGGCTATTGGCCTGCATCGTGCTGGCACCCTTCTTTCTTTCTGTGCCAAGCATCTTGCTTGGACAGGACCTGCCATCAGCGCAGGCAATGCCTGGGCCTTATCGGCTGGCACCCGTGAACGCTCTCTTCGCGATCGGGGGCACCCAAGTCGGCAATCCTAGCAATGGGGTATTACCGAAGCTTCCGCCCTCTTACACGACACCCTCAACAACCACGTGGCCGATTCCAACGTCAACTGGTTCGCAAGGCCCACCGTACTCAGGCACGGTACCTGCTCTAATTGGACCTCAAGGCAATCGTCCGCTTCCCGCATTCGGCACATCCAACCTTTCCGGCGCTCGTGCTTGCTCGGCTGGCTGCCTTCCGGGAGAAGCGTGCTCTCTCACACGGCCTGACGCAGGCGAATGCTTCACGTGCGGATACTTTACGACCGGAGGTGTCTGCCCCCATTGTGGTCGTGTGCATGCCGGGGCTTCAAAAGAAAGCTACCCGACGATCAAACTGAATGGCATGGCACAGATGGACGTGGGCTGGATCGGCCAGGACGACGCAAACCAAGCGATATTGGGAGACATTCAAGACGGTGCCGATATCCGTCGTGCCCGACTTGGGGCCAAAGGAGATTTCTCAGAGAAGCTGGGCTATCTGGTGGAACTTGATTTCGCATTCGCACAGCGCATCAACGTCACCGATGTATATCTAGATATCCGCGACGTGCCATGGCTGGGAACGATTCGGATTGGCCGCTGGCGGTTGCCCTTCAACATGGATGCACGGACCAGTGTGAAGGAGTTGACATTTCTCGAACGGTCACTTCCCTTTACGTTTGCGCCCTTTCGACAGATCGGAGCCGGTTTTCAGGGAATCACCGTCGACGAAACAACGACCTGGGCCGCATCGGTGTTCCGATTTCCCACGGACGAATTTGGAGGAAATGTCGGCGACAACGGTGGCTATTCGACCGTCGGCCGCATCACACATGCGATACCCTTGGGACCACGTGAACGCGGATCGGCCCTGCACGTGGGTGGGGCCTATAGTCTGATCGACCCGGCCAACGATCGCGTTCGATACGCTACGTCGCCTGAAATTGGAATTGGTGAGACAGGCGGCGGAGTTCCGGTCGGGGTTCCTTCCAGTATTCCCGCCTTTGTCGACACCGGAATTTTGGATGTCAATCTCGTCAATCTATTCGATGTCGAGTTGGCGATGACCGCCGGCCCGTGGCACGTCCAGTCGGAACTTGTCTACGCGCTGGTGGACCAAACCAGCGGTGTGAACCTTGCATTCCCGGCGGTCTACGCGCAGGTGGGATACGTTCTCACCGGTGAGACGCGCCCCTACAACTGGAAGAATGCCGTGCTGGGGAGAATTGTGCCCACGCGAAGTCTTGGAGATGGCGGGTGGGGGGCATGGGAGATTGCCGTTCGTGGTTCGACCATCGACTTGTCTGACCGGGATGTAGATGGCGGAGTCTTGACGGATATTACCGCTGGTTTGAACTGGTATCTGAGCGCCAACGCAAAAATCCAGTTCAACTACATCCATGCATCGCTCGAACGACCCTCGTCGGTCGATAGCAACGCCAACATCGTGGCACTTCGAACCCAGGTTGACTTCTAACCCGGTCGATTCAGAGTGACATGAAAGGCGCAGGTAATTCGGTGGGTGTGAATGCCGCCTAATCTCGAATGTCAAGCTAGTGCCGCAACTCACAATTGAGGGTACATCAAGCGGCTTCTTTGCCTAGATTTCCACGGACTCTTGCTTCCCAAGCTGCGCAGGTTGCCTTGATTCTATCGACCCAAAATACCTTCCTCGGAGCACATCGCCAAAACGATTCCGATGCGGCCTGGCCAACCGGAGCGGATCGAATACGAACAAAAAACGCCAAGGGACGTTATGCCTAATCGGCAATTGGGACGTGGTGCTGGGTCAGATGATCGCACCCACGATTCGCAAGACGCGCACCGAAGAAGACTTTGCCTGGCACATTCATCATACGGTGCAGCCGGGTAGGGTCCGCTGTGCGGACCGCCCATGGACGTGTAAACCTATTCTCCGGCTGCTTTCACCCGTACGGCTGATGTTGGTTCGCGATTACTACATCCCCGGTTCTTCGGATAGACCCCCGCCCGAACCCAACGATGAAATGAGGAGTGTGGCCAACCGCCATCGGTCCGCACAGCGGACCCTACTTGGCTCTTGCCACCTTATGGCCACCATCTGATGAGGGCACGGGCATTCGCTTCGGGAAAAAGCTGTTCGATGCGCTCTATTTCACGGCGTTCATCTAGTGTGAGCCTTGTATCGTGCAAATCTATAAATACTTCACTTCCAAACCGCACTCTTTCCTCATCCACAATAATGAGCGATACACCGGTGTAGCCCGTTTCATCAAAGATCCGAAGGTGCCAGGGTGCGATTGGAGTCGGTCCAAATCCATACTCGCCAGTCCCGTACGAAAACTTAGGACTGGCAATAATCTCCTGCCGTTGGCGAATCCAGCTGAGTTGATAGGCTATCCAGCCGAATGTGAATCCGAGTAGCGTCACAACGATGATTATCGATCGCAACGAAAACTGGAACCATCGGCGTTTAGTAGAACTGGTCATGTCAACATTCCAATGCAAGACAACGGCCTTGCCGGCTAACTCCAGATAAAGTCCCGTAGCGTGTGTGCTTGCACGCGCTTTTCTGTAGCGATCGGTGCGTGCAAGCACACACACTACAGAATGGTTGTCGACGTTCGTTTCGGATGTGCCTCTGCGGTCAACTCGCCTTGCAATACGGTAACCGCGTTTCCCGCGAGCTTCACTCGCGGTTCTTTAACGGCAACATGGACCACGCCGCCCCGGGCCGATGCTTGATAGCCGCATAGCTTGGTTTTCTCCAATCGTTTGCTCCAGTAGGGCCCCAAGCAGCAGTGTGCTGAACCGCAAACGGGGTCTTCGTCGATGCCGGCTCGGGGTGCAAAGTAACGTGACACGAAATCGTAGGGCGGTTCCTGTGCACGGCACGTGACGATCAGACCCAACGTCGGCAACGCGGCAACCCAAGCCAAGTCGGGTTGAAGCTGCCGAAGCGTGCTCTCGTCCGCGACTTCGACAAGCAGATCCCGGTCGTTTCGCTCAACATGCGTTGCTTCGGTCCCCAAGGCTTCTTGCAGACCTGCGGGAGGATCGATCGCGCGAGAGACCATGGCGGGAAAGTCCATCTCGATGCGTTCATCCCGCTGTACGACGACCAGCCGCCCGCTGCGCGTGTTGAATTGTGCTGAAGAATCGGTCGCGATGAAGTCCTCCTCCCACAAAACATGGGCCGCCGCGAGCGTTGCGTGACCGCACAAATCGACCTCGACGGTTGGCGTGAACCAACGCAGCGAAAAAAACTCACCTTCACGCAGCACGAAGCATGTCTCCGAAAGGTTCATCTCCGCGGCCACATCCTGCATCCAGCGATCGGGCATCGGTTCGGACAAGACACAAACTGCCGCCGGATTGCCTGTGAATGCCCGCTCGGCGAAGGCATCGACGATCGTAATTCGCTGTCTCATGCTGGCGTAATCCATAAGGTCATTCAATGAATGCCAGACGTTCGCGCGACGACGGCAAAAACACGATGGGGAATCGGAAGTGTCTCGGGTTCATTCCTTGAGAGCAAGAGCTGCTTCAAATCGTCGTCGAAAGCCGAGACTTGATCGGGCGACAGGCTAGCTGCCACTCCCGCGCTGGCGCGAATCCTTCCCCGCCAAGCCTCGTGTGTGTAAGGCGCATCAACATCAAAAGAAAACGACTCGATGCCGAGGAACCCTGCCGTGCCCAAGTCGACGAGCCACTGCGGATACATCCCCACTCCGCCGCCAAACATCCACGTCGGGTTGTATTGCAGAATCAGCGCTTCGGTTACCTCGACGACATTCCCACTCAACGGCAGCCAATCAAAGTGGGCGATGACGATCGATCCAGCCGGTTTCAAAAGACGTCTTGCCTCGTTCGCTGCACGCGGACGGTCGAACCAGTGCCAGCATTGTCCGGCTGAAACAATATCGAATTGATGATCCCCAAGCGGTACGCTCTCGGCGCGGGCCGTCAAGTATTCGGTCGCAAGGTTCTCCTGCTTGTCCAATCGGCGAGCTTCATTCAACAGTGCCCGGGCAGGGTCAAGGCCAACGACATGACATCCTGCACGAGCAAAACCGCGCCCGAGATAACCCGTTCCGGTGCCGATATCCAACACGCGTTGATTGCCCACTCCGAGGCCAATGCCTGCGAGTCGCTCGAAGAGAGCACCTGGGAAACCAGCCCGATGGCGGCCATAGTCCGAAGCGGTTTTGCCGAAGTCAATCTTCATGGTCCTGCACCACGATGCG
>CAZNXE010000048.1:0-2489 GCA_964576465.1 uncultured Planctomycetaceae bacterium
ATCCGGCAATACCTACAATATGAACTCGTTTAACCGTTTTGGGACAAAGCCTAGTGTTGCCACTGGCGTCTCGGCAGACGGTTCGGTCATCACGGGAATGTTTGGTCTTATCGCAGAGGCATTCCGCTGGACCGAGGGTGACGGTATGGTCGGACTCGGCTTACTCCCCGGGGGATCTTCTAGCATGGCCAATGGAATCTCCGCCGACGGTTTGGTCGTCGTGGGAGTGGGACGGGTATTTACCTCAATCAATGTCGATGAACCGTTCCGCTGGACTGCGGCCGATGGCATGCTTGGCTTGGGCTTCCTCGACGCGGGAACTACCTCAGGTGCCGCCAAAGCCGTCTCCGCGGACGGTTCGGTCGTCGTGGGACGGTCCGGCGGCATCGAAGGAATTGGTGGAGGCGAAGCTTTTGTTTGGGACGCAACACACGGCATGCGAAGCATACAAGATATTCTGACGACCGACTTGGGCTTTGACCTCACCGGCTGGACCCTGGAAGAGGCGACCGGCGTCTCCGCTGACGGCCGCACAATCGTGGGCAACGGCATCAACCCCAACGGCAACTCCGAGGCCTGGGTGGCCGTTGTGCCCGAACCCTCAACGTTCACCTTGGCTGGCTTGGGGCTTGTTGCGCTGGTCGCCTTCGGTCGTCGGCGGCGAAAATGGCGTGTTTAGCGAAGTAACGTAGAGGGCTTCAATAGTTTGGTCCTTTGACAACTCGTCGTGTCGTTGTGCCGTCGTGGTAGACTGAAACTGCAACGTGGAAATTTACCACCACGACACAACGGCACCACAAGATGGATGATTCTGCTCGGGCCTACCGTGCCCGGTTTGTATTTCGCGGGAGTGCGCCGCCACTCGATGGCGGGGTCGTCACCGTGGCTGGCGGTCGGGTTGTGGGGGTTGGTCGCCGGAGCGATGGGGCGCCGCCGGTGGATTTGGGCGACGTGGCGATTCTGCCGGGGCTGGTGAATACTCATGTTCATCTGGAATTCAGCGATTTGAATGCGCCACTTGGCCGGCCGGGGATGCGTTTTCCGGATTGGATTCGCAGCGTTATTGAACATCGCCAGACGACAAGCAGCGATGCCTTGAGGGCCGTCGTTGCAGGGCTCGATGAATCGTTACGCTTGGGAACGACGACGCTGGGCGAAATTGCCACCGGCGATTGGTCTTCCGCCCCGTTCGAGAAATCGCCGCTCGACTGCACAATCTTTCAAGAGCTGATCGCGATCGCGCTGGAGCACATCGACGACCGGCTAGCGTTGGCTCGACAGCACGTCGCACGAGACCGCCGGCTCAATCTCAACACTTCCAACATTGAGAGTATGGCGGGGCAACAGGAACCGTCATGGCATGCCGGCATCAGCCCCCATGCTCCTTACACGGTTCATCCGAGGCTTTTCTCTCAGCTTGTTCAACTTGCGGCCCACACTGGTGCCCTGTTGGCCATGCACTTGGCGGAATCGCCCGAGGAATTGGAGTTACTCGAAAGCGGGACGGGCCTCTTCGTAGAATTGCTCGCCGAGCGTGGTCACTGGAACCCGAAGGCCATCACCCCGGGCACGCGACCGATTGATTATCTATCGACGATCGCCGACGCGCCGAAGTCGCTTGTGATCCACGGCAACTATCTCGACGAGCAGGAGATTGCGTTCCTTGGCGAATGTGCCGAGCGGATGACGGTCGTCTACTGCCCTCGCACGCATGAGTTTTTTGGTCATCCGACGCATCCGATCGAAAGACTATTGGCCTGCGGGGCAAATGTTGCACTAGGCACCGACGGGCGTTCGTCGAACCCTGACTTGAGCTTGCTGGAGGAGCTGCGCACGGTGGCGAGGCGTTTTCCCTCACTGGCCCCCGAGAAGATTATTCGCCTCGGAACGCTCAATGGCGCTCAAGCGTTAGGGTGCGAAGACCGGTGCGGCAGTCTTGACGTTGGCAAACAAGCCGACATGACGATCGTTCCCATCGAGTCGACCCGGCCAGACGACCCACACGATTTGCTGTTCGACTCAGACGCATCGGCCATCGGCACGATGATCGAAGGGCAATTCGTCCATCGCCGCGGCACATTGGCCGAGTTGCCCTTGTAGCGTCAAGTTGCCACTACACGATTACAGCCGGCAGTTGGCAATCTCGGTTTGCAAGATTGCATGGGCGCCGATCTCATCGAGTTTCTCCATAACCTCGATCACGTCCTTGCGAATGACCATCGCCCGGACCGAACACCACAGGGGGTCTTCCAAGGAATTCACGGTGGGCGAATTGTAGCCGGGCGTGATTGCTTCGGCTTCGGCGAGTCGCTCGCGCGCCACGTTGTATTCCAACAGTGTATAGCTCTTGGCGATCACCACGCCCTCGATGCGGCGGATCACGCGGTCGGCAATCTCGGGCTGTCGCGCTTCGCAATTCTGGATCAAGACAGTTTCATACTGCCCGATTTCGGTAAAGATTTTCAGGCCGTTGGCTGCCAGTGTACTGC
>CAZNXE010000048.1:2499-16352 GCA_964576465.1 uncultured Planctomycetaceae bacterium
AGCCCGTTTCCACCAGATCAACAATTGCGTCGGCGATGCCCAGGGAAATCATCACCTCGACCGAACCAGACAGCGACACGACACGGGCCGTGGCTCCATGTTCAGCTAGAAACTTCTTGGTCACGGTTGGGAAACTGGTCGCGATACGCGTGTTGTCCAGTTCCTTTACGTCGCTCACAGGGCTCGACTCCGGCACACAAACGGCCAGCCGACAACGACCGAACCCCAAGCCCATTCGTGTGATGAGCCGCGACTCGATATCGGATCCGCTTTCCACGACGAGATCGCTGCCAGTAATTCCCAGGTCGATCGCACCCTCGGCACACAGCACGGGAATGTCATCGGCCCGCAGAAACGTAATCTCGACCGGCATTTCGCGTACTCGCGCGAAGAGGCTACGGCTGCGCGAGCTGAAACGAAGCCCCGCGGATTGCAGCAACTCGACCGCCGCTTCGGACAGACGCCCCTTGCTGGGGACTCCGATTCGCAAATGGTTCATAACTTCCTCAGTCTTTGTCAGCTCGCCGGCGAGCTGCCTTTTCTTCAAGTCCCGAAACTCCAAAACGCCGGGCAAGCTCCGCTTGGACCTCAGTCAAATTCACGTTGCAGTGCCCCAACATTACCAGCAGGTGGTACATCAAATCGGCCGCCTCGTGGACCAGATGCTCGTGCCCTTGGGGGCCTGATTCTCCGGCGGCTTCCACCACTTCGGAGGCCTCCTCGGTGATCTTTCGACCAATCGCCTCGACGCCACCGGTCATCAATCGCGAGGTGTACGATTCTTGCGAGGGATTCTCCTTCCGGTGGATGATGACATCCATCAGTTGGGCTAAAACGGAAGGTGGTTCGCTCACGGCTGCGCCTTTCGCCGGCGGCCCCGACAGGACAGAATCGAATTCGACGAGACGTCGCGGATAGTTCTTGCGATGTACCGAATCCTCAATTGTAGTCCCCCGCAATCGATCGCTCTAGACGGCAGTGTCCTAAGAGTGTGTGGGGGACACGACGTTTCGAGATTCGCCGGCCTTGACACCCCGCATGTAGACCGTGACGGAGGTGTAGAATTTTTGGCTTTTGAGAAGTGACGGCCACCCTTTGTCAGCCGCAGTTGGATTCTCCTGGGCAAACTTAAAGATCATTGCCAGATGGTCTTGCATTACCTCTCGGCCCTTGGAATCCAAAAGCGACGGCAGCGTCGCGGGATCTTCGCCATTTAAGTCGGTGTGCTCAAAAAAGACCGTCGCAGACAAGAAGATGGCGCATTGCGGAATTGCCTGCTCGACCTCTCGATTGAACTCTTTGACTAGGTGTTCGCCGAGCAGTTCGCCATATTCTGCTTTCCACTCTGCTTCGGCCTGGCGAATCTTTTTCCTTGCCTTGGACTTAAATTCTTTAACGAAGTTGTCGACATGCTTCTTGACAATTGCAGCGATCACCATCTTGTCTGCCGTAAGGTCAGCCGAGAAGATTTTATCGAAGAATCCACCGTCCTCGGATCCCAAAAACATCTTCTTGGCATTTTTTTTCGCCATTTCTGGGTGCCTATAGAACGTGGCGACGTAGGCTTGTGTCCCCCCCTTCAGTGTGATGACGCGATTGTCCAGTGAATTGCCGATCTTGCTTTCAATGGCAACCCTCTCGTCTTCTGTGATCGTGCGTAGCTCTCCTTCACGTCGTTCCAAATACCAGCCTAAACTAGCCAACGAATTCCCAAGCTGGACTACGTGCGGGTGATTTGACCTCAGAAATCCCGTCTTCATGGAGTTTTGATTGTTTTGGTTGACGGTTACGTTGCTAGCAAACTGCTTGTCTCCGTTTGACGTTATGGCACGTAACGGAACCCTGACATTGTTCATTAGGGATCCTTCCTTATTAGCTCTGGCCAAAGCGCGGATAGTTTGTCCGCCGTTGACCACCTGGGCACCCTGGAGTGTAAGTGTTCCTAGAACGGGATCCCAGGTGGCGTTCTCGCAGAGAAACGAAAGGCCATTGTTGTAGTGTAGAAAATGTCCTGACTCTTCTCCTGTGCAGGACGCGAGAATCGTCCTGTTGGTGGAAGTCAATCCTTGATCTGCACGAATATTTCGCTGAAGCAGCCCCTCGCCGTGCTGAAGATAGAGTGCGGCGAGGTTCTCAGCCGTGGAATCGTACAAGTAGCACACAGCGCCACCCGATCTAGCGATGTACGGTTGCTGTGGCAAGCAAAATACAATTGGATCCTCAATGGCAGGCAGGTTTTGCTGGTAAAACCTCGCCTGAAGCAAAACCAGGTCTTCTAGTTCCCACTGAAAGAATTCAGTGGAGGGACTGTTGAGGCTTTCTACAAAAGCGTCCAGCTTAGTTTTTGCCTCGTTGTCAATTCCAATGCCGCTAGTTACGAGATGCAACCGGTATGCCTTGGGGACGATTTGGTAGATTTCGTCAATTCTTGCCTTTACCGCTTCATTGGCAACGCCGTCGTGCTTCTTATCGAATATCAAACGGAGCCCAGAAATCATCCGGTCGATATTACCGGCATTGAACTGCTTATCTTCGCACACCGGGTTCTTGAATTGATAGATGTGTACGACATCGTCGTCATTGATCCAGATTGCGTCGATTGCCAAGTCGCCGGCTCCATCGCAGACGCATTCTTCGACTTCCGTCGTCGTAAGTCCCTCGAGTTCTAGAAAATACCACCAAATCAAGTGAAGGCCACGCTGGGATAGCCCATTATCTTTTGCGAGTTTTGTGGACTGGTTCTCCAGTTGTTCCTTAAACAGTTTTAAGAGTGAGTCTTCTGTCATTCGTGGGAGTCCTTGTGAACCTGGGATCCACTGCTGTGTCGTGATGGCATGAAAAACAAGTCTAAACCACTGGAACGCTGCTCTGCCTTTGCAACGGAGAGCGGCCCGCGTCTTGGAGGCGCAGCAGCCTTATAAGCTGCCGGAGGGGTCCGTCTACACGGATGGGATCGTAACCCCCTCTCTCCGCTAGAGCACTCGCTTAGCGGCTCTCAGTATCGTCTCACGCACAAAGTCAGAGACGGTCACTCCCTTAGTTTTTGCGGCTTGCTCAACCAGCAACCACGATTCACTGTCCATGCGGAAATACCGCTTGGGAGTCTGGCCTGTGGCTGGCCGTCCACGTCCCGGCTTAGCGTCTGTCTTGTTCATGCGGGAATTTTATGACCACCCATAAAGTTTGTCAAACTGAATATTTTATGGGTGGACAAATAATGTGAGCGTGGTAACATGTGGGCAACAAAAAGACCCCGGAAGGGACTGCAATCCCAACCGGGGCGAAGAACAAACCAGGCTTTCGCTAGGTTGGTCCTGACAACCTCATTCTAGCGAGAGCCGCAAACGTATCGACCACCTTGCAACAACTTTTCGCCTAACTTTCGGCATATGACGTCCTTACCACCCACCGCCGATTGTCTATTCGTCACTGGCCCCACGGCAAGTGGCAAGACCGCCGTGGGGGTGGAACTAGCCAGAATCATCGGTGCCGAAGTCATTTCGATGGACTCGATGGCACTCTACCGGGGAATGGACATCGGCACCGCCAAGCCACGGCTCGAAGAACGTGCCGGGGTGGCCCATCATTTGTTGGATATTTTAGAGCCGGATCAGGATTACAGTGTTGCCCAATATGTGGCGGCGGCCGAAGAAAAGGTTCACCAGCTTCGCGAACAGGAGGTCAAGCCGCTCTTCGTGGGCGGAACCCCACTTTATCTAAAGGCCCTATTGCGGGGAATTTTCGAGGGGCCCGCAGCCGATTGGGCGTGGCGTCGACAACTGACCGAGGAAGCTGCCGGGCGTGATCCACAGTGGCTACATGCGAAACTTGCCGAGATCGACGCTCCATCGGCAGCCCGCTTGCACCCCAACGACACCCGGCGGCTGGTGCGTGCGCTGGAGGTCTATCACAAGACGGGACATCCGATTAGTCACTGGCAACAACAGTTCGACATCGCCCGCCCGGCATCAGAGTGCTTCGTATTTTGGCTCGATTGGCCCACCGAAGCGCTAGCCGCCCGAATCGACCGCCGCGTTGACGCGATGTTCGCCGACGGTTTGGTAAACGAGGTTGCTCAGCTCTCACGCAACGGTTCAACGCTTAGCCACACCGCCAAACAAGCACTCGGCTACCGCGAGGTACTGGAACACCTCGCCGGAGAGCATGGTTTGCCGGAGACGATTGAGCTGGTGAAGACCCACACCCGGCAATTCGCCAAACGGCAGCGCACTTGGTTTCGCAGCCTCAGCGAGTGCCGCCGCATTGAGATGGCGGAAAATTTCGATCCCCAGCAAGTTGCCCGAGACATCGCCGTACAACTGACATAAACACCGTGTCTCAACGGTTCCAGCATTCCCCCGGGGCCCATCACACTGCTGGCATCCTTCGCGCCTTGCGGTCGGCGGTCTACAATGCGGGGCTTTGGCGGCCAGCGTATGGTCGGCGGTTGATGCCCCAAACTGGGAGTTCTGTGGTGCTGCGGACGCATAAATGTGGTGAGCTGCGGCTCGAACAAGTTGATCAAACGGTCACCCTCTGTGGATGGGTCGACACCTATCGCGATCATCGCGGCATCATGTTTGTCGACCTCCGCGACCGGTATGGCAAAACCCAGATCGTGTTCGGTCCTGAAAGTGGCGAGGAAGTGCAGACGCTCGCCCGAACGCTGCGTGGCGAGTTCGTGATCTCAGCTACCGGGCAAGTCGCGAAACGGCCCGAGGGAACATCCAACGACGCCTTGTCGACAGGCGACATCGAACTCCGCGTGGAGAAGCTTGAAGTTCTCAACAAGTGTGCCCCCCTACCGCTTCAACCCACGTCGTCGGATACCCCGGGAGAAGATATCCGCCTGCGACATCGCTATCT
The DNA here is from genome assembly GCA_964576465.1 of uncultured Planctomycetaceae bacterium. Classification (GTDB taxonomy): domain Bacteria; phylum Planctomycetota; class Planctomycetia; order Pirellulales; family JAEUIK01; genus CAZNXE01. Next base: position 7,366 of record CAZNXE010000048.1, read on the forward strand.
CGACCTGCGACGTTCCGCCATGCAGGAAACACTTCTGCTGCGTGGACAGCTCGTCAAACTAATGCGGGACTATTTCGACGAACAGGGCTTCATCGACGTTGAGACACCCATGTTGGGGCGAAGCACGCCCGAGGGGGCTCGCGATTATCTGGTGCCGAGTCGGGTCAACAAGGGGACGTTTTACGCGTTGCCGCAATCGCCACAACTCTATAAGCAAATCTTGATGATCGCCGGCTATGATCGTTATGTGCAGGTGGCTCGCTGCTTTCGCGATGAAGACCTACGGGCAGATCGGCAGCCTGAGTTCACGCAGTTGGACATGGAAATGTCGTTTGTCGACAGCAACGACATCATCAACGTGATCGACGGACTAGTGGCACGTACCGCCAGCGAGTTGCTTGGCCAAAGCGTATCGCTTCCGCTGCCGCGAATGACTTACGATGAGGCGATGGAGCGTTTCGGGCACGATGCCCCGGACCTCCGCTATGGCATGGAACTGGTCGACGCGACCGATTTGGCTGCCGCCACGGAGTTCCGTGTGTTTCGTAGCGTTGCCGACAGCGGAGGCCGTGTCCGCGGAATCAATGTCAAAGGGGCCGCCGAAAAATATTCTCGCAAGGGCATCGACGAACTGACGACCTTCGTGCAACAAGACTTCGGCGCCAAAGGCATGGCATGGTTCAAGGTCGACGCCGACTGTGCGTTGAAGTCGCCGATCGCAAAGAACTTTGAGGAAGATGTTCTCACCAAGATCGGACATCGCTTCGAGGTCGAGCCCGGCGACTTGCTACTGTTTATCGCCGATCAATTCGAGGTCACCTGCAAGGCTCTCAATGGATTGCGCCGTCGGATGGCAGACGAATTGAAGCTTTACGATCCTTCGCAGTTACATTGCTCTTGGGTCGTCGAGTTTCCCATGTTCGCCTACGATGAAGATGAGAAGATTTGGGCTGCGATGCACCACCCCTTCACCGCTCCCCGCCCGGAAGACGTGCCGTTGCTGGAGACGGACCCCGGCGGCATGCGTGCGCAAGCATACGACTTGGTCATCAACGGACTCGAAGCCGGCGGCGGCACGATCCGAATTCATGACCAACAGATACAAAAGCAGGTGTTTCAGAAATTGGGGATCGGAGAAGAGATGGCCCAGGAGCGGTTCGGATTCCTGCTCGAAGCCTTACAATATGGTGCACCGCCCCATGGTGGCATTGCCCTTGGCATCGACCGTTGGGTGATGCTATTCGGCGGTCGTGACAACATTCGCGATACGATTGCCTTTCCTAAGACTCAAAAGGCCACGGACCTGATGACCGGTGCCCCCAGCGAGGTGGAAGCGAACCAATTACGAGACTTGCACATCAAGGTTCACGCTCGATAGATCGCGGCGAGTGGTGAGGGAGCGCAACGCTCAGCAGGGCGAAATCTGCTTAAGGAGAGCACATCATGCAAAGCGGCACGAGGCCACGAAATCTGTTCGCCCGGCTCTTGGTCATCGCAATCGCCGGTTCTTGGTGCGGCGGGTGCGGTAACTCTGAAAGTGAGCCCGCGGCCACGGCACGGCGGTCTGAATCGCAATCGGCGCCTACGAAGCTTGACGACGTGCGTGTCGAATCGAGCGATCGCCTTGAGCCCAGCCCGGCTGAAACCCCGACCGACCGTACTGCCGAACCCCATGTTGAGAAACCGTTGGATTCGTCAGAAGAGACGCCCGAAGGTGAATCGGAAATGCAGTCGGCTGAAACTCTACCAGCCACGGCGACGAACGCATCGGATTCCGCGACATCAGGAATTCCCGCAGCCCCAGGGGATCGATCATCGCTGCCGGTCCCGACGTCGATGCCAACAGTCGTCATGACCGAAGCGCACGCGGCAACCTGCTTGGTGAAGGTTGGTGAGGTGTTCCCTGAGGTTACGCTGAACGATTCGTTCGGCGAGCCAACGACACTTGCGTCGCTTCGCGGCGAAAAGCTAACCGTCGTTCTGTTCTGGAACGCCCGTACACCTTATGGTATCGCCCAATTACACGACCTGGAGACGTACGTCCAGTCGCGGTTCAATTCTCAGGGCGTGAGCATCGTCGGCATCAATGTTGGCGACACCACCGAAACCGTGCGCGATATCACGTCGGACAAGGGCATTGCCTACCCACAACTGCTCGATTCCGATGGCTCGCTGTACCGTCAAGTGGCAACACAATGCATCCCTCGCGTCTATTTGCTCGACACACAGAGAACCATTCTATGGCTCGATCTTGAGTACAGCGTTGGAACGATGCGCCATCTATTGCAAGCCATACGTTTCCAGATCGAGTCGTGATCGTTTCCGACAACGGGCGATCACTCTTCGGCGGCAGCCGTGATAGCTGAATCAACGATTTGCGATAACTTCGGCGAACGCTGAAGTTCTTCGGACACGCGCGGATCGGCGAAGATCCGAACGCGCTTGACGTAATCGTCGAACTGCTCTTTGGCCAACGTTCGCACCACGGGCGATACCGTCTCGAAGGGGCGGTAGACCTGATCCTTCGGGAAAAAGACATCAATGTCGAATTCTACCTCCCGGGCAACCGGCGGGGCATCGATGAGAATCTCATGCGGCGCGACGACACGGCCCAATGTCTTGCTTGCCAGCGATGCCAAATGCGACGCACAGCGTACAAGCCACGGATAGGGGCGATGTGCCAGTCGCTCGTAGAACTCCGGTTTTTGAAACAAGTTGTATTGCGTGACGCGTTTGTAGAGTCGACGCGAAGAACCGAAGAGACCCTCGAGCAAGTCTTTCGCCGGTCCGTCACCCGCCGCCTCGCGCATGCGGGCGACAAAAGGTTCTTCGGTCATGCGAAACAGTTGATCGAGATCCATCTCCTCGTGCAGTTCGAAAAAGGCCCTTTGCAACATCGCCGTCGCCGAGCGCACGCCGTGGTGCCAATACACCTCGTTGAACATGACATAGCGAGAAAAGACCATCAGCTCGGCCGCTGTCTTGGCCTTGTCGGTAATGGCAATCGCGGTACCGTCCTCGTTAAGGCATAGCCCGCCAATGAGACGTCCCTGGTCAAAGTGCCTTCCGTAGGGCACGCCGGCATGCAAACTATCGCGATACAGGTAGTCCATCTTGTCGATGTCGATGGGCCCCGAGAGCATGCTTTGGAGGATTCGTGAGGTCGGATCGCGGGGACGATCGGACAACATGGCCACCACATCGCGGGGTTGCACGCCCCAATGCTGGCGCAGCACGTCGGCAACTTCTCCCTCGAGAAGAAAACTATTGGCGAACAATTCGTGGCTCGGCAGGCTCTTGAGATGCTGGTCTTCGATCGGATGGCAAAACGGCCAATGACCCAAGTCGTGAAGCAATGCCGCAACGATGAACAATTCGGCCGCCTCGGGACTGACCGCAGCCGCGAATCGCTCGTCGTGAGCCAGTTTTCGCAAGTACAGCAGCGCGTTGCGATACACCCCCAACGAATGTTCGAACCGCGTGTGATGCGCTGCCGGATAGACCAGCGACACGAGGCCAAGCTGGCTGATCCGCGCCAGTCGGCGGAATTCCTCGGTATCGATAACTTGCCGCACCCGGGGAGTGATCGGAATGTCAAGCTCCGGCGGAATCCGCACCATCGCGCGGGGCGCTTCCAAAGCGATCACTTCGGGGATATCTCGAATGGATGACATACAGCCGCGGGGTCGAACATTGTGTGTGTTGCTAAAGGTCTGGCGCGTAAGCTAACGCTAGGTCTCCCTCACTGCAAGCACCGCCGGCGAAAGGGTAGAATGGAACACATGACAACGAACCCTACACGCATCGAAATCAGACGAGCAATGGCCAGACCGGGGCAACGCTGGGTGAGACTGCTTGTGATCGGGCTGTTTCTTCTGACGTCCCATTCATCGCTGTGGGTTCTTGCGGCGGATCCCAGTCCGTCGGAATCAGACCAACAAACCTCGGATCTACCGCGTGTCAGTTCGTTTCGCGTTCACCTCGATGCTCGCGTGGCCGACAAGCCGATCACGGGCCGGTTGTATGTATTCCTTTCGCAACGTCGTCGCGGCAAACCCATGAACGGACCGAATTGGTTCCGCCCTGAGCCGTTTCTTGGCATTGATGTCGTTGCTTTGGAGCCGGGCGAGAACGTTCTCGTTGATGACTCGGCGGATGGGTTTCCCGACAAACTGTCGAAGATTCCAGCGGGAACCTACCGTGTTCAGGCGATCCTCGATCACGATTTCCATGAGCAAAATCATGCCCGGGGCGTTGGCAACATCTTCAGCGACATCGTCGAGATTGAGCTTGCCGCGGATGCCGATGGTTCGATTGATCTGGTGCTTGGCGAAACGATTCCGTCGCGAGAATTCCCCGGGAACGACCGCGTGAGGGAGATTGTGCTGCCAAGTGAGCTGCTCTCCAATTTCCATCATCGTGAAGTCGTTCAACGGGCCGCGGTCGTGCTGCCAGCAAGTTATGCGGAGAACCCCCAGCGCCGCTACCCCGTACTCTATATCATCCCTGGCTTTGGCGGATCGCATCACGTGGCCAAGCGATACCTTAGCGCCGACGCATCGGAAGAGAACAACGACGGCGTGGAGTTCATACGCATTGTGTTGAACGCCAATTGCAAGTGGGGGCACCATGTGTTTGCCGACAGCGCAACCAACGGACCCCGGGCTCAGGCACTTATCGAGGAGTTCATTCCCTATCTCGACGAGCACTTTCGCACGATCGCGACCGAGACGGCAAGATTTGTAAACGGACATAGCTCCGGAGGTTGGTCTTCGCTGTGGCTTCAAATCAATTACCCCCAGGTGTTCGGCGGCGTCTGGAGTACGGCCCCCGACCCGGTCGATTTTCGTGACTACCAGGGCGTCGACCTCTACGCCGAGCGGCCGCAGAGTTTGTATTTTGACGAACAGGGAGATCGCCGCCCCATCGCCCGCAGCGGAGAGCAAGTGTTGTTGTGGTACGAATCGTTCGGCAAGATGGACGACGTATTGGGGCGGGGCGGTCAGTTGCGTTCGTTCGAGGCGGTTTTTAGTCCGCTGGACAACGACGGTCTCCCCCGGCGACTATGGGATCGAACCACCGGACGCATCGACCCGAGCGTTGCGCAGGCTTGGCAGCGATACGACATTCGCTTGGTGTTAGAGGACCGCTGGCCTGATCTGGAGCCGCTGCTTCGAGGGAAGCTGCACGTTATTGTCGGCAGCCACGACTCGTTCTATCTCAACGGAGCCGTCGAGCGATTGGCCGCGGCGCTCGACGAATTGGGCAGCGACGCCCAGGTGATTGTCGTGCCCGATGCGAGCCATTCCGGCGTGCTTCAAAGCGATGCGGCGAAGCAGATGCGCCGCCAAATGGTTGAGGCCTTTCTGATCAATCATCCGGCATTGTGATACCCGATCGGGCTAACTTGCGGCCCACACTGGTGGCAAGCCGGCCAAGTATCCCACGACCATCGTCACCAGCACGTAAAAGCTGTAGTGGATGACCCCCGTGCCAAAGTCAAAGTCGTAGCAAGCCAAAGCCGTGAGCCCTCCGACCAGGAGAAAAGGCGGCGCGACGAACAACCAGCTCCATAGCTGGTCGGTGAGACCACCAGGCAACAGAAACACAAACACCCCCCAGGCAGCGGCGTACACAAGTGCGCAGATCCCGCTTCTCGCAATGAGCGCCATGCCGCGATAGGGTTCGAGATCTGCATCCCGCAAGATCGAATAGCAGCCAACGACCAGCGGCGGCGAAATCAGCACCAGCCCAATGCCTGCCAGCCACGGGTTTGGGCTGCCGGTCAATCGCATCGCCAGCGCAACTGCGATGACCGCGAGAATGCCGCCGCCGATGATGACCATCATCACCGGAGTCAGCTTCGTCTCCTCACGTTCGATCGGCTTGGTGGTCGGCCGTCCCTTACTGTCCTTGCCACCCGAGGCATGTTCCTCGGGAACGTGAATTTTGACGACTTCTTCCTGCTTCGGAATCTGGATTTTGGCCTTACACTTGGGGCACGGCCCTTCCTTGCCGGCAAACTTGTCGCTGACATTGAAAGACGCCTTGCAGCCAGGGCAGACAACGAGAATCGACATAAATCAACAGCTCCCTGCCCAAGGAAAGACTTCTCTGTTCGTTCACCGCCCTAGTTTGCCCGTAGCAACAGGTAAGTCAAGCGGCGATGCGTGGCACACGTAAGCGGTTGCGAGCCGAAATTCTTCACGAATCGTAGGTGCGTGGTTCGTGATTTCGGCCCCAAGGGCGAACCGTTCAAGGTGACACGGACCGCCGCCAGCGTGGGGTTCCTCCAAAAACCTTCGATTTGCTTGACAGACGGTCTCCGTTGAGTCAAATTTGTCGATGACAAGCCTACCGACTGCGGCCTGCGTGCCGGTCGGACTCTCTCATGAAGCAGGGCTGCTACTGGAAATCGGTCTAGAAACGTCGACAGCGGAAGCCATCGTTGTTGCGCGGTTCGAGTTCCAGTGAGCAGCTTATTCTTTGCGCTCAGGTGACGTACTCTCGACGCCGCACCCTCTCGTTAGCGATGGCCAGCCGCTGACATCTCGACGCCCCTATACCAAGGCCCTGATGGGCTACCCGTGCGTGTCGGCATTATCACAAACCTAATGGGTTATCAGATCATTCAAAGGCAATCCGAAGGAGTGTTGGGGCAACTCAACTTTCATCCATGGCAAGGCAACTCTGCATCGTCGTCGTTTTTACATTCGCAATGGTTTCATCCGTGGCCCGAGCCGATGTGATTGTCGAGTTTGGAATAAACGTCAGTCCTGGTTTTTACTCAGCAGCGATCCTCCCCGGTTTCTTCCCGGGCCATCCAGACATCGCGTTTGTCAACGGCACCATCGCCAGCGACGACGGCGTGTTTCAGGCAACCACAAATGGTGGCGGATGGTCCCTTCAGGCTGGCACCTTCTCAACCCTCGGTGAATTGAAGTCAGCTGTGCAGCAGTCTTGGACATTTGAGTTGGATCAAGGCCTGCCGACGCAGCGAAGCTACACGATGACGCTAGACATCGATGGTCTCGAAGAGGCTGACATCGCGCCGCCGGTCATCAGCTTTCCGGCGTCTGACGAGACGATTCAAACACTTTCACCGAATTTTGAATTCGACCTGCAAATTCCCCAGTCGCATTCGTTGCAGCTTCATCGATTCCCATTGGGGAGTGGGTCTAGCACGATCCTGGCTCAAACGGGTGTCGCGGCTGGGACGACGAGTTGGTCACCGGGTTTTTCGCTTTCGCCCGACACACGATACCTGTTTGGCCTGCGCACGAGCGTTACTTTTCCTGAGTTTGGCTTCTCGGTCCCGGTGGACGCCGCGGACGTGCCGTTGGCCGACTGGCAATCATTTGTTTCGGCCAATCCGGAGACGAATATCGTCTTCTACACGGCAGTGCCCGAACCAAGCGCAGTTGTATTGTTGGCCGTTGGAGGTGCGGCGCTTTTGCCATGGCAACTTCGACGGCGACAGAAGGCCTAACCCCCAATCTTTCAAATGTTCAATCCCAGCGCAGCCGCACGGCAACAGTCCCTCTTATTCAATCGACAGAGGCTTCGTATGTCGCACTTATACCGATTCGGATTCGCGCTATTGATGGTAAATGCGATGGCCGCGAAAACTTTCGCGCAGAGTTCCGTCTCCTTCGTGGACATCTCCGAAGGCCTGAACTTCACGACCAAGGGAGACTTCGTAGGCGCGGCGTGGCTCGATTACGATCGAGATGGATTGCAAGACTTGTTCGTGAACAATGCGGCTGAAGGTGGCCGTGAGGTGGGCCTTTATCGCAACTTGGGTGACGGGAATTTCGTTGATGTAACCGCATCCGCGGGGCTGGTCGGATACTCAGGTCTCGCGGCAGTGGTTACGGGAGATCTGGACAACGACGGATACGAAGACCTGATTCTAACTGGCGCCGCGGACAAAATTCTTCTCAACAACAACAGTGCGATTCAAGTGCTACGAAATCAGGGTGACGGGACCTTTGCGAATGTGAAGGTCGACGCCGACTTCGTGGGGCTACAAACCCCGGGCAGTTCGGCACTGGCCGATGTCGATGGAGACGGTTTGCTCGATTTGTTCATCACGGCCACCGGAAGTCTTGCCACCGGAGAACAGCCCCGCAGCTCGTTCTACCGCAATCAGGGCAACTTTCGTTTCGAGGATGTTACGATTTCCTCTGGAGTCGATGCGTCCCGAGCCGCTTGCGTGACCGGTTTTTCTGACTACGACCGCGACGGAGATGTCGATCTTTTCGTTGGGAATTGCAACGATACGTCATTCCGGTCGGCCCCCATGCAGTTGTTTCGGAACGACGGCGATTTCCAATTCACCGACGTTAGCGCGGAATCAGGGCTGATGAACCAGCGAGGGTTCTGGATGGGAATTGGGTTCGCCGATTACGACAACGATGGCGATATCGATGTCTTCTCGACCAATATCGGCACCAACACCCCCTTCGCAAATGGTCCTCATGGTCTCTTCGAGAATAATGGTGATGGAACGTTCTCTGATGTCGGCTTGAGCGTGGGGGTCGGCCAGGGGGAGTTCGGCTGGGGTGCCGCATTCCAAGACTTCGACAATGACGGGTTCGCCGACATTGCCTACGCGGGAACGCTTGGCCCCATTTTCGCGGGCCCGGGAGCTGGGAATCCTGGGCGCCTGCTCGTGAACCAACTAGGGCAACAGAATCCGTCCAACACGTTCGCCGATGCCAGCGGCAATTTGAACATCGACCTGAGCAATACAAGAACCTCGGGGCTGGCCAAAGGCGACTTCAACAATGACGGGTTTGTCGATCTCGTTATCATGGCCGAAAATCTGGCAAACGGCGAAAGCGCCACGGTGTTGCTGCAGAACAGTGGCAATGACAATCGCTGGCTGGGCATCGAACTGGAAGGGACCCTTAGCAATCGCGATGCGATCGGGGCATGGGTGACCGTGTTCACCGACAACCTAACGTTAACGCAAGAGATTTATG
>CAZNXE010000048.1:16362-25898 GCA_964576465.1 uncultured Planctomycetaceae bacterium
CGGTTCCAGCTTTCTTTCAAGTGACAGCAAAAGTCTACGGTTTGGGCTCGGTGAAGAGGATGCGATTCAAATGGTCCAAGTCCACTGGCCCTCGGGCCTAGAAGAGCAGTTCTTCAACATCGGGGAAGTGGATCGAATTCTAAGATTTGTCGAAGGAGAAGGCATTGCCGTTCCCGAGCCTTCCACACTCGCCCTCGCCATAATCGGCGTGGCCGTGGCAATGACCCGGGTCATCTATCGCCGGCTGGGGGCATGATTGGGAAGTGCGATGTGCTAAGTGGTGCGTTGAATTGTGTGATTGCAATGGCGAGCAGCTTGACGTAAATGCAAGTGAGTCGCTATCGATCAAGCGATTCTAGTGACTTGAGTAGCTTGAGATTCGTTGCATACTGCTTCAGTGATCGCTCGTGCGACGCCGTCGTTTTTGTCAGCACAAGTGAATAGGGGCTCCTCTTCTTTTCAAGCTTGTGCGATACATCGCAGCGATACTGTCGGATGCCGTGGACAACATGGTCGCGTCTATCTTCACGAGCGGCCAGCCGAGTTTCCTTGAGTGCTGGGTCGAGTAGAAACTGGTTGAGTTGAACACAAAATCGGCAGTTGCATTCCACTTTCGCTGGTCGAGCCCAATCATTGGGAGGGGAAGGCTTTTCTCGGGTCTCCGACTTCAGTTCGTCTCTCACCTCGGCAAGCCAGCTTCCTAGCTTGGGATGAAGGCCGGCTGCGCGCTTTGTCGACCACGGCACCAGAGTCTTCAAGCAGGGAATCCGTGCTTCTTCAAGCGAGAATGACCAGGGGGCAGATTGAACAGCGTTGATTAGTTTTGCAAGCAACGGATCGGCTTTCGTGGCAATAAGCGACTTGACCAGTAGTGGTAGCGCCTTGATCCTAGCCTTCGTGTCTTGGTGGAACAATTGCTTCTTGGCTTGTACGTACGAATCGCAAAATCGATCTGTTGCGAGTGAACAGAGTCGGTGCAATAGCTCGATATGTGAGCCAAGACCGCGATCGCAGCAAACAGTGCTCAACCACTGAATATCACGCAGCGCGATCTCCGAATCGTGTTCACCACAGATCGTGATTAGTTGTTCTAGTTCGGTGGCAAAGACATTGATGCCGTGTTTCCGACATGCCTTCAAGATCACTTGATTCAGCCCTGTGCGTTTGTCTCGGTGTGCGACTGTTGAAAATAAATCGCGAAGGATCGACTCGTCGTCAAGCTTCAAGACTTCTTTTGCGAAATCGCCTAACCACGATTCGTCGTCACGGTTACTCGACCAGTAACTACGCGAAGGACGTTTCGGCCAGCAGCGAATAATGGCCTTTGCCAGTCTTAGACAATCATCGCGTGCTGCCTCGATACGTTTCTTCGGTGTCTTTTCGATCTTGCTCATCATGGACAGGAATATCTCGATACTCTGTCGTGCTCCACCGCAAGCAAGTACATCGAAATGATCGTCGTGGTGCCAGACAACGATTGCGGACCGATGGTACCAACGATCCAGAGTATTTCCCGCATTCCCGGTGTAGCCTTCGTAGTCCTCCGACGTGGGCTTCCAGTCATCCATTGGAACCGACGACACGATTGCAGTTGTGTCCAAAGGCAACGGACCGAATCGCTGACGTTTTCCCAGAGCGTTCTTCCAGCAGTCGCCGACTAATTCGTCTTCGTAAGCTTCACCAATGGTAAGATCGTCGATATCGACGCGGCGGTAGTTCCAGTAACGACCCTGATCAAAACTGCCGTCGTCGGCAAATTGGAGTAGATGTCGCGACACTTGCGCCAAATGAGCACGGCAGCCAGACTGTTCTGCCGCCGCAAGCACTAGCTTGGCGACCGAACGATCCGCGCCCTTGAGGAGGTCGACCGCTAAGCCTCGTTCGGTGTATTGATGCTCCAACGCAAATACGAGTGGTTCACCGTGCCGGGCGGTAATCCACGAACGAATCGACTTTGCGAGAAGATCGCTTGCACTGTCTGGTGAGTCGGATGACCTCGTCTTGGACTTTCTTGGTTTCTTCAGTGTCAAGTTGTACGTAAGCGCTATCCGACGACCTCTCGTAACTCTTCGGATCTCGTGTTCGCAGTCGGCATAAAACGCGACATAGTTCGCAGCTTCTCCGTTTGACGCTTCTGGGAATGAAAACGTCTGTTGTGACGATTCATGTCGCACGACGAGTTCGCCACCGGAAAATGACGTTGGCAGCACGATGACCATGCTCCCAATCATTCGCCCCAGCTTCTCGCTATCACGATGTGGCAAGAAGAACCCGCCACGTTCGTACAGCAACAGCTTGTACGGCTTCGCTTGAAGCTGGTCTTCGGGTAGCCCCAGTTGAGTCGCAACCTCTCGGGTCGCGTTTTCAATGGACTGAATCCAATCGTCACTGAGCTGAAACTTGCTAGGCGAGAGTTCATAAGAATTGCGAACGTTTCGATCGGTCAGCGTTTTTGATCCCTTCCCGTATGGAGCCACCTTGCAAACATCAACGAGTTGCTTGGCCACTTTGGGTTTCAGCGGCAACACGATCGGGCCGACGCAATCTACTTTCAAACCCGGATCAACCAAAGGCAATGTTCCCGCAGCCGAAAACTTCGCGGATCGGCTAGCTTTCGCGATTGCCTCCATCATCCAATTGACTGTTTCGCTTTGGAGCATTGCCGCTTTCCTGTTGTCTGATGCGTTCCTTCGGATACCGCCACGGTGCATTCACCGTTCGGAGCGTCTCTTTGCAAAGCCGAGCAGAGTCAGCCAGTTTCAGGCCACTATTGAAGCACAAAATATTTTGATTTCCATAGCCTCAACACGAAACGCTGCCTCCCGTCATGAATTGCGGTTGCAGCCGTGTCCGCCAAAGGCTTATCCGCTCGTTGCCAGCGGCGAATCAGACATCCAATGTCACCGAAAAGGCATTCATCTTGTATGCTGCGGACTGAGCGACGGCTCGCCATTTCTCTTCCCGCGTAGTCACGATAATGGAGTATCACGATGTTTGATCCGCACACGTCGATTCTAGATCCTGAATACGGCGAGGAACTCGATGGAGAACGCCTCGATCACTATATCAACGGGCTGATGTCGGGGTTTGAGAAATCTCCCGAAGCCGAAGCGTTTATGGCGGCGTTCAACACGTCTCTCGGCTGGCCAGCCACCTACATGGACTACGCTGCACAGTACTTCTGCGCCACGCCGGCAACGATCACACCTAGCGAGACCGCTGAGATTCTGTTTGACATCTTTCCTCGAAAGGTGTCGGTCGAACCCGATTGCGCTCAAGAAATAATCGCCGAATTGAGAGCCTTCTGGCAGTTTCTCAAGCGGACTGGTTCCTTGGAGAGAGCGGACGCACATTTGGAGATGCTCACCGAAGAAGACGCCGCTCGGCTCGAATCCTACCTTGCTGATCCAGGCAACTTTGGCATGGCAAAGTCGATTGTCATGACGGGAATGAACGCTGGATTCGACATGACTGACCAGGAAGACATGAGTCGCTTCATGCTGTCCTACAACATGAAGCAACTGGGAGCATCCGCTTCGAACGATGAAGAGGAGCATTCCACGCCGCCCGTGCAGCAAGCTGCGACAATCCATCACGAATCGCCGCGCATTGGCCGCAATGATCCATGCCCTTGCGGAAGCGGTCGCAAGTACAAGAAGTGTTGCCTACAGTAAACCGCGCGCGATTTCGGAAAGTCCATTCTTGCAGGCAATCGACACGCCCTAGGCGCCGATCTTTTTCAGGGCTTCAGTCGCCGCATTGCGAACGGCGGGGCTGGGGTCGCCTTCGGCCTGGCGGAGGGCTGGGGCCGCTGACTTGGCTGCCGAACCGATCTCTCCGAGGGCAATCGCCGCTTCGATGCGCCCCAGTTCCTGCAGCCCGGTGAGTGCCTTGATCAACTGTGGAAGGGCAAGTTGGATGACCTCGGCATTGTTGGGCTGAATTTTCAGCAGCGCCCAGGCACAGGAAAGCTCCAGGAATTGATCATCGCAGTGCAAGTTTTTCTTCAGTATCGGGACGGCTTTTTTCGCGGCCGGTCCAATTTTCCCTAGGGCATAACAGGCCGCGTGAGCAACTTTGGAGTCCGGGTCGTCAAGCAGTTCAACTAGGTCGTCTACCGCGGGTGCCGCGGCGGGACCAATGGCCGCCAAGGCGAACCCCACTTCTTGTCGGAAATCTGCGTCGTCGGCCTCGCCAGCCACTTGAACGATCGCGACCGCCGCATCTTTCGCTTTGGGGCCCAAGCGTTCCAGTATTGCAACGGCAGCCATACGACGATCTGGATCATCCAATGCTTCGATGAGCACCGGAACAACAGGCTCGCCAAGGCTTGCCAGTGTTTGAATCGTGTTCGCAACCACGGTCGGGTCGTCGTCTGCCAAGAGACCGACCATGGCCTGCACGAATTGTTTTGCTTTCTCTGGAAAATCGGCCAAAGCCCGGGCCGCGCCGGCGCGAACGGAAGGCTTGTCCGAGTCGAGCGCGGCAGTCAATATCTCCACGGCTCGCTTGATCGCGCCGGCATCGTTTGGAGAAACCTTGGCGAGTGCCCAGGCGCTGAGTGCGGCCAACATGGGGTCTTTGCTGTCCAGTTTTTTGCGAACGACCGCGGCAGAACTAGCGTCGCCGATTTGCCCCAACGCATACATGGCAGCATAGTGGACTGCCGCGAATTCATCGTCGAGCGCGGCGACGATCGTCGGTAAGGCAGCGCGAGCATCTGGACCGATGGAACCCAGGGCAAGCAATGCTTCCATGCGGATTTCGGGGAATTCATCTTGTGCGGCCTCGCCAAGCGCCGTCACCGCGTGCTTCGCACGGGTGCCCATCTCAGCGGCAATCAAGCATCCCCAGTAGCGAGACTGCGGGTTCTTCAACGCCTTGATAAGGGTTGGACTTCCCTCCTTGGCATGTTCGGCAATTGTCTGCAACGCCGGCGCAACCACCGAGGGTTCCGCTTCGTTGAGCACGCCGACGACCAGCGCGATTCGTTGCTGTGGTTCCAAATCTAAACTGGCCAGTGCCCCCACGGCTTCGGCACGCACCTGATGGTCTTCATCGGTCATGGCTTTGGCCAGTGCTTTGACGACGCGTTCGTCGGCAACTCCGATGCGCCCCATGGCATCCACGGCATACTCGCGGACCAGTGGATCGTCATCGCCAAGCAGTGCAATCAGTGCGTCGGTTGCCGCCGCGGCTTTTGGTCCGATGGCCCCCACGGCACGGGCAGCACGCCAACGAAGCTGCATGTCGCTGCTGCTGAGCGCTTTGATCAACGCGGGAACTGCCGCCGCGGCCTTCGGACCTTGGTCTGCCAAAGCATCGGCTGCTTCCCAGCGAACATTCGAGTCACGAGAGCCTAGATCTCGGGCGAGTCGGTCCAGGTCTTCGCCGGCGGCCAAAACCTCGACGAAGCCACACGAAACCAGACAACCGATTGTGAAAAAATACACCACCGCGCGCTGCATGGTCACACTCCAGAGGTTCTTGCTTCTCAAATGTCGAGAAGGGGGAGATTTCGAGATTCCATCCAGCTATTATAGTTAAAGCTGACAATGCGTGTTGGTGAATTTTCCGCAAGGCAGTGCAATCGTTCAGTCCACCGAATAGAATGAACGAACCGCTTTGTACCATTCCAATTGCACCGGCGATGTAGCCGGGAGGTCGACTGTGCGTACGTTCATGGTTTTGATTGTCGTGGCAGCTAGCCTCGGGTCCGTTGCGGTCGAAGCGCAGCGGTGGAACGGGCGGTATGACAATCCGTATTACTCGGACAATCGGGCCTCGACGCCGGGGGAGGGCTACGCTCGTGGAATTGCCGATATGACCCGAGCAGCCGGTCAAGCGAACCTACTCAATTCAAAAGCGGCAGGAAACTATGAGGAAGCCCGATCGCTACAGCTTGATAATCGCCTGAAGACGACCGACACCTATTTTGAGATGCGGCGTGTCAACCGCGAGGCGCGCGCTGCCGAGCGGCGACCGCCGGCTTCCAGCGAAGTTGCGTTTCGCCGCGCCAAAGAAGTAACTCCCGACGAGCTGACCGCCACGCAACTCGATCGCGTGACCGGAAAAATCGATTGGCCAAGGTTGCTGATGGATGAGCAGTACGCCGAGACACGGGGCCAGTTGGACCGACTTTATGCGGCACGAAGCGACGCCAGCGGAAATATCGGCATGGACACCTATCAGCGTATGCTCACCACCTGCGAACAACTGAAAGCCCAACTGAAGAAGAATATTCGTGACTATCTCCCCAACGACTACGTCGCCGCAACCAAGTTCGTCGACAGCCTCGCCTTTGAAGCCCGATATCCCACGGGCTAACGATCCATCGAGATTAGGTAGTTTCACCAAGCCCTGACCGGCCTTCTATTGGCCCGGTATCAAGGGCAAAAGAGTGCGTCGTCTCTACCGTTTGCTGAAAATACAGTCGGCGCCACACGTCACTTACGATGTTTTCGGCAATCCCCAAACCGACGGCACTTGCGATTCGTTGTGGCAGTGTGGCAGAATAGGAGCGATGTGGGGGCCTTGATGGGCCAACGATGGGCGTTCCTTGGACGATTCGTCGATCTAGTGGTCATCGGCTCATGTGATGAACTTGTATTTGTCTTGTTTGCAACGAGTCGTTGATCATGTCGATCGTGCTACGAATGCGACCTCAATATGAACCGCTCTCCTGGGAACAGTTTTGTACGCTGACCGATCCCTTCGCCATTGCGATTGATGGTTACGTTGACTCGGGACCGCGGTTTCAAGATTCGGGACCGCGTCTGAATCTCAACAATCATCATGAAGACGTCGATCGGCTGGCAACACGGTCGACCTGCGCACAGGTGTTGTTGACCATACGCCAAGGTTTGTTCACACGATTTCGCGACGACTCCGGCGCTCGGGCAGATGTCTACTGCAACGACTGCGACGAAGACGTTTGTATGTCATGGTTCCTGTTGAAGTATGGCTATCTTGCCGAGCACGCGATCAACCCGGTGTTGAACCGGCTTGTCGTGATGGAAGACTTGTTGGAAGCCACCGCGGGAGCCTATCCGTTTCCGGTGGACTTGCCGTTGCTGCAAGAATTGGCGTGGGTGTTCGAGCCCTATCGCCGCCATCGGCTATCGGGCGTATTGGATCAAAAAGATCCTGAACTCTACACCGGCATTGTGACCGAAGTCGAGCAACGTATCCTCCGCAATGTGACCGGGCGAGGTGAACGAATCACGCTTGATACGCGGTACGAGCGGATTGATGGCGGACGCGGTTGGGCAATGGTGCGAGAGATCGGCGCGCAAGCGCACACCGGCATTCTGGCCGATGGCGTGCAGGCCTACGTCACGGTTCACGATCGAGGGGAGGGGCGATGGGCCTACACGGTCGGCCGCATGTCGCCCTTCATTCCGTTCAACGTGCCCCGGGTGTTAGCAGCACTAAACGCCGAAGAAAAAGACTCAGAGAACCGCTGGACTGGCGGTGAGACAATCGGGCTTAGCCCCAGGCCCAACGGCAGTCGATTGTCGCCGGACGAAATTGTGCGTATCGTCAACTCCGTCATGAGTAGCTAGCTCCCGCGATCGTTTGGCGTTTCTCTATTCCTTGATGAAAACCAGCTCAGAAGGTCTGTCGTGGTCAAGCGTCATGTGAAGATTTGGCTCGCAACGTCCACATTGAACGCCACGCTGCTTTTGATGGCATCGATCGTATTGATGCCCGACGCTTGGCTGTTTGCCCAAGTTGCGGACCCCCACGCGATCCCGTCACTCACACTGGTTCCACTGCCTGGCGAGCAGGTGTCGATCTGCCGAAACGAATCGGAGCTTGCCCGGTATCATTTCGGAGGCTCGGTGCCCCGGCCGTTTGTGTTTCCCATCATCGGCCCCTCGGGACGACAGCTCACGCGGATGGGACATCCACACGATCCACATGGGCACCGCCATCACCGTTCGGTTTGGGTCGCTCATCATGACGTCTCGGGTGTCAGCTTTTGGGCAGATACGGGAAAGGGACGCATTGAACACGTCAAGCTCGAAGCACTCACCGACGGCGACAAGCAGGCGACCTTGGTTACTCACAATGTGTGGAAGGCCGAGGGTCAAGACGTCTTGCTCGACGAACGAAGATCGCTCCGTTTTGTCGATCTTGAAAACGGCGAGTGGTTGATGGTGATTACCCTGGAGTTGACGCCACGCGATGATGACGTGACGCTTGGAAAAACGCCGTTCGGGCCGCTCGGCGTGCGAATGGCAAAGTCGATCGGCGTTCGCGACGGGGGCGGAACCATTCGCAATTCCGCCGGCGGCGTCAATGAGGCAGGCGTGCTGTGGAAGCCTGCACGATGGGTCGACTATTCCGGCCCAATTTCGCCGCGCGTCACCGAAGGCATCACGCTGATGGATCATCCTTCGAACCCCCGCCACCCGACGATTTTTCACGTTCGTGACGATGGCTGGATGGGGACATCGCTGACTTACAGCGATTCGCTGGTCATCGAACAGGGGTCGACCTTGCGTCTGCAGTATGGCCTGTATGTACATCGTGGAGCGCCAGCCAGCGAGGCAATCGACGCCACATGGAACCTTTTTTCGCGGTTGCCAGGCTCTGGCAACAGGGATGAGTGATCCGCTCGCTTCTTGCGGGCACCACAAACTGCTAAGACGACAAATCTTCCCCGGGGGTCACGCGAATTCCGGGTATTTCTTGGCGGTTCCTTGCCACAGTCTCCCACGGACATAACAACGTTGCGACGGGGGCCAGCGTGACACATAATCGACGGTGGAATAGGGAGAGACAACACACACTTCAATGGGCATGTTCTCGTGGAAGGCCAGACAATCGATGTCGCCCTGGTTGAGTTAGCCGTTGCCGGCGACCGGGAAGCATTACGTCAACTTCTGATCACGTTCGCCGAACGGTTGCGGCGACACATCGGCCAGATCTTTCCCGCCGCGCTGCGACAGCACGTCGATGTCGAAGACATTCTGCAGTAGACGTACATCAAGGCGTATGAACAAATTGGTCAACTGCGATGTCCTTCGACGCGGGCGTTGGGGAGTTGGCTGCGGACCATTGCCGAACGACAAATGCTCGACCGACTGAAAGAATCTCGGGCGACAAAACGGGGCGGGCGAATTCGCCATCTAAGGCTACAAGGTGGCCTGTCGGCGTCGATGGATATCCTAGCCCAGGCGCTGGTCGACGAAGGTCCATCTCCCAGCACGGTCGCAGCGCAGCGAGAGCGGGTTCAATGTTTGCAGATCGCGATGGCCGAAATGCAAATCAAACATCGCCAGGTTCTCACGTTGCGCTATCTCGAAAACTGCTCGGTGGCAGAAACCGCCCAGGCACTGAACATCTCGCCAGGTGCCGTAAAAATGCGTACGGCACGTGCGCTGCAAGCGCTGCGTGACATCATTGGCAGTTCGTCGGCATTCTTCAGCGGCGGCGCTTCGTTGATACCGTCGGAAAACCGATCAGATACCTGCTAGGCTTTGTCCCAAAACTGGTATTTGAGTTTCACGCGAGATTGGCGATGCTTG